>JAFSFD010000030.1 GCA_017435365.1 Akkermansia sp. | reverse complement strand
TACGAGTTACGAATTACGAATTGTCAGCTCCGCGAGCCTTACGGCTCGCCATTGTACATCAAATAATTCCATACTGGCGGGCGAATGCCCGCGGAACTTTTTACTTCGTAATTCGTAACTCGTAATTCGTAATTCAAATTCCCATTTACCTCTTTTCTCGGGAACCTCAGTCCTGAATCATTCCCGCTTTTTCGGTCATGATGGCAAAATAATTGCAAAAAGTGATTGACAAAAGAGTTAGTCGCGACTAAACTCTGGCCGTCTTCTCAAATTAGCCCAAGCTAACACAACAATGAAAACAGAACATCTGCGATTAGACCAGATAAGGATAGGCACGAGCGTGCACGTGGTGAAAGTGCATGGCGAAGGGCCGCTGCGCCAGCGCATACTGGACATGGGGCTGACCAAGAACGCCGAGGTGCAGGTACGAAAGATGGCGCCGTTCGGCGACCCGCTGGAAGTGACCGTGCGGGGCTTCGAGCTGTCGCTGCGCAAGGCGGAGGCCGCCTGCATAGAGGTGAGATAACCGCGAATTTCAAAAGATAACACACACAATGAAACGCACGATAGCACTCGCCGGCAACCCGAACAGCGGCAAGACCACACTGTTCAACGAGCTGACCGGCGCGAACCAGTATGTGGGCAACTGGCCCGGGGTGACCGTAGACCGCAAGGGGGGCCACCTGACCGAGCACGAGGAAATCGAGCTGCAGGACCTGCCCGGCATCTATTCCCTTTCGCCCTACTCGCCGGAGGAGGTGGTTTCCCGCCGCTACCTGCTGGAGGAGAAGCCGGATCTGGTGGTGAACGTGGTGGACGCCACGAACCTGGAGCGCAACCTGTACCTGAGCTCCCAGATAATGGAGACCGGGCTGCCCATGATTATAGCGCTGAACATGTGCGACCTGCTGGCCGCCGAGGGAAGCAGCATCGACACCGCTGCGCTGAGCGCCCGTCTGGGATGCCCGGTAGTGGCCGTCAGTGCGCTGAAGCAGACCGGCATGACCGAGCTGCTGCAGCTCATGACCGGCCCGCTGCCAGCCGCTCCGAAAACACTTACTTACTCTGCCCCGGTGGAGAAAGCCGTGGAACAGGTCATGGCCGAGTTCGGAGCCAACCGCTTCGAAGCCATCAAGATGCTGGAAGGCGAGGAACTGCTGCAGAAGGGCGCCAGCAAGGTGAAAGCCCATGTGCTGGAGGATATCCGCATGGAACTGGAAACCAGCATGGATGACGACGTGGCCTCCATCATCGCCGGCAGCCGCTACGATGCCATATGCGCCTTCATCCCGCAGGTGCTGGTGCAGCAGCCGAATCGCGAAAAATTCTCCCAGAAGGTGGATGCCGTGCTGACCCACCGCGTGGCAGGTCCGGTCATCTTTGTGGCGGTCATGTACGCCATCTATTACCTTTCCATCAATACCGTGGGCGTCTGGGGCACCGACTGGGCGAATGATGTGCTCTTCGGGCCGGTGGTCGGCGGCTGGCTGGCCGGATTCATCGGCAACGAAGCCGCCGGGGTGGAAGCCCTCACCATGTTCAGTGCGGTGCTGGCCATGATTCTGGTGTTCCCCGCCATGCTGCGCCGCCTGCATGATCTGAACATGAACGGCGCCTGGCTCTACATCATGGTAGCGCCATTCGCAGTAGAATACGTCTGCCCGCACCTGCCGGGTTTCCTGCACACCGCGCTCATGGCCCTGCTCGGCGTTGCCAATGCCGTGCTGCTGGTGCTCTGCCTTGCAAAACCCGGCACTAAGGGCGTCAACAACTTCGGCAGCCGCACGCACAAGTTCTGCGCCAACCCCATGAAGCTCACGGGACGCGCCGGACGCTGCGAGTTCATCGCCTGGTTCATCATCATGAGCCTGGTGAGCTTCGGCGTGGCCATGCTGGGCCGCACCTGCCTGGATTGCTCCCCGCAGCTGCAGGCCATCATCACCGATGGTATCGTGGCCGGTGTGGGTGCGGTGCTGGGGTTCCTGCCGCAGATGGCAGTGCTCTTCCTGCTCATGTCCATACTCGAGGACTGCGGCTACATGGCGCGTGTGGCTTTCATGCTCGACCGCCTGTTCCGCACCATCGGCCTGAGCGGCAAGTCCGTTATTCCCCTGCTCGTCTCCATGGGCTGCGGCGTGCCCGGTGTCATGGCCACCCGCACCATCGAAAACGAGAAAGACCGCCGCATGACCATCATGCTGACCACCTTTGTGCCCTGCGGTGCCAAGCTGCCCATTCTGGCGCTCATCGGTGCCATGATCGGGCAGACCGCCACGGTGGCCACCGTGGCCTACTTCCTGGGCTTCGGCTCCGTGATAGTGGGCGGCATGATGCTGCGCAAGATGCACATGTTCGCCGGTGGCTACACTCCCTTTGTGATGGAACTGCCCGCCTACCACATGCCACAGGGGGCAAATATCAACCTGCGCGCCATGGAGCGCTGCAAAGCCTTCGTGCAGAAAGCCGGCACCGTCATCTTCCTGGCCTCCGCCCTCATCTGGACACTCTCGAACTACACCTGGAAGTTTGAATACCTGAATACCGCAGAAAACGAGGCTGCCGTGGAGCAGAGCATGCTGGCCGACACCGGCAACACCTTTGCCCCGCTCTTCACCCCGCTGGGCTGGGGCGACTGGAAGCCCGCCGTGGCCACCGTGACCGGCCTCATTGCCAAGGAAAACGTGGTGGGCACCTTCGGTGTGCTCTATCCCGCTCAGGAAGAACCCGCAGAAGAAGGAGCAGCATCCGCTGCGGATGCCCCCGCAGGGGAGGAACTCCCGCGCACCCCGGATACCACCAAGGCCAATGCCCTGAGCGCCCTGACCATGGCACTCTGGCAGTGCGACACCGCCGCCCGCACCACCCTGCCCGCCGAAGCAGCGGCAGAGGAAGAAGCGGCTGAGGAAGCCCCCGCAACAGCCAGCGAGGGCGAGAAGAGCTTCATGGATTACGTGAACAGTGCTGTGGCCTTCCTCTTCCCCGAAGTGGAGGAAGATGAGGAGACCAGCGGAGTGGCAGCCAATGTTCGCGCCGCCGGGGCCTTCACCACACTGAGCGCACTTTCCTTCATGCTCTTCAACATCCTGTGCGCCCCCTGCTTCGCCGCCTGCGGTGCCATCCGCCGCGAGATGAACAGCGCCCGCTGGACCTGGTTCGCCATCGGTTACATGAGCCTGTGGGCCTACGCAGTAGCCTTCATCACCTACCAGATCGGCCTCTACATCACCGCCGGCACCCTCGGTTCCGCCCAGGTATTGGCCGGCATCATGCTCCTGGGCGTCATCATCCTGGCACTGCGCCCGAATCCGCATCGCCTTAACATCAACAAATAACCCACTTCACACACCGCACCACCATGGCAGACCTCATCATCATCCTCATCCTCCTGGGCGCAGCAGCACTTGCCATAAGGTCCTGCTTGCGTAAAAGCAAGGATGGAGGCTGCCCTGGCGGTTGCAGTGGCTGCAGTGGCAACTGCGGCTGCGGCAAGAAAGGCAAGAAGTAAGCCCCCCCTTCCCGACTGCCCTATACCCTACAACACACACACCCAGAGACTCCGGTCTCTATCAACTAATACAAATGAAAAAAACGAACATAATCGCAATGGCACTGGCCGGGCTCGCCGCCCTGCCCGTGATCGCAGCGGAAGCCTCAGAGCCGACGGCAGGAGAGATTCTCCAGGGTATCAACATGTTCACCCCTGAGGAAGGCGACCCCGCTTACAAAGTGAAAGCCAATGAGCAATACGGCACCCAGTGGGCCGTGGACATGGCATACGGGTACTGGCACAGCAACAACACATCCCCCGATGTGCATGACAATGCCAACCTCTTCCTCATTCATGCCCAGCTCAACCAGCGCCTCATCGAGGACAACATGAATGGCGGCACCTGGTTACGCGTCGAGTTTTCCGGTTCCTGGGGGCTGGATTCCCATTCTGATAAGACCAGCCGCATGTTCAGCGAGGGAACCGGCAGCGCCACCTATCCGCATGCCGATATTTACGGCGGGCACGAGGGCGTGCTCCCGGAGCTTGCTCTCATGCAGTATTTCAACAACAAGCGCTCCTGCATCATCGCCGGTATGGTGAACCTCACCAACTACTTCGATGCCGTGGGCATTGCCAATGACTCCTTCTCCTCCTTCACCAACGACGGCTTCATCAACTCCTCCGTGCTCGGCCTGCCGGATGCCAACCTCGGCATCGTGCTGCAACACGAGATTGACTCAGTGAGCTACGCCATGTTCGCAGCCTCCAGCGAGGCCACCGGCTATGGTGATAATCCCTTCAAATTCCACGGGAATGACAGTTTCCTGCTGGTGGGTGAATACGGCCGCATGCTGGCAGACGGTGCTACCACCATCCGCCTCAATCCCTTCTATCGCTACATCGACAACATGGACGGCACCAGCAGCAACAACGTGGGGCTGGCCGGCAGCATTGAGCACGAAGTATGCGACTCACTCAGCGTGTACAGCCGCGCCGGCTGGGCCGCCAGGCAGGAGGCCGGCAACGGTTTCGACTTCACCTGCGGTGCCAACGTGAAGCTCATCCCCTCCCGCGAGGATGACTTCCTGGGCCTTGCTTTCGGTGTGTTCAAGGGTGCCTCCCCTGTCGATAATGACCGCGAGTACGTGGCCGAAGCCATGTACAGCCTCCAGCTGAACGATTACTTCAAGCTGGTGCCGCACATCCAGTACATCGCCAACCCCGCCTACGACCCGGACAACAGCGACGTGGTCATCATGGGCGTGCAGGGCGTCTTCTCGTTCTGATGTGCCGATAATTGTTGTGCTGTAACGTGTATTGCAGTAAAAAGCCCCGCCGGGAAGTCGTGTGCCCGGCGGGGCAAACCTTTCGATATCGTGCTTGAAAAATTAATGTTTGTCGTTGTCGGGGCACGGGACTTCAGTCCCGAAATAACGGTGCTTCCAATCGGGACTGAAGTCCCGTGCTCCGACAGAGTTCCCCCACAAAATCCAATTTACCGTGCTCTGCGCTTCCCCCTCCGGGGCCACGCCGTGCGGTTTCTGGGGATGCATCTATTTTTTGCTTGTACACAACGGTGAATCAGCATAGAATCATCGCATAAAACTCAAGCCTGCCATCACCGGCCCGGGCCCGCTCTACCCCACGCTCATGGCCCCGGCGGGAGCGCTGCCCAGCGGGGAGGCAGGCAACAGGTGCCAGGTGGGTGCCAGTCTCCCGCACCTCCTCAAAACGGGAGCTAAGCCCAACCCGCAGCCCGAAACACCGGGAGGAGAATAATGAACGGAAATCTGACACTCACACTGTGCCTGACGCACGGTTGCAACCTGCGCTGCCGCTATTGCTACGCGGGGCGCAAGTATGCGCACGCCATGTCGCAGGAAACTGCGGAGAAAGCGCTCGACCTGGCACTGGCCGAAGCGCAGCGCACCGGGCGCAACCTGGATATCTCATTCTTCGGCGGTGAGCCTCTGCTGGAATGGCCCCTGCTCCGGCACTGCTGCACATACCTTCAACAGAAAGCCGCAGAAAGCGCCACCCGCATCCGGTTCGGCATCACCACCAACGGCACCCTGCTCACCCGGGATAAGCTGGAGTGGATGGCCGGGCGGGATTTCCTCGTGGGGCTCTCCATTGATGGCTCACCGGCCATGCACAACACCAACCGCCGCTTTGCCGATGGCCACGGCAGCCATGAACTGGCGGCTGAGGCTCTGGGGCTGTTAGCCTGTTTCCCCCATCTGCGCAGCAAGGTCATCTGTGTGGTGAACCCCGCAAACTGCATCCACCTGAGGGAGGGGGTCCGCTGGCTGCACGACCACTACCACGGCCCCATTGCCCTCAATTTCGACTACTGGAGCGAGTGGACAGATGAACAATTCGCCACCCTGAGCCAGCAGCTGGAGCTGGTCACAGATGACCTGGCCGGCTCCTACCGCTCCGGCCACCCCATGCAGCTGGAGTGCATGGAAAGCAAAATTATCTCCCACCTGCAAAATCAGCCGAAAGACTGCCTGCACTGCCGTATCGGCGAGCGGGAAATTGCCGTCTCGGTGGATGGCAACTTCTTCCCCTGCTCCCGCATGGTCGGCGATGGCGATGACCCGGCCATCTGCTTCGGCAACGTGAGCAGCGGCATCGACCGCGCCCGGCAGAACGCCATCATCGCCACCCGCGGCAATGCCACCCCTGAGTGCAGGCTCTGCGAATGGCGCCACCGCTGCCTCAACACCTGCGGCTGCACCAACTATGCCGCCACCGGCCATATCAACCGAGTCTCGCCCTTCCTCTGTAACCTCCAGCAAACCCTCATCCGCCTGGCCGACGACATGGCCGAAGCTCTCTACAGCGAGCAGAACCCTGCCTTCCTGCAGCGATTCTACGGAGCGGCGAAATAGGGGCAGATTCGGCACCCGGCTGCTCAATCCGAAGGCCAGTGCCTCGCATAGCGTTCAGCGGATGATTCAACAAGCCTGTAAAAGATAAAAGAATTCAGCGTTCCGGCGCATGTGCCGGAACGCTGAACCCAGAGTTATCTGCCAGCGCCTGTTCTCGCCGCCCGTTTATTCGAGCAAGTCAGACCGGAACGCTGCAATAGAGGCGCAGAATACTTATTCAGCGGGGCATTCCTCCATCTCGCACTCATCCTCGCCGCCACCCATGAGGCCGCCGAGCATCTGCTGCACAGCCGGACTGTCGATGCCAAGGCCGATTGCCAGCTTCAACAGATTGGATGAGATATCCACCACCTGCAGCTTGGTCTTGAACGGAATGGAAGCGGAAAGAGCAACCGGGTCGGCCTCGCCGGCCACAGCAGGCATGATGGCAGCGGCAGCCTTGCCCTCGGAAAGCGGGGCCGCGCCTTCAATCAGCTTGCCCAGTTCCTCGGCCTGCATGATGCCCTGAATCACGCTCAGACGCTGCTCATCGGTCAGGGGTTCCAGCTGCGTCAGAATACCCGGCATAGCAGCAGAAATCACTGCATCCAGATCAGCCACCAGGGTGGGCAAATCCTTCTCCTGGGAGGTGCTCACCAGGGTGGTCAGGTCGCGCATCGCGGCCTTGATGGAATCAAGCGCGGCCACCTCCGGCGTGGCCTGCGCAGTCATGCACACTACCGGAGCCAGTGCCATTGCGTAGAAAATATGTTTATTCATATCAGTCGAGTATGTTATCGTTGCGTGGTCTTCATAAATAGCACATCCGGAAATCATTTGTAAAGAAAAAAAGCAGAATCCTCTCAAAATTGCCCCACGCGACCCAACGTTTGAGCACAAAGCCCGACAACGACAAACATCAATTTAGTGAGTTTTTAGAGGTCCACGATTTACATAAATCCTCCTTATTTTCGGGGGGAGCGGTTTCAGAGCGTGGAAAGCTCGCCCGCGGCGCGGCGTTCTGCCAGGATGCGGTCGGTCAGGCTGATGGCCGCGGGATAGGAGTGCCGCTTGCTCCAAACTTTGCGGCAAAGGGCGCGGACTTCTTCATTGCTCTGCACGCTGAGAGCTCGTTGGCGGATGCTTTCGAGGTAGCCTGCCACTTTTTCCTCGTGGCGGCGGGCTCCTTCTGCCTCTTCTGCAAGCCTGCAGCGCAGGATGAATTTCTCGCGCCGCGACATGGGTCGGCCGTATCTCAGTCTCTTTTGCTTCATGAGGGTGTTGTTATTCTGCAGGGTATTCATCCACAGGCTTATCGAGCGGTGCGGTCAGCATCTGCCGGGCAAAACAGGGGGTGTGGAAGCGGTCGATTTCGGTGCCGGTCATCGGGATGGGCCGGGAGAGCTCCTTCGACTGGTCCTCGCAGATGCGGATGCGCGGCAGCGCTACATCTTCTCCATTGGTCTTGTGTTCCACCAGGTATACTGCTGGCGCAATGGCTTCTGCCTGCATGCGGGCGATGAATTCTGCAAACGGCGCGGATGCGAGGAAAGTATCCATCTTCATCTGCAGCTGAGCCTGCAATCGGTACGCGCCATGCGGCATGGCGGCAGGTGCCTCTTGCGGCTCCATGCGGTAGTAAGCATTGCCATTTCCCCGGGGCAGGCTGTACCTCAGCCAGCGCAGCAGGTAGTAGAGCTTTTTATTGCGCTGCCGCTTTTCACGCGTGGACGGGGTGTTGAACGGCACAATGATACTGATTGTGCGGTACGGACGTTTCTGAGTGTTCGACATAGAGGGATTGTATTTGTGCTAAAACGAGAACCCGCCGCAGAGCAAAGCTCCGCCAAGGCGGTATCTACGCCGGAATTCAGCTTCACGCACCATGCACCATCTGCACAGCACAACAACACTCAGGAAGCAACAACAACGCGGCGCTCCCCGCCGCGACAATGGTGGTAGTATTCATAACAATGATGATAAACAGTTTGATTGGAATTTGATAGACAGATGCACTGGCTCATGCCGTGTGCAGCTCCTGTATACCACATTTTCAAACTTTGTCAAGGTGTGCGGTTGCTGTTTTTTTTGATGTTACTTATTTAAAAATGCAAAAATTATCAATGAAATGAATTTTTCTTGATAAGCTGTCGGCGGGGGGGGGGAATGCGTTTTATTTGTCTGTTATTAACGGGCTTTTTGCTTGCCCGGTTTGAGGGGAATATGATAGAATCGCCGGGAAAGCAGGGTTTTTATGATGTTTGAAAAGAACAAGGTATACGATTTCAAGGTGAGCCGCGTGGCGGTATACAACGGCGAAGCATTCTTTGTGCTGAGCTACAACGGCTCTGAAACCATGCCCGGGTATGAGGATTCGGGCTGGTTCTACCGCGTGAAGCTTCTGCCGTTCCAGGAGGAATGGGAGCCCTCAGAGCTCCGGGATAAGGTAATCCCCTGTTTTGTGTTGCGTTTCAATGTGGACCGCGATGGTTACACGACCACCTTCCCGATTCTGGCGCAGGACATCGGCTCCATTCTGAGCACTAAATATCAGGCAGGGCAGAGCTACGACTTCACCGTGGCGGCGTTGCCGGGCGAGCCCGACCGCAAGGGCGAACCGCTGCCGACCTATCAGGTGGTGGATGAATTCGGCTTCCATCACTTCCTGAATGCCGAAAATGAAACCTACAGCAAAGGGCAGAACCTGCGCTTGCGCATTCGTGCGGTGGAAGGAAACCACCTTACCTTTGAATCTGCGCAGCATCTGCTTCTGCTGCAGAACTTCCGGACCGGGGAAACGTATGATTTCGAAATCTGCAACGAGGCCCGCACCAGCGAGGGCCTCAGCTACTTCATCGTGAAGGATACTGTGCTGGGCATGCTGCACCGCTACTACCCGCAGGGGGAAATCGAGGAAAGCGTGGGCGATGCCATCCGTCTGCGTCTGAAAGGCTTTTCGGAAAAGGGCTGGCTGGTGCTAGAAGACCCCACCGGCACCGTGGATTCGGCCGAGTTCCGCCGCATTGTGCGCCTGGAGGACGAGGGCACGCTGGGCCAGGAAGGCCCCCGTCTGGAGTACAAGAGCTCCTTTGTCTACACCCGCAATGGCGAGCTGGATATTGATAACCAGCTGGGTTATGAGCTCATGCGCCACGTGGCCGGATTCATGAATGCCGAGGGCGGCCTGCTCTGCATCGGCTATTATGATGATGGCACCATCCGCGGTATCAACGATGACCTCAAATACATCAACACCAGCAACGAGGACGACTTCCAGTATGACCTGACAGAGGACAAAATCAAGCTGAAGTTCATCCACACCATCGCTGCTACTCTGGGCTCGCTGGCCAGTTCGCGTGTGAAAATAGAGCTGCGGCAGAACAGCGCCGGCCGCATCGTCTGCTTCCTGCAGGTGAGCCCGGCACCGCGCCCCGTCTGGTTCAAGGAAAAATCTCTCTTTATCCGCTGCTTCAACTCAGTGCGCATGCTGCGAGGTTCCGAGATTACCGACTACATCTGCGAGCGCTGCGGCGCCCGCGTGCCGGCAGAGACTGAGCCTGCGGCCTCGGCTGCCCCCATTGCCCTGCCGGAATCTGCAGAGCAGACCACCCCTGTGGCCGCCGGTAGCGCACTGCAGGTGGAACTCGCGCCGGCTCCGGCTGCGGCCGAGCCCATCTGGCGCCACATCTCGCTGTATGCTGATGGCACTGTGTCGCAGCAGAAAGCCCCGGCCCAGGATGCCGATACCCTGTTCAACATCCCGGTGACCACTGCCTTCAAGAAGAAAAACTCCCGCCTGCTGCTCTGCTACGACAGCGGACGCGTGAACGTGCTGAACCCCAGGGAGGTGATTGAAAAGAAACTGACCAAAGCCGGCAAGCGCTACTCCAACGGTTTTAATACCTCCGAAGGCGGCAAGCTGCTCTCTGCCCATATCTGCAATGCCGAGGATTACATCGTCATCCGCAGCCGCAAGGAAAACGGTCGCGAAATGCTCAAAGCCGTCTGCATCGAGCCCTACAAGGTGCACAACCCCCAGTCCATGCACACCCCCGGCAACCTCTTTGTGAAAGAAGAACGCGCCCGCACCCTCTCCGTGCAGATCGTCCCCGCCGAGCATAATTCCTTCATCTACAAAATTATCTCCCGTTCCTCCGATAAATACGGCCCCGGCCACCCCACCGACTCCCCCATCTGCGCCGATGCCCTGGCGTATCTGGAGAGGGGGTGAGATGAACAGTATGTAAGAGATTAAAAAGTGACACGAATAACGAAGATAATTACAAAGATGCTACGTTAAAATAGTTAGGTATTAATAGCATGTATGGAATTGATTAAATTAGAGTTAGTCTGGATGATGTGATAATTACATAAGAATAGAGAATAAATTATGAGTGCAGAAAACAATTTGGCTGTTGGTGGGGTCGGTCTCCCCCGTTATGAAATAATTAGGTTGATAGGTAGTCAATATTACGATGGTGGAAATATAGAAGGGGGGGAGTTCAGTTATTGCAGGGCGTTAGGACGAACTGTGGATGGACACTTTAAGTTAGATATTCGCTTCTATGACCCACACCGAAAGGTTGCGGTATTAGTGGAGACAAAACAGAAGATTTCCAAAAGAGACAAGAAACAGCTTTTTGCATATGTCGCTCTAGAACAGGAATATCAGCCTGCAAACAAAATTATAGCGATTCTTGCAGGAACAAAGGACTCAAGAATTGCTGTATGGAAGATATCTGGTGATCAAGAGGAGGAATTGGATGATGTTAAGATTAAATCGCTTGAAGAATATGCAACCTATTTTCAAGAGAGAAACACGAACGATAGAAATGCAGTTTTGGATAATACTGCCAAATTGAATAAGATTCTTCATGATAATGGAATAGATGAAAAATTACGCAGCCAATTTGTTGGTACTTGCATGCTAGCCTTGAAAAATGGATTGGTGTATAAGTCATTGCTAACGGCTCAGATTATTGCTGGAATTAAAGGGATCTTGGAATCTATGCTCGGTAATGAGCCGAACGTGGATAAGGCAACAAAAATAGCCGTTTTATACTCGGATATTCTACAAAATAGCAAAGTTGAAAATTTAAAACCGAAAGATTTCTCTCATGTGCTTACATTCATTAAGGACAATATAGTACCTTATATCGATGATACAAGCTATGAAGGTCATGATATTTTGAGTTATTTCTTCACCACTTTTAATAAGTATGTGGGTAAGGGTAATAAGAACCAAGCTTATACTCCGAATCATATAGCACATTTTATGTGTAAAGTTGCTGGCATTAGTAGGAATAGCAGAGTGTTGGATCCAACTTGCGGATCTGGAACATTTTTAGTTCAGGCTATGACTCAGGCTTTGGCGAAATGTGAGACTGATGAAGAGAGAAAATCTGTTCGAAGAAATCAAATATTCGGTATTGAAGTTTCTCGAGAAGCATTTGGATTATCTACAACCAATATGCTAATCCACGGAGATGGGAATTCCAACATTATAAAAGCTTCCTGCTTTGATAAAGCTGAGTGGATTCATGCTGCTAAAGCCAACGTTATTTTGATGAATCCACCGTATAATGCCAGTAAGGCTGAAGTGGATGATGCATACAAAGAAGAATGGGGGAAAGCCAAAACCGACCCTACCAAAGGGCTTTATTTTGTTTACAGAGTCGCAGAAATGGCAAAGTCAGACCGGGAAATTAGATTAGTCGCACTTCTTCCTATGCAGTGCGTTGTTGGAACTTCTGGAGTTATTCAAAATTACAAGCGTGCTATGCTCAATAATCATACTCTGGATGCAGTTTTCTCAATGCCTAGTGAGATGTTTTATCCCGGTGCAAATGCTGTAGTTTGTTGCCTTGTCTTTAAGTTGGGAACACCTCACAATGATTCTGAAAAGGAGACGTTTTTTGGTTATTATAGAGACGATGGTTTTAAGAAACGAAAAAACATCGGAAGAGTGGACATAAAGGATTCTTGGAAATATATAGAGCAGGAATGGCTTTCTTTATACGAGCATCGCGAAAAAAAACAAGGAAAAAGTCTTACAAAAAAAGTGACTGCAGATGACGAATGGTGCATAGAAGCATACTTGGATACAGATTACTCACAGCTTAATGAAGAATCTTTCGAAAAAGTTATGAGAGACTACATTGCTTTTCAAATTCAAACAAGTGACCTAATATGAATATTCTTAACGACACTGTGTGTAAATGGTATCGAGTTGGGGATTTATTCACTTTGCAATCAGGTAAGGTAAATAGCAAAGATGATCAACTGGAAGAAGGTGATGATTGTATATATTTAGGTGCAAAAAAACAATCTAATAGCGTGATTTCTCGCTGTTATAGAAATCCTGATTTGATTCAACAAGGAAATTGCATTTTGTTTATATGTGATGGGCAAGGTTCTGTTGGTTATACCAACTACATAAACAGAGAATTTATTGCTACAATTAACATTACTGCAGGTTATAACAAGAACTTAAATCCCTATATAGGGCTTTTTCTTGTTACGATCCTCGATTTAGAAAGACCAAAATATTCATATGGAAGGAAATGGAAAAAACATTTAGCTGATACAAAGATTCTCCTCCCAGCTGATGAAAAATCGGGCGAGCCAGATTGGGTTTACATGGAAAATTTCATGAAATCCATAGAGCAAAAAAGTAAATCCAAAATAATAGATTTGTGTCAACTTAATAAGGAAAAGTAAAATAATAAGTTCCCATTTTCATCTGGCAATTTATCAGGAAACGGTTGCCAGATAAAAGTGATGAGGCAGTCAGAAGATATGACGGTTCGGGGGGGAATATCCCGTAAGGGTGCAAGGGTGCCTTGGCGGGGGAGGATTTTTCAGAGAGAAGCTGGAGCAGTTGCCAGGCTTTTGCCGGGAGTTCGTGGATGTCACAGGGCCGGATTTTTGCAGAGATATCTGCTTACTGATGGCCCCCTGCCTGGCGGCAGTGAGAAGAGGCGGGACTGATGTCCCGTGCTTCGACAGGAGGCTGTTTTAGAGCTTGAATGAGCCTAAAGGTGGTATTATAGTGTTGGTATGAGGCCGCGTTACTTTCAGCACTCGCTGCGGAATAGAAATATCGATTATCGTCATGGGCGATTTTTCGTTACGGTTCAGGTGGCTCACAATAAGTGCCTTCTGGGTGCGATTGTGGGGGGAGAAGTGCGTGGTGAATGAGCTGGGGCAAGGCGTCAGGACTGTGATGGAAGAACTCCCGGTGAAGTATGAGGAGCTGGTGCTGGGGGCGTATGTGATTATGCCTAATCACATTCATGCTATTTTTGATATCAAGCCACGGGTAACGAATAAGGAAAATCATCTGGGGTTCCTGAAGTGAAGTCGCTACCTGCGGAGCAACTGCTTGCATTGGCAGAAAACCGCTTGTTATTGATTTCTCCGCAGCCGGGTGGCTCGCCGCTGAATAAGAAGGTAGCCACCTGGTGCAATGAATATGTGCTCCGGCAGGCAGGGGAAATCTGGGTGGGGGATATTGCGCCCAATGGGATGCTGGCCTCGCTGATTGACAGCCTGCAGCAGGAAGCCCGGGAGTGATGCCCGGGCTTCCGTGTGGGGTTGCATTTTATCAGCAGGGGACTATCCTTGCTTTTATGCCCAGGGGACAGGAGAGGAGTGATACAGCGACGGCGGATTTGGGGAGGTCGAGGGCCGCGGCCACATGCTTGCGGTAGGCGGCCATCTGGGCTGCGTATTCCTCCTTCAGGGCGGCGTACGATTTCTCTTTGGTGGGGTCGAGCTGGTTGGTCTTGAAGTCGATGATGTGGGCGGCGGTTACGTTGCCGGCGGCATCGTGGGTGAGCACGAGGCGGTCGATGGTGCCGGAGAGCCATTCGTTCATATCAGTGATGGCTTCTATGGGCTGCTCGTTGTATACATCCTGACCAGGTTTGCTGGTAAAGAGTGCGGCGATTTCCGGCTGTTGAAGGGCGTTGTAGACCACGCTCTGAGGCAGGGTACGTGGCTTGTCCTTCTGCTTCCAGACAGGCAGGGTGGAATCATGCCAGATGATTTCTTCCCACGCGGTGTGGACGAGGGTACCGAATTCCGCGGCGGTGAGCTCGCCATAGTTGGCGTAGGTGGATTTCCTGGGTTCCTCGGCTTCGCTCGTTTCCTTATCCTCTTTCTTGGCCAGGGTGGAGGGGTTGACTATCGTACGGCGGGGGATGGCAGGGCCAAGGGGAACCGGGGACGCAGGTTCCTTGGTAACGGCGGCTGTGTCTTTCAGTGCCTCGTACCAGTTTTCCGTTCCCATGGGGGACAATATCTCATCCTCTGCCAGTTTGCCCGTAGAACCGCCGAAAGCCCGGCGAATAAGACCGCCAACGGAACGGGCTGCGGACTTCAGCTCTCCTTTCTTCGAGTCCTGCAACTCTGCACCGTGGCAAATGATATAGTTGGCATGTTTGGCTCGGGAAACAGCTACATACAGGAGGTTATACGCCTCCCGGCTGCTGCGATGTTTCCAACCGTTGGTCAGTCCGGTGAACGCCCCGGGCCAATACTGAGCCCTAGCCTCCTTGTTAGCTGGTGCAAGCAGCAGGGAACGACCGTCCGGCGAGCGGAAATAGTCCATATCGCTTTCGTTATCGATGGCATCCGTGGAGAGAAAAGGAAGAATGACAGCATCAAACTCCAGCCCTTTACTCTTGTGCATGGTCATGACCTGCACATAGCGGGAAGAAGCCATCCCCTGTGTGCTGAGCGAGGAAATCCTGCGTACCCATGCAGCCAGTGAACCTCCCGTGGCATCAAAGGCTCGTGCGGCATCCAACCAGGTACGCATCAACTGACGATGCGCTTGCTGCTGCTCTGCTGACAATGCCTGATAGTCAGTTTGTTGACCAAGCTTGCTAAAAATGCCCTGCAACACGCGGGTGTAGCCCAGTTCGTCGAGCTGTTGTCTCCCGTCTGCCCACACAGCGTTATCGCTTTCGGCTCCGGCGAACATATAGCTCATGAATGAGGCTTTCACGACATTGAGAGCCACTTTTTCATGCGGATGTAGCAGCCAGCGGAAGAAGAAGCTGAGCATTTCTCCCAGAGGACAGAAAGTGGCAGCCAACGTCTCTTTCACCAGCAGCACCGGAAGTTCCGGCATATCATTTCGGAGCTGGTTCACAACGGCTTCTGCATCGCTGTTGGAGCGTGTCAGCACGGCAATGCTCATTCCGTTGATGGGCGTCTTGTCGTTAACAGTCAAACGGCGCATGACCCGGCACACGGCATCATAAGCACAGGCTTTCATGCTCTTTTCCTCTCCGCTTTCATCCTCCGTCTGTGCAATAACCTGCACCTCCGCATAGCCGGGAATCTCCTTTGCCGTCTCATGTGCGGTGAAAGACTCCAATTCAACGGCGTTCGACCCGGCGTCCTGAAGCTCAACGGGCTGTAACATCCGGAATAGCTGATTGACAAAGCCATTTTCACCCATGATGACAGGGGAGGAGCGATAGCTCTTGACGAGTTTTTTCTCCTTCACGGGGACATTCCATTGCGTGTTGTTTTTGAGCTCATCAAAGGCCTTCGTTTCCCCCGTACGGAAACCGTAAATCTCCTGTTTATCATCGCCCACCACAAAGAGGCTGCCATCTGTCACGCAGTAGCTTGTGTCCTCATGGTAAGGAATGAGAGAAGCCGGCAGCGGGCGGGGATAAGAAGTGGAGAAGTCGACAGCCCCTGCCACGGCATCATTGGCAATGACCTCCAGCACCGGGGAGAGGGTGGCAAACTGATCATCTGAGGTATCCTGGAACTCATCCAGCATCCAGTGCTGGTATTTCTTTCCGGTACGGATAGCCAGATGCTCTCGGCAGTATGCAGAATCATCTACCCATTCATCCTCACTTTCCAGCGACATGAGCCTGCGAGCATTGCGTGCAATGTCATCGAACGAGAACTCCCCGGAAACAGATATACGCTTCTCATACGCATCTGCATAATCTCGCAGCAGGGAGAAAAGACTGCGTGTACGAGCCTGCGCATCGTACAGGCACTTGGCGGGCAGCTTCTTTCTCAACCAAGCGGCAAGAGCCTCTACTCTATTTATGCCAGACAGGTGTTCATATTCCTCCACAAGAGCCAGATTGGGCAGCCATTTCTCCATGGTGGCAGAAAGCGGTACCTCCTGCCGGGAAAGTTTGCCCAGCCCGGAATAAATGAAACGGGGGAAGTCCTTTTCGTTAAAATCACGCAGCAATAGGTTCAGTTCCTGAGCCCTTTTTTGCCATTCGGTTGCCTCTTCTGCAGTCAGCACGTCAAAATCACCCAGGCACTGCTCCTCGAAATACGAAACATCAGTCCACGCCTCTACCGATGGATTCTCACGGTACAGGGAAAGATGATGCTCAAGCTCCTTTTCCAAATGGGAAATGGTTTTTGTTCCCTTTCCCCCGGTCAGGTCTGCAAAAAGCTTCAGGAACTCCTCACGCTTATCCTGTTCTGTGGTCCGGGCATCCAGATAGTCATCTATCGTGGCTCGCTGGGCTTTCGCGGCATCCGCCGGGTCGAGCGCAGTAACGGAGTTTACCCCCAATTCCAGACTGTTGGAAGTAACCAGTGTATTGAAAAAGCTGTCAATCGTAGAAAGTTCCAGTTTAGACATCACCTGAATCACCTTCTGCAACAGCTTGCCAAACTCAGTGGCATCCTGTACCGGCAGCTGCAGGTAATCCCGTAACTCCTGTTCCTGCGGGTCGGCGTACAGCTCCTCCGGATACTTTCCTTCTGCCGCAGCGCGTCTCACCAAGGCCACAGTCACCGGCAACAGCGGGGTATCATTGGCCAGTGGTTCACACTCGTAGCGCGATTTCTGCGTATGCCCGCTCCAGATTTCCCAGACTCGGACAGCCAAGGGATTGCGGGCATCCTTATCATCTTTCGCCGGCTGCCAACAGGCACCTTCCGCCAGAGCATGCAGGATTCGGCTGCGGAACTCACCGGCGGCTTTTTTGGTGAAAGTCAGGGCTATGATTTTCTCCGGGGCCACGCCCAACATCAGCAGGGCGATGTAACGGGAAGCCAGCTGGTAGGTTTTTCCCGTTCCGGCAGAGGCCGAGATAAGGGAACTTGTGGTGTGATAAATGAGAGAGTTTTGATTCGTTTCGGGCATGGGATAAAAGAGGATTAGATGTTAAGCTCCGGGAGGTTGAACATGGAGCGGGGATCTGCCGTAGGAGAAACTGCCCCGAATCGAGGCGCATTCTTGTCCCAGGTGTCGCCGGTCAGGCGGGAATAGGGCCGGGTCTTCAGCCTCAGCGATTCAGCAGAGAACAGACATTTTCCGTCCCGAATCATACGGATGGCAGAATCCACCGTCTCCATGGCGTTCTCCAGCAATTCTTCCGGCGTAGACCTGAACGTTCCCTTGGAGTTGCGGACATTGAACTGCTCCAGCAGACCTGACTGAAGAAGCGGATAACAGGGCATGCTCCGGTTGTTGCTCTGCAAATTGTAATAAATCAAATCAGGCATAACCCCGGCCAGTGATTCCGGCTTCAGGTCGTTGCGAATATCCTTTGCATTGAGCTGCCGCAGGCCATAAGCATACAGCATCAACTGCACATTTTTCCATCTGTAGCACCGTACCTCCTTATTGTTCTTAAACGCAGCTTCCACCAGGGGGAAACGGTAACCGGCCGCATTCATGAACCTGTAGTAGGGAGAGTCCTCACCCTCCTCCAGCAATTCGAAATGCACTTTAAGCGGTTTTTTATCATCAGCAGAGGTCTTGTAATCAATAATTCGCCAGTGCCCGCTGCGGTGGCGGTCAATGCGGTCTGCCACCATTCGGAATTTGACAGTTTCGCCGTTGGAAAGAACCAATGTCGGCTTAAGCGTGTATTCACACGCAATGTTCTCCCAACCGCCGAGCAAATCCTCCACATGTTGGCGGGCAAATGCTGCCATGGTGCCTTCGACATTTCGCAACAGCACCTCCATGGGCAGGGGCTGAACACCGCGCTCGGTGAACAGGAGATACACTCGCTCCCACTCATTCCGGGCAATGGCTATCATGCGCTGATTCAGAGCCTCTGTCAGCTCGTTCGCAGAGATGGCCTCCGGGAATGCGGCTCTGAGTGTTTCTTCCGTCGGATATTGTTTCACTGCGGACTCCAGAACTGCATGAACGAGCGTACCATATTCATTGCTCTCCAGCTCGCTCTTTTCATCATCGTACACCTCCCCGGCATCTAATTGATAAAGATGTTTCAGCCAGAACGTAAACGGACACTGAAGGAATAGCTCCAGAGAGGACGGTGAGTAGGTTGTTGTCGGACAGAGAAAAGGATTTGCTTTTCCCGGGGCTATCTGCTCTATGCTTTCCATCATTCCGGGCTGTAATTTCCCATCCGGCAGTTCCGGGGACTGTGACGTCCGTAAGGAATAAATCGGCACCGGCGGGAAGGGTTTCACACCGGAGGATTCCGCAAAGAAGGCGCGGGCATGGTAGGGAAGTTGCGCCCCGCAGCGCAGGAGCAGCCCAGAGGGGGCCGAACTGCTGCCGTCAGGATTCTGCCGCGCTGTCACAAAGTGAACCGCACCGGCCGGATGACTTTTCAGCAATGCCGTCAGGATGTATGAATCGCGCGCAATTCGGAAAGGCTCATGTCTGATATTCAATTCCCGGCACAGAGATTCCGGCAGGAACTCATCATCCCCCACAGGTTCGGGTATACAGCCGTCATGCATGGCGCATATAATCACCCTCTTGCCCCGGGTAAAAGTAAGTTCTCTCCAGCCTATCACGTTACCGGCAAATGGCTCATGGCGAGACTGCGCGCCATCCAGATTCTTCACCTCGTAGCGCAGCACCTCCAGCAGCATGACCGGATTACTGATTTTGCCCGAAAGCTTCTTATCCAACAGGGAACGAACACTCTTGCAACACTTGTCTGCAAGCGGCTTCAAGGCAGAGTCAGCATATATTGCTGTCACTCGCGACACCAGCTCCTTCAATTTATCCGGTAAGAGTTGAATCTGACAGCATCCCTCGGCAAAATCCTGAACCCGGCGAGCATATTCCCAATAGGTTACATTCCGCTCGGCTGCAACATCCTTTAAGCTGCGATACGCTTTAACAGGCAATTCAAAAACCGGATTCAGCAAATCACAGAGCGACTGAACAGAGGCCGGCAGCAGCACGGCGCGTAACTGCTCCACATGGCTCTGTAAATTAGCCATCGCCTCGGCTTCCGCATACAGCACCTGCTGTAAGGTTCTGTTGCAAAGCAAGGCAACAAAGGCATTCAGCTCCAGCATGCCGCCCTGTTTATCGGAAACAATTCCATCTCTGTTTCTTGCCGCGCAAAAATCTGCCAGTTGCTCCGGCAGGTTGCCAAGCTCTGTCGTACGGAGAGAGCGACCTTCGGGCGCATTCATCTGCCACCCCATACCAACTTCCGGAGAGGCAAAGGCATTCAACAGGGCCGGGCTGAAATCCGTGCTACCTGTAGACAGAACGACCTCATCCGAACGGAATCCTCCTGCCAGCCGCACAGCTTCCGCGGCCAGGGCCTCAGCATCATCCGTCAGGTGAATGGTGGAGCGAGCATTATCCACCACCTCCTTCTTCGCGTCAGTAAAGACCAGTGCATCCGGTATGTCTATCTCACGCGAACACCAGGAATCCTCCAACGGCAGACCATAGGCATCGAAATGAGCAGCTTCCTCCTCTGGTGCATGTACCCAGATTTCCACGCAGACTCCGGCTTTACTGCACAATTGGCGCAGGCAGGTCTTAATCTGCGTGGAAAACTCCGGCACGCAAGCTATAATAAGCAGCTTGCTGTTCCCCGGCAGGGCCGGAGCCTCCAGCCAATCAGCCTGAAACTTTGTAAGCGTGTTCCCCTTCAGAATAGCATCTACCCTGTTAAACAGCTCCCCCAATCGGCGCCAGCGCACTTGTTCATTCGCAAACACCGCTTTTCGGGCAAGAAGCGACTTGCGGGTCGCTTCTTCCTTCTGCCCAAGCTTGTCCAATTCCACCTGCACGGCTTCCTCCCGCTTGCAGAGCAAGCCGGTCACGTCATCGATTCCCACCTCCTCCTGCTCCAGCCGGGTACGCAGAGCCATCAGTTTGTGTGCTACGCCCACGGCCCAGCGCTCGCGGTGAGTCTCCGGTCGGCGGGGGATGAGCGGCGCATACTGCGCCACCGGGTCAGCGCCATCCGCAGCCAGCACCTGTAGCCACGCCGCCAGCGTCTCCATATCAGAGGCCACGTTCTCGCCCTTGGTGGGGATAAGCTTATTCGTAAGGATAATCCGTGGAATCAGGATGGGTTTGCCTGCTTTTTCCGCCATGTACTCGCGCAGGCGGCGACCGCTTTCGGAGGTGGGTACCACCACGGTGGCGCGGCGGTATTTGGCGGCGGTCTGCAGATTGGTCAGTCCTTTGTGAAGTCTTTCTGCAACGAGTTTGATGGCGGGCTCATCCCAGCCGAGAAATTCAATCTTGGGAGTATTCATGGGCGATGTGGCTATTGTATCACGAAAAAGCTGTTTTTCAAGGAAACAGGCACACTTTGGCAAAAAAACAGGCAGCCATCAACTGGTGGTTGATGGCTGCCTGGAAGCTTTTGCTGAAATCAGCTTCAGCGTGTGTGGAAGGTACGGCTGATTACTTCACGCTGCTGCTCGGGGGTGAGCTTGATGAAGTTCACAGCGTAGCCGGACACGCGGATGGTGAGCTGCGGATACTTCTCCGGGTGCTCCATGGCATCGATGAGGGTTTCGCGCTCCAGCACGTTCACGTTGATGTGGTGGCCGGTGGCGGCGAAGTAGGCATCCAGCAGGGAGACGAGCTTGGTCTCGCGCTCGGCCTCGTCCTTGCCCAGTGCGCCGGGCACGATGGAGAAGGTGTAGGAAATGCCGTCCTGGCTGTCATCATAGTTCAGCTTGGCCACGGAGAGCATGGAAGCCACCGCACCGTTCTTGTCTCGGCCGTGCATGGGGTTGGCACCCGGGGCAAAGGGCTCGCCGGCGCGGCGGCCGTCGGGCGTGTTGCCGGTCTTCTTGCCGTACACCACGTTGGAGGTGATGGTGAGCACAGACTGGGTGGGCATGGAGTCGCGGTAGGTGTGCAGCTTGCGCAGCTTGTTCATGAAGTTCGTGACCAGAGCCTCGGCGATTTCGTCCACGCGCGGGTCGTTGTTGCCGTAGCAGGGGAACTCGCCCTCCGTCTCGAAATCGGTGATCAGGCCTTCCTCGTTGCGGATGCACTTGACCTTGGCGTACTTGATGGCGGACAGGGAGTCAGCCGCCACGGAGAGACCGGCGATACCGGCAGCCATGGTGCGGAGAATCTCCGGGTCGTGCAGAGCCATCTCGATGCGCTCGTAGCAGTACTTATCGTGCATGTAGTGGATGATGTTGAGCGCGTCGATGTAGGTCTTGGCGAGCCAGTCCTGCATGTTGTCGAAGAGCTCCATCACCTTGTCGTACTCAAGGTACTCACCCTCGTAGCGCGGGGCGGGCGGGGTCACCTGCTTGCCCTTCACTTCGTCCATACCGCCGTTGAGCGAGTAGAGAAGGCACTTGGCCAGGTTGGCGCGGGCACCGAAGAACTGCATCTGCTTGCCGATGCGCATGGCGGACACGCAGCAGGCGATGCCATAGTCATCGCCCCAGTACGGTCGCATCAGGTCGTCGTTCTCATACTGCACGGAGGAGGTCTCGATGGAAACCTTGGCACAGTACTTCTTGAAGCCTTCCGGCAGGGCGGTGGACCACAGCACGGTCAGGTTCGGCTCCGGGGCCGGTCCCAGGTTGTACAGGGTCTGCAGCATGCGGAAGGAGCTGCGGGTCACCAGCGTGCGGCCGTCTTCGCCCATACCGCCGATGGATTCGGTCACCCAGGTCGGGTCGCCGGAGAACAGGCTGTTGTACTCGGGGGTGCGGATGAAGCGCACCATACGCAGCTTCATCACAAACTGGTCCATGAGCTCCTGAATCTCGGATTCTGTGATGGTGCCGTTGGCCAGATCACGCTCGAAATAGATATCCAGGAAGGTGGAGACGCGGCCCAGGGACATGGCGGCGCCGTTCTGTTCCTTCACCGCGGCCAGGTAGCCCAGGTAGGTCCACTGCACAGCCTCGCGGGAGTTCGTGGCCGGACGGCTCAGGTCGCAGCCGTAGCTCTGGCCCATCTCTGCCAGTTCGGCCAGGGCGCGAATCTGTTCGTTCATCTCTTCGCGCAGGCGGATGGTGGCATCCGTCATCACGCCGGCTTCGCGGTCCTTCAGGTCCTTGCGGCGGGCGGCGATGAGCTTGTCTGTGCCATAGAGGGCCACGCGGCGGTAGTCGCCGATGATGCGGCCGCGGCCATAGGCATCCGGCAGACCGGTGATGATACCGGCGGAGCGGGCAGCGCGGATATCGCTGGTGTAGGCATCGAACACGCCCTCATTGTGCGTCTTGCGGATGCGACCGAAGAATTCGGCGGTGTGGGGGCACATCTTCAGCCCATAGGACTCCAGGGCCTTCTGCGCCATGCGCAGGCCACCGAAAGGCATAAGCGCGCGCTTCAGCGGTGCATCTGTCTGCAGACCCACAATCTTTTCGCGTGCCTGGTCGATGTAACCCGGTGCGTGGGATACGATGGTGGAAACCACTTCGGTGTCGGCATCGAGCAGGCCACCGGCGTCAATCTCCTTCTTCATGAGGTCTTTCACCTCGTCCCACAGAGCCGTCGTGTCCTCCGTCGGGCCAGCCAGGAAATCGCCTTCGCCGGTGTAGGGGGTGTAGTTCAGCTGAATGAAATCGCGGACATTAATGGACTCTGTCCACACGCCGGTCTTGAAGCCCTGCCAGGGATCCACCTGGCAGGCACAATCCTGAGTTGTTGCTGTGTCTGTCATAAAAATAGTTTGGTTCGGAGTTGTTTCCTTTCGCCGGGGGGCTTTCCCGACTCACCACCAACATGGCCATTCTAACTCCCACGGGCAGATAAGTCAAGGGGCTTTCCTCGGTTTTTGTTCGAATTCGGATGGAATTCGCCTGTGATTCTTTTTCGATTGTCTGGAATTATTCTAACAAGTAACCATAGAATGTCAAGTGGAATAATTCTAAAAACTACAGCAAAACCTCACGAGCCCCGTAGATTTTGTAAATAACGGGAAATATCGGCAACATTTTGAATAAAGTCCCCCCCTGCCCGACTAATGGGAATTCGGCTCTGGAGCGTGCGCCAGAGCCATGCGGCACACAGTGCCGCTTTCGCACCGCCGCCAGGCGGTATTTCATGCGCAGCGCCAGCTGCGCTTTCATACGCCCGAATGGGCGTATTTACATACACGCTTTGCGTGTAATTCATTGAGCCGCGCAGCGGCGACCAGTTACCGCTGCAT
>JAFSFD010000029.1 GCA_017435365.1 Akkermansia sp. | reverse complement strand
TACGGCAGACACACCAGGCCAGAACTGGCTGACATAAGCCATGTCTCTGTAAATTCTTGTTCTGCGTTGTTCGACACGTCCATGGCCAGCATCTGTATCAATGAAATCATCGTCCGGGCGGCAATGCTTGGACATGAGCAGAGCATCAAACCGCAAAGTGGGTTGATTATCTTTGACTGCAAGGATGTAATCAGCCTTTTTAGAGATAATCTTAGCCGTAATATCTTTCTGACATCCCATCGCATCAATTGAAATGGTGCAAGGAGAACTCAAATTAGCCCGTCAGTTATCCGATATTTTCGGATAACTGCATCTCTACTCTCTAAATGCAGAAATATAGCACCCCGCCCTGGTCGGGAAATCACATCGTGAAAACAAACTACTTTATGGCTTAAGCACCGAATTATACCCGGCTGCATGTTCAAAGGCTCCTGCCATTTCCTCTTGTTGCGCTGCCGGGATTCCCATATTCGTTGCAATGCTTCGCCAGCCTGATACAGCCCGGGCTATAGGAACAAGTAACTCCTTAGCCTCCCTGGGGCGTAAATAAAAAACATCCGCGTGATCACAGAGTAATTTGAGTGAAGCTGTATTATCTCCCTCCACGATATCCATGGAAAGAGTATGCCCCTTGACATGCTCCGGGGTTGGGTTGACATCAAACAGCGGTGCCAGTTGCCATCCCTTTCGTTCCAGACGAAGGAAACCATGATTCCGAGGATGATCA
This sequence comes from Akkermansia sp., assembly GCA_017435365.1. Taxonomy (GTDB): domain Bacteria; phylum Verrucomicrobiota; class Verrucomicrobiia; order Verrucomicrobiales; family Akkermansiaceae; genus Akkermansia. The sequence goes on along the minus strand of JAFSFD010000029.1, from coordinate 14,714 downwards.
TCTACATTGGTCACCATGATGCTCAGCGCTATACGGCACCACAGTTCTTTCAGGTCTGCCCGGGGATTTGCTGTATACTGGCTCATATACTCTGCCAGCTCTGCGTAGGAGTGAACCTCTCCGTCCTTTGCTTGCAGCATCGTCATAGCGGAAATGTAAGGCAGACGTGTACCACTGGGACTGCGATCAAAGCGGCGACTCAGAAATACACTCTTACCTCGTGCCGGGCGTTTGAGACTGAACTCCGGAACTCTTATCCCGGCTTTGGCTGCGATTGTCATGGCCACCGCCTCCCACGCTACTACATCGTATTCCTGCTGGGAGTTGCTGAACTTGGCCATATAGAGATTGCCTTGCTCATCCTTTACGCTAGCTTTGGGCCATGCACCACCCAGGGAAGAACCGGGATTCAACAGCATGCGTAATTCCGCCGGTGTTGCGGTGTCGCGGCAGAGGTGTTCCGCTGCATGATGCAAGGGAAGCAAATCAATAATCGGCGGGATGCTTGAGCCCTCATCTGTATGCAGGAAAGTAGCACCTCCATCAGTAGAATATCGCAGGGCGCCCATGCGGGCCATATCATTTACCCCAAGCAGATAGTGCTGCTCCCCCAAAGCTCCGCTCACCGTCGGATATCCCGGCAGACCTTTGCGATGTGCTTGCTGTATCAGTCGGCGCCCCCATCTATCCGGTGCACTGTCGCTCATGCTGCCAAAAAGCACTTGCCCCGGGGCTGTATGGTATTTTCCGCGGCCCAGCGGAAGCATAGGCTCCAGCTCGTAGCTGTGCGAGTGGTTCAGCCACTCCTGACTGTATTCAAAACTGGCAGAGCCCTGACGGCGGTGGTGTATCCACAATGTCCCGACCCGTATGCAGTCTGCACCGGGTTGCAATAAATCGGTATACACCCCTATCTCAGTATCATTGGTCATAGCGCTTATTCACTATATTCTTTGGCATCTGTTCTGCTTCCAGACCTAATCCTACGGCATCGTGACGCGCATCAAAAGCATCGCTCAGGCGCTCAACAAGGCCCAGAGCAAAGATAACCGCTGCGTAGCTGCTCATGGATACCCCGGCATCTCCCTTTTCGATGCGGTACAGCGTTGCTCGCGATATACGCGCACGCTCCGCAAGCGTCGTCGTTGATATACGCCGCCGGCGCCGGGCATCTCGCAAATCATTTCCCATCTTCTTCAGGGCTTTTGCAGCTTGCGGATAAAGTGGCCATCTCTCGTTCATGATGCATGATTATGTCTCATATCTGAGTAAAAAGCAAGAGTTTTTACTCAGATATGAGACAAATTTGACTCTTCAGCTTTAACAATTAGCAAAACGGCAAACGGGACAGAGACAAGAAGTGTTTTAGCGTTTCTTTCGGTGCATGAAGCAGGGTGTACACCCATAGGGCAAAATGTACACCCATGTACACCCAATGTGCACCCTTTTGTACACCCACGCTACCACACATAATTGCCGCCCTACAAGACAAAAAATCGCGCTGTGAGGGAGTTACAACCTCTACAGCGCGTAATTGAGACTAAAAAATGCTCGGGGCGACAGGATTCGAACCTGCGACATCCAGCTCCCAAAGCTGGCGCTCTACCAGGCTGAGCTACGCCCCGTTGATGAAGAGCAAAAAAAATCGGGAAAGCAGGGTAAAAAAATAATGGCTCGGGACGGGATCGAACCGCCGACACGCGGATTTTCAATCCGCTGCTCTACCAACTGAGCTACCGAGCCATTCTGCAAGCCCGTCTTGGACGGGGTGCGGGGGCATTTTACACCAACCCCGCGCAGAATGCAAGCCAAAAATTGTATTTTTTGTGATTTTTTTATTACCGGTACGGGGCGGTTCAGCGCAACGCACTGAGAGCAGAAAGTTAGCACGCATTCTGCAGGCAGGTTAAAAGCGCACGCAGGGACGGAGCCCGGTACGCAGCGCGGGAAAAATCGCAGTTTTCGGTCATACGATTGGGGATGGCCACGCAGGGGATGCCGGCATTCTGTGCAGCTATGGTGCCGTTTTCCGAGTCCTCGATGATGAGGCAGTCGGCATGCGGAAGGTTGAGGCACTGGCGGGCGGCTTCGAAGAGCGCGGGATCCGGCTTGACGGCATATCCATCTGTGCGGGTGAAGACGCCGACGAAGCGGTCATAGATACCGAGTTTCTCCAGCCAGCCCTGCACCCAGCGGCGGGAGGAGGAGGAGGCCACGGTGAGGCCGATACCCTGCCCCGCGCACCAGTCGAGAAGCTCTGCGGCGCCATCCATAAGGCCCATGCGCTCCAGGTCGGCCTCGAGCCTGGCCTGGCGCGCCGGGGTTTCGGCGGCCCAGTCATACTGCTTGCCGGTGAGTTTTTCGAGGTGGGCGGCGGGGTCCCAGTGGGAGTAGCCAGCGCCAAGGCAGGGTGCATAGGTGGCGATGGAGATTTCCTGTCCTTCGCGGGCATACAGGTGCACCCAGGACTGGTAGATGGCCCACTCGGTATCAACGAGCACGCCATCGAAATCAAAGATAATGCCCTTGGGACGCCGCATGAGCCGGGTATCAGAGTTCGCGCTTGAGCTTGGCCTTCAGCCATTCCTTGAAGGAACGGTGCGCGAGATTCACACGGAACAGGTAGATGGCGATGGCAATGTAGATGAAGTTCGTAATCCACGCACTGAGCCATGCCTGAATGATGCGCACCTCGCCCAGCGATGGGAATACGCGGTAGAAGAAGAGCATGAGCGCAGCCAGCAGCACCGCTATGCCGATGCCCTTCATGGTGCCGCGGCGCTGGAAGGTCACCGAGCTGGGAATGGCCAGCAGCACCAGCACCATGCAGGAGAAGATGCGGGCAATGCGCACGTGCCATTCTGTGCGTTTCTTGCTGCGGTCCTCGCGGGAGCCGGCGCCGGAGGATATGTACTCATACAGCGCAGAGGTTCCCATGGAATCGATGCGCCCGCTCTGGCTGGGACTGATAATCTGGTAGGGTTTTTCCGCAAAGTCCATGGTCAGTGTGCGTGCGAAGATATCATCCTTGGGGCGCACGCCGGGAACAGCCATTTCGCGCACATAGACATTCTCCATGGTCCAGGTGGAGTCCTCCTTGTTCCAGGTGGCCCGGGCAGCGCGGTACTGCTTGAGCAGCTTGCCGCGCTTCTGCGGGTCGAACTGGTCTATGCTTACGCCAATCATCGGGTCGCCCGGGCTGGTGATGAGGGCCGGGTGCTTGATGCGCCAGATGCGGGATGTGGCATCGCTCCGGTACACAATGGATTTGGGGGTGCCATCCGGGTTCTTGTTTTTCTTCATCACGATTTCGCGGTACATGGAGCCGCTGGGGGCCCAGTGGAAACCACAGATGCCATATGCCAGAGACACGAGGGAAGCCATGAGGAAGATGGGGAGGCAAAGGCGCAGCAGTGAACGGCCGGACTGCAGCATGCCGGTGATTTCACTGCCGCCGCAGAGCTTGCTCAGGCACCACAGGGTGCCCATGAGCAGGGTGTAGGGCAGAATCTGGTACAAGAACATGGGCAGCTGCGTGCCGTAGAAATGCAGAGCCTGCACCACCGGGTCATCGAAACGGGAGCGGAAGCGTTCCATGTTGTCCGTGAAGTCTGCCAGGATGTAGATGAGCAGCATAATCATCGTACACATGAGGAAGTACGAGACGAAGTTGCGGGTCATGTAGCGATCCATGGTGCCCATGAAGGCATACATGAGCGCACCCACAAAAGGCAGGTAGCACAGCAACCCCAGAAGGATGGGCCGGAATTTCTGCTCAATGGGGTAGCTTTCCGGCATGCCGGGCACTTCCCATTTCATCTGCTCCAGCTCGATAGGCACCAGGTAAAGCGCCAGCAGCGTGCCGAGGATGAACAGGATTACAGCAGGGAGAGAGTTTCGAATGTATGACATGGAGAGAAAGTGAAGAGAGGGGGGGAAGGAATCCGGATTGTGATGCTTTTATTGGCCATTTCCGAGGCGCTCGGCCAGATACTCAGGCAGGCCGACACTCCGCACGGCCTGCTGAGCACCGGCCACATCGTACTCCACACGGCGAATGGTGACCGTGGAGGCCTCATCGTCGTATATGGCATAACTGGCGCGGGGGTCGCCGTCGCGCGGCTGCCCCACAGAACCGACATTGATGAAATACTTGCGCCCCGGCTCGAGCTGCACAACGGTCTGGCCACTCACGATAAGCTGCTGCCAGTACTCCGGCAGTTCGATGGCGTGGCGACCGTCCCAGGTGAAGACTCGCGGCTGGTGGGTGTGGCCGTGGAAACAGAGCGGCAGGAACTGACGCTGGAAATTGCAGGTGGCATCATTGGCGTTGAGGATGTAGTTCCACGCCTGAGGCTGGTCCAGGCACGAATGCACCATGGCATATTTCGAACGCTCAATTCGCTGCAACGGCAGGCGCCGCAGCCAGGTGAGGCTGTCTTCATCCAGGCAGCGGGCGTTCCATTCCATGGCGGCACGGGCAATCGGGTTCATGCGGCCCTCCAGGCTCCGATGCATTTCAGGGTCTTTGAGAAGCTGGGCAAAATACACCACCTCGTCATCATGATTCCCCTTCACGACCGGGCACCCCATTGCGCGAATTTCATTCACACACTCCTGAGGGTAAGCATTGTAGCCCACTACATCGCCCAGGCAGACCACACTACCGCACTGCTCGCACTGAAAATCCGCCATGACGGCATAAAGCGCGTGCAGATTCGAGTGAATGTCACTGATGATTGCCGTTTTCGCCATAGGTAACTCATAAGTTATACCACAAAGCGCAAATTTCCGCAAGCCCCTAATTCGCGCTTATCCGTGTATTTTCGCATCGATTTCTGCTTCACGAATCTCCTGGGTGAGTTTCATGGCGCAGAAATCCGGGCCGCACATGGAGCAGAAATGAGCAGATTTGGCGCTGGCATGCGGCAGGGTCACATCATGATACTCGCGGGCGCGGTGCGGGTCGAGCGAGAGGTTGAACTGGTCCTCCCAGCGGAACTCGAAGCGGGCCTTGGCCAGCGCATTATCGCGGAGCTGGGCACCGGGATGGCCCTTGGCCAGGTCTGCAGCGTGAGCGGCCAGTTTGTAGGTAACCACGCCTTCGCGCACGTCCTCCTTATCCGGCAGGCCGAGGTGCTCCTTGCGGGTCACATAGCAGAGCATGGCGCAGCCCCGCTGGGCAATCTGGGCACCACCCAGCGCACCGGTGATGTGGTCGTAGCCGGGTGCAATATCCGTGGCCAGCGGGCCCAGGGTGTAGAAAGGAGCCTCGTAGCACCACTCCAGCTGCTTGCGCATGTTTTCCGGCACCAGGTGCAGCGGCACATGGCCGGGGCCTTCGTTCATGACCTGCACTCCTTTGTCCCAGGCGCGGCGGGTGAGCTCCCCCTGCACCTCCAGCTCTGCCAGCTGGGCAAAATCGTTGGCATCCGCGATGGAGCCGGGGCGCAGGCCATCGCCTATGGAAATGGCCACATCATAAGTGGCCAGGATATCGCACACCTCATCCCAGTGGGTGTAGAGGAAATTCTCCTCCTTCTTCACCATCATCCACTTGGCGATGATGCTGCCGCCGCGGGAAACGATGCCGGTGGCGCGGCGGGCGGTGTGCGGCACAAAGCGCCGCAGCAGCGCGGCATGCACTGTCACATAGTCCACGCCCTGCCGGGCCTGCTCGATGAGCGTATCACGGAAGATGGGCCAGGAGAGGTGCTCCACCCGGCCGCTGCATTTCTCCAGGGCCTGGTAAATAGGCACCGTGCCGATGGGTACCGGGCTGTTGCGCAGAATCCACTCGCGCGTCTTGTTGATATCCTTGCCGGTGGAAAGATCCATCACGGTATCGCTGCCCCAGTGAATAGCCCAGCGCAGTTTCTCCACTTCTTCCTCAATACCGGAAGAAATGGTCGAATTGCCGATATTGGCGTTGATTTTGCAAAGGAAGTTGCGCCCGATAATCATGGGTTCTGCCTCCGGGTGGTTGATATTGGCGGGTATGAGGGCGCGCCCCGCCGCAATCTCCTGCCGCACAAACTCCGGGGTATAGAACGCGGGCATGCGGCTGCCGCTGCGAGATTCAGCCGGGTGCTGGTAATTCAGATCCGCCCGAAGGGTCAGGCTGGCGGGGCCGAAACCGGGCTGCGCCTCCAGCTCACTGGGCCGCGGCATGCCGGTGCCCACCTCATCTGCAGCCCCTGGCGATTCCGGGGAAAAAGCATCGCACACCGTCCGGCAGGCCTCCAGGCGCCCCAGGTTTTCGCGGATGGCCACATACTCCATCTCCGGGGTGATGATGCCGCGCAGTGCATACTCGCGCTGCGTGGGCGGGTGAGCCAGATTGGCGGCTCGCAGGGTGCCATCCGCATCGCGCACCACATCCTTACGCGCCGCAATCCAGGCGGCGCGCAGCGCCGGGAGTCCCTGCTCCACCGAGCCGGTGAAAGCGGCATCTCCCCAGGGGCCGGAGCAATCGTAAAGCCGCACCGGGGCATTCTTCTCGGTGCTGCCATCCGGGAACACGGAATCCCCCTGCTCCACCTCGCGCATAGCCACCTGCACCTCCGGGTACAGCGAGCCCTGCACATAAATGCGGCGCGACCCCGGGTATCTCAACTCATCGCTCTTCATGGTTCTTATTCTACCACTCCGGCGGAGCAACGAAAGCTTTTCCGTACGAATATGACGCAAGTCAGGCGCTTGACTTCCGGCCGCGAGGTGGTGTACAATGCGCCCCGCCATGTTACCTATTGAGCAGATACGCGGGGAGATTCTGGAAGCGGTGAAGGAACCGGGGTTCTGCGTGCTGCTCAGTGCGCCCACCGGCAGCGGCAAATCCACCCGGGTGCCCGGCATGCTGCTGGAGGCAGGCTGTGGTGAGCGCGGCACCATCATCGTGGTGCAGCCGCGGCGCCTGGCAGCGCGGCTGCTGGCCGGCTATGTGGCGCGGCAGTTCCCCTGCAGGCTGGGCCAGGAGGTGGGCTACACCGTGCGCTTCGATTCCCAGCGCAGCGCGGCCACGCGTATCCTCTTTGTAACGGATGGTATCCTGGAGCGCCGCCTCACAGAAGACCCGGAGCTGCACGGAGTCTCCGCCGTTATCTTTGATGAAGTGCACGAGCGCCGCCTGAGCGGGGATCTGTGCCTCGCGCGCGTGCTGGAGCTGCAGCGGGGGGCCCGCCCGGATATCGGCGTATTCGTCATGTCCGCCACGCTGGAGCTGGACAAGCTGCAAAGCTACCTGCCGCAGGCCACGGTGCTGCGGGCAGAGGGACGGCTCTACCCGGTGCAGGTGAGCTACATGCCGCCGGTGCCGGTGCGCAACAAGTTCGGCTATGTGCAGCCGCCGCCCGTGTGGGAGCAGTGTGCCGCCGCCGTGCGCCAGCTCGTGGAGCAGCCGGAAAGTGGGGATGTGCTCGTCTTTCTGCCCGGAGCCTATGAAATACGCCGCACGGTGGAGATTCTGGAGCAAGTGGGCTGGATGCGCGGGCGGGATGTCTTTGCCCTGCACGGCCAGCTCACCCCGGAGGCCCAGGCCCGCGCAGTGGAATGCGGCAGCAGGCCGCGCGTCATCGTCTCCACCAATATTGCTGAAACCTCACTCACCATCGAGGGCGTGCGCTCTGTGGTGGACAGCGGCACCGCCCGCGAGGCCCGCTGGGATCCGCAGCGCGGCATCTCCACTCTGCATGTGGTGCCCATCTCCCAGGCTCAGGCAGAGCAGCGCACCGGCCGCGCCGGCCGACTGGGACCAGGCCGCTGCATCCGCCTGTGGAGCGAGGCGGAGCACCGCCGCCGCGCGCCCTTCCCCGCGCCGGAAGTCCACCGGGCCGATATTTCGCAAGCCTTCCTGAACCTGCTGGCATGGGGATGCCGCAGCCTGGGCGATATCCGCCGCTTCCCCTGGCCGGATGCGCCCACCGAGGCCGAAACCACCCGCGCCTGGCAGCTGCTGGAGGAGCTGGGGGCGGCAGATGCCGCAGGCATCACCCCCACGGGGCGGCAGATGCTCCGCTACCCCCTGCCCCCGGTGCTGGCCCGCCTGCTGGTGGCGGGAGAGGAATACGGCTGCCCCGCCGAAATGGCCGCCATAGCCGCCCTGCTGCAGGGAGAAAACATAGCCCTTTCCACCGGCCTGCACCCCAGCTTGCGGCAAGAGGGGGATTTCACCGATTTCCAGGCCGAATGGCGCGCACTGCAAGCCGCGGTTCGGCTGAACTACAACCCGCAGGAATGCGGCCGGCTCGGCATCATGGCCCGCGCCGCCCGCGAGGTGGCCATGGCTTTCCGCCAGATGCTGGACCACCGCAGTGCAGAACCGGATTTCACGGCCCACCGGCAGGGCGTGGTGCGAGGGCTGCTGGGCAGTTTCCCGGCGCACGTGGCCGCACGCAACAGCACCGCCACCGGCACTGCCCGCCTCTGCAAGCGCCGCGGCGGCAGCATTGCGGCTGATTCCATAGCCCGCAACTGCGAAATCTTCCTTGCTGCAGAAATGACCGAGGTGGGTGGCAAAAGCGTGGAAACCCGCCTGAGCCGCTGCACCGGGCTGACCACCGCCGACCTCATCACCCGCGAGGCCGATGTGGCCATGTACGACCCCGCCCGCAAGCGCGTGCTCAACTACCACCGCACCCTCTACCGCGACCTCGTGCTCACCGAGAAAGAGACCGGCGATGCCACGCCGGATGCCGCCGCCCCGCTGCTGGCCGAGCAGGTCGTGCGCGGCAACCTGCGGCTGGAAGGCTGGGATGGCCACGTGCTGCAGTGGCTCAACCGCCTTACCTGCCTGCGCGCCGCCATGCCGGAGCTGGAGCTGCCGGATTTCGGTGAAGAAGACCGTCTGGTAGCCATCACCATGCTCTGCGAAGGCGCGGTGAGCTACAAGGAAATCCAGACCCGCCCGGTGCTGCCCATCCTGGGCGAGTGGCTCTCCCCCTGGCAGCGCGAGTGCCTGAACAAATACGCACCCAAAGCCATCCGGCTGCCCAATGGGCGCGAGGTGAAACTCCTTTACCGAGAGGATGGCACCCCGGTGTTCGGGCTGAAATGCCAGCTCCTCTTCGGCGTGCCGCACACCCCCACCATAGCCGAGGGCCGCGTGAAATGCCTGGTAGAAATACTGGCCCCCAACCAGCGCCCCTACCAGATTACCGCCGACCTCGCCTCCTTCTGGCGCAACGGATACCCGCAGATGAAAAAAGATCTCGCAGGCCGCTACCCGAAGCATGAATGGCCAGATTCCGCCCTGGATGCACCTCGATAAACGCGCATTAAACGCGTTGGAACAATTATCGGCATCACTGAAATCTAATCGCCATTTCTGGCGAAATGACTGATAAATTGAAATCTATCGTGCAAACTTTGAAACACTCGTGTATAATTTCAGAGAATACGCTAATTATTCCTAAGCGACTCATTAAATCTCAAAAACAAAGTCAGCCCGCTCACGCTGAGCAAACAATACGCTTGACTTCCCATCCCCTCAAATAGTAATATCAGGCAGAAACGCATCACACTCATCACCACCCCGAAATTCTCATACAAACAACGCTCCACACATCATCATGAACATCGCAATGGTAGGCACAGGCTACGTAGGCCTGGTCAGTGGTACTTGCTTCGCAGAAATGGGTAACACCGTCACCTGCGTAGACGTCAACGAAAAGAAAATAGAAGACCTCAAGAAGGGCATCATGCCCATCTATGAGCCAGGTCTTAAGGAAATGGTATTGCAGAATGCTGAAGCCGGGCGTCTGCTTTTCTCCACCAGCCTTGCTTCCTGCATCGACGATGCCGATGTCGTCTTCTCAGCCGTAGGCACCCCACCGGATGAAGACGGCTCGGCCGACCTGCGCTATGTGCTCGAAGTAGCCCGTGAATTCGGTCGCAACATCAAGAAATACACCCTCCTCATCACCAAGAGCACGGTGCCGGTGGGCACCTGGGCCAAGGTGAAGAAAGCCGTGCAGGAAGAGCTCGACAAACGCGGCGTGAGCGTTCCTTTCAGCGTAGCCAGCAATCCGGAATTCCTCAAGGAAGGCACCGCCATCGATGACTTCACCAAGCCGGACCGCGTGGTCGTGGGCGTGGAGGACGAACAGGCCGCCAAGCTCATGCGCCACCTCTACCGCCCCTTCATGCTCACCGGAGACCGCGTGCAGATCTGCGATATTCCCAGCGCAGAGATGATAAAATACGCCGCCAACAGCATGCTGGCCACCCGCATCTCTTTCATGAACGACGTGGCCAACCTCTGCGAGCTCGTCGGCGCCAATGTAGATGCAGTGCGCCGCGGCATCGGCTCCGATGACCGCATTGGCAAAAAGTTCCTCTACCCCGGCTGCGGTTATGGCGGCTCCTGCTTCCCGAAGGATGTGAAGGCCCTCATCCGCAGCGGCGCCGAGCTCGGCTACCGCATGCGCATCCTCGAGGCGGTGGAGGATGTGAACGAGCGGCAGAAAACCATCCCCTTCGCCAAGCTGAAGGCAGCCATGCCTGAGCTGGCCGGCAAGAACATCGCCGTGTGGGGGCTTGCCTTCAAACCCGGCACGGACGATATGCGCGAAGCCCCCTCACTCACCCTCATCAGCTCCCTGCTGGAGCATGGCTGCAACGTGCGCACCTTCGACCCCGTGGCCACCGCCGAGGCCAAACGCCGCCTGGGTGAAGGCACCATCACCTACTGCGATGACATGTACGAAGCCTGCATCGATGCCGATGCCCTCGTCATCGTCACCGATTGGAAGCAGTTCCGCGTGCCCAGCTGGGCTGTGCTGCGCAAGACCATGCGCGGCCGCCTCATAGTGGACGGGCGCAACCTCTATGAGCCGGACGAAGCCAGCGAGGAAGGATTCTCCTACAAGCGCATAGGCTGAATATGAAGCCTTACGACTACCTCATCGTCGGCTCCGGCCTGTTCGGGGCCACCTTTGCCCACCTTGCCCACAAGGTGGGCAAACGGTGTCTGGTCATCGACAAGCGCCCGCACACGGGCGGCAACATCTACTGCGAAGAGAAGCACGGCATCAACGTGCACAAATACGGGCCGCACATCTTCCACACCTCCAGCAAGCAGGTGTGGGACTTCGTGAATTCGCTCGTCCCCTTCAACCGCTTCACATACTCCCCCGTGGCAGAATACGGCGGCAAGCGCTACAACCTGCCCTTCAACATGAACACCTTTTACCAGATGTGGGGCTGCACCACTCCGGCAGAAGCCCGGGCCATCATCGAAGCGCAGAAACAGGAAGCCATGGCCGCCATGTGCGCCGATGGTGCCACTGAACCCCGCAACCTGAAGGAACAGGCCCTCTCCCTCGTGGGGCGGGATATATACGAAAAGCTCATCAAAGGCTACACCGAAAAGCAATGGGGGCGCCCCTGCTCCGAGCTCCCCGCCTTCATCATCCGCCGTCTTCCCGTCCGCTTCGTCTACGACAACAACTACTTCAACGATGCCTACCAAGGTATCCCCATCGGCGGCTACAACAAGATTACTGAAGCACTACTCGCCGGCATAGACTGCCGCGTGAACGAGGACTTCTTTGCCCGCCGCGAACACTGGGAAGCCCAGGCGGAGAAAATCGTCTTCACCGGCAGGATTGATGAATTCTACGGCTACCGCTTCGGCCAGCTCGAGTACCGCACCGTCTACTTCGAGGAAGAAACCCTCGATACGCCCAACCACCAGGGCTGCGCCTCCGTGAACTACACCGAGCGCCACGTGCCCCACACCCGCGTCATCGAGCACAAGCACTTCGAGCACTTCGGCGACTCCGTCTACGCCCTCCCCAAAACAGTGGTCACCCACGAATACTCCACCGAATGGAGCCCGGGCAGCGAACCCTTCTACCCGGTGAACGACTCGAAGAACAACGCCCTCTACGCCCGATACAAAGAACTCGCCGATGCCGAACCGGACGTCATCTTCGGCGGCCGCCTGGCCGAGTATAAATACTACGACATGGCCCCCATCATCGAACGAGTCCTGGCCATGTTCGGCAGATAAAACCTGCATCACAATCAGCCAACCCACCCGCTTCCCGCACGCAATCGGCATAAATCCGGAGTGACAGGTTACGATAATGAGCGTTGCATGAGGTGATGGTTCCGCATTATTCCCCGAAAGTGAGGATAACGGCGCCGGCGGGGCCATCGGGGCCGGTCCAGCGGAGGCGGCGCGGGGTGGCAGCAGTGGCGGCGCGCTGCATGTTGCGCTGGAATTTCTCAGGGCTGCCGTAGGTGGTGAGGTAGCCCTCGAAGCTCTTTTCGCCGCGGCGGCAGGCGACCATGGCGGCGCTCCAGTAGGCATCAAAGCTGGTGAAGTAGGTGCCGGTGAGGCGGTAGTAGGCAGCGGATCCGGTGCCAGTGGCGGGGTAGGCAGCGCGGTTCCAGCTGTGGGTGCGGGCGATTTCCGCATCGCTCAGGCAGAAGTAGGCGTGGGAGAGCTCCTGGCGGGAGCCGTTGCCGATGACGGGGTCATCCCAAGTGGCATCCACATGGTACCACAGGCCGCCGAGCTGCACGAGGTTCCAGGCATGCGGTCCCCCTGCACTGCCGGTGACCACGCGGGCGGGGATGCCGGCTATCTCGAGCATGACGCAGAGGGTGGCGCTGTAGGCCTCGCAGCTGCCGGAGCCGCCTCGCAGGATATCGGCTATATTGCAGCCTCCCTCGGCCTCGTAGCGAGAGCTGCGCACCAGCGCATCGTGCAGGGCGAGGGCCTTCTGCATATCGCTCATGCCTGGGCGCAGGCACTGCCGGGTGCGCTGCTCCAGCAGCTGCAGCAGCTGCTCCTCCGCCGCGCTGAGGGTGGCGCGGAAGGCGGTATCCCGCAGGGCGGCGCGCAGGCGCACGTAGTCCCGGTATTCGAGGGTGAGGGAGACCTGCCCGGTCTCCATGAAAGCGGTGGTGCAGCGGCGGGCGTATTCGCCCCAGGTGCTTTCGCTGATGAGCTGGCGCCACTTGCCCTTCAGCTCGCCCTCCAGGCGGAAGTTGATGGGGTTCTGCGCGGTAGCGGCCCAGCCGGCAAAGGCGGCATCCAGCTGGGCCTGGGTATGCACCACGGGCTCAGCGGTTTTCTGAATGCGGGTTTTCTCCGGCAGGGGCACACTGGTCACCGGCCCTGCCGGGGCGCACTGCACCAGCAGCAGGCCCGGCAGCAGCAGCGGTATGAATCGGCGCAGCATGGCTGCTCAGCAAGGGGGGGGGGGATTTACACCTCCTCGTCGTCGCCCAGGAGCTCGGCCATGAGCCCGTTGGGCGAGGCGTGCATGGATTCGCGGGTGCTCATATTCTTGAGCTCCAGTTCGGGGTATTCGGCACCGATGATGACGGCATAGCGGGCGCCGATCTTCTCTGCGCGCTTGAGCTGGTTGCCCATCTTGGCGGGAGCCAGGGGCAGGTCCACACGCAGGCCGGCATCGCGCAGGGCGGAGGCCAGCGCCAGCATCTGCGGGCGTTTCTCCGGGGCAGCCAGCACCATGCACACATCGATGTTGGAGGCCTTCAGCGCGGCATCGCGCAGGGCTTTGGCCGCCGGGCAGGCCTCGATGAGGTGGGCAATGACGGCATCGCCCATGGCGAAACCGGTGGCGGGCATATCCACCGCACCGTTGGAAAGGGTGGAAACAAGGCCGTTGTAGCGGCCACCGCCGGCCACGGCACGCAGGGTGTGGCCTTTGTCAAAGATTTCGAACACCAGGCCGGTGTAGTAGGCCAGGCCGCGCACCACAGAGAGGTCGAGCTTCACATAGGCATCCAGCCCGCGGGCCTGCAGCTCGGCCAGCACCGCATCATAGCGCGGAGAGCAGCCGGCAGGCGGGTTGGCGATGAAGTTCACCAGGTCCTCGCGCTTCATGCCGAATGCATCCAGCTTCTCCTGGCAGTATTCGGGGCGGTCGCGTTCAAACTTATCGATGATGGCCAGGAAATCCGGCACGCGCTCCTCGGCCACGCCATTGTCTGCGGCGTATTTAAGCCATACCTCGCGGTCCGAGATGCGCACCACGAAATCATCTGCCGTGAACCCGAACTCACGCATGCAGTCGATAGCCAGGGAGATGAGCTCGGCATCGGAGCCCTCGCCGGCCTCGCCCAGGATATCGGCATTGAACTGCACAAACTCGCGCAGGCGCCCCTTCTGCGGCTTCTCATAGCGGAAGCAGGAGCCGATTTCGAACCACTTGAGCGGCTTGGTGTACTCGCGCTGGTAGGCGGCGGCAATGCGGCCCAGGGAGGCGGTGAGCTCCGGGCGCACAGTGATATCGCGCTCGCCCTGGTCCTTGAAGCGGAAGAGCTGGGTAGGCAGCTCGCCGCCGGATTTCTTGAGGTAAAGCTCGGTGGATTCGATGGTGGGGGCTTCCCATTCCACAAAGCCGTAACGATGCGCCACACGCCGCCACGTGTTGAAGAGGTAGTTGCGGAATGCGCATTCCTGCGGAGCAAAATCGCGGAATCCGGGCAGCGGCTGGAAACGTGCGTCAGGCATAATATAGTGTGGGATTGGTTAAAAAAATCAGTTACGCGCCATATTATACCCGATTCCCCTCACTTGGCAAGTGCGGTGACAAAATTTGAATTACGAAAGTATCAGAATAGAACGGTGTAAAATACACGTTGGAAATTAACGGTAAATACATAGCAAGCTCGTTTGCTTTTCTGTGTCATAATACAGGCAACACTAGAGGCAACAAAACGCCTTGCTACATCCC
>JAFSFD010000028.1 GCA_017435365.1 Akkermansia sp. | reverse complement strand
TCATGCGTCAGCGTGAGGGATTTCATACATGCCGCAGGCATGTATTTCATGCACAGCGCCAGCTGTGCTTTCATACCGCTGCTCGCAGCGGTATTTACATACACCGGCGCAGCCGGTGTAATTCATTGAGCGTAGCGACAAGTTACCGCTGCATGAGCAGCGGTACTTCCTGTTCACCAAAAGAACTGAAATTTGCAAACATTGGGATACTCAAAACCTTAGAAACATTTTCCCAAGGAAAGGAAATATATTGTGCGATGTCCATTGGTTGTACCGCTGCTTATGCAGCGGTAACTAGTCGCCGCTACGCGGCTCAATGAATTACACGCAAAGCGTGTATGTAAATACGCCCATTAGGGCGTATGAAAGCGCAGCTGAAGCTGCGCATGAAATACCGCCTGAAGGCGGTACGAAAGCGGCACTACGTGCCGCATGGCTCTGGCGCACGCGCCAGAGCTAAATTCCCATTTATCGCGCTGAGGGGGGCTTCTTCCAAAATCTTTGGGACACACGCATGTGAATTTTCGGGCGTGCGAATTCGTTTCCGCTTGCAATGAGTTGCAACACGCGCTAAAATGGGCAGCGTGAACGGAATCGACATGCAGGAAGCAGGCCGGCGGGCCTACCGGGCCATGGTGATGGCGCGGGCCTTTGATACCAAGATTTCCGCGCTCTACAAGGCCGGCAAGATATTCGGCGGCGTGTTTCTGGGGCGCGGGCACGAGGCAGTGGCCGCCTGCGAGGCTGTGTTCCTGACGCGCGGGGAAGATGTGTACAACCCCTTCATCCGCGAGCAGGCGGGGCGCTGCGCCTGGGGAGACAGCGTGCTTGAAAGCGCACGTTCCTACCTGGGCAGCATCGAGGGCCGCATGCACGGGCGCGACAGCAACGTGCACTGGGGCTTCCCGGAGCTCGGCAACCCCGCCCCCATCTCCCACCTGGGGGCCATGGTCTCCGTGGTGGCGGGCATGATGCTGGCCAAGCGCTTCAAGGGTGAGACCGGGCGCGTGGGCGTGGCCTGCATCGGCGATGGCACCACCTCCGTGGGCGCCACACACGAAGCGCTGAACCTCATTGCCGTGGAAAAGCTGCCCGTGGTCATTGTGGTGACCAATAACCAGTTTGCCTACTCTACCCCCAACAGCCAGGAGTTCGCCGCCGACCTCATGGACCGCGGCCGCGGCTACGGGCTCACCTGCCACGAATGCGACGGCACTGATTTCATGGCCACCCTGGCCACCATGCAGCGCGCCATTTCCGCCGCGCGAGCCGGGGAAGGACCGCAGTGGGTAGTGGCCAATACCCTGCGCATGTGCGGCCACGGCGAGCACGATGATGCCGCCTACATCCCCGAGGAAGTGAAAGCCGCCTATGCAGATAAGGAACCGCTGGCCGTGGCCCGCCGCCAGATGCTGGAGGCCGGCTGGATAACGGAAGCGGAAGCCGCCGCCTGGGATGACGAATGCCGCGACGAAGTGCAGCGGCTGGTGGCCCAGGCCCAGCGTGAGAAAACCCCGAACCCCGCAGACGAGGACTGGTGCGCCACCTCGTGGAACCCCGAATATTGATTTTCCCCCGACCATGAGCGTAACCTACATCGATGCGATACACCAAGCGCTGGATGAACTCCTGGCGGAAGACCCGGCGGTGTTTCTGCTGGGCGAGGATATCGCCGGCAAGTTCGGCGGTGCCTTCAAGGCCACCAAGGGGCTGGATGCCAAATACCCCGGCCGCGTGATGAACGCCCCCATTGCGGAAGACGCCATAGCCGGCGTGGGCATAGGCGCCGCACTGGGCGGCATGAAACCGATTCTCGAAATGCAGTTTGCGGATTTCGGCACCCTGGCCCTGAACCAGACCGGCAACAACGCCGGCGCCCACTTCTACCGCACCGGCATGCCGGTGAACATCACCCTGCGCATGCCCTGCGGCGGAACCCCCGGCGGCGGCCCCTACCACAGCCAGAGCCTGGAAGCCCTCTTTGCGCACTACCCGGGGCTGCATGTATTCACCCCCGCCACCGTGGCAGATGCCTACTACATGCTCAAGCAGGCCGTGCAGATTCCTGACCCCGTCGTATTCCTGGAGCACAAGTTCCTCTACCGCTGGCTGAAGGCCGATACCTGGGTGGACCCGAATCCCCTGCCCATCGGCCAGGCCCGCATTGCCCGCCCCGGCCAGCACGCCACGGTGGTGACCTTCTCGGCCATGGTGCCGGAGGCGCTGCGCGCCGCCGAGGAACTGGCCGCCACCAGCGGCTACGAGCTGGAAGTGGTTGATTTGCGCAGCGTGAAGCCGCTGGATGTGGAGACCATTCTGGATTCCGTGGCCCGCACCGCCCGCCTGCTGGTGGTGAGCGAAGACTTCCCCTGGGGCGGCGTGGCAGCCGAGGTAGTGGCGCAGGTAAGCGCCCACGGTTTCCACCTGCTGGATGCCCCGCCCCTGCGGCTCAGCGCACAGGACACCCCCATCCCCGCGCACCCGGATTTATGGAAGGCGCACCGCCCGAGTGCCGCCAGCATTGCGGATGCCGCCCGTTACCTCATTTCCCTCTGATACCTTTTTTTCCCAAGCCATGCCACAAGTTCCCATTCTCATGCCCCAGCTGGGCGAATCCATAGCCGAAGCCACCATCATGCAGCTGCTGGTGAAACCCGGCGACACCGTGCAGGCCGACCAGGAGGTGTTCGAGGTCGAAACAAACAAGGCGGTCATGGGCGTGACCACCGTGTGCGGCGGCACCATCGTCTCACTGGATGTGAGCGTGGGCGAAACCGTGCCCGTGGGCGCCATCATGGGCATCATCGAAGCCACGGAGGAGGAGATTGAACGCTCCGGCGCCACCCCGCTGGGCGAAGGCGCCGCCCCTGCCCCGATGGAAGCCCCCGCCGCCGAAAAAAACGCTGCCCAGGACGGCGCCCACTTCCGCACCGAAGGCGAGTTCCGCGAAGGGGTGCCCGGTGGTGGCCGCCGCAAGGCGCTGGGCGAAGGCGGCCGCGGACTGCCCGTGCCCATGGGCAAGCGCGGCACCCGCTTCCTCTCCCCGCGCATCCGCGCCCGCATGGATGAACTCGGCATCACCGAGGCGGATATGGCCTACGTCATCGGCACCGGCCCGAACGGCCGCATCACTATCGATGACTTCGAAAGCTTCATCAACTATGTGGATGGCTGGCCCTCGCACCAGGCCTCGCCCATGCGCCGCAGCGTGGCCAGCAGCATGCAGCGCACCTGGCGCCGCCCCATTGCCAGCTGCGGGCGCCCCATCTTCATGGCCCCCATCATCCTGCACCGCAGGAACCACCCGCGCAAACCGGGCATCACCCTCTATTTCCTGCGCGCCCTGGCCCTGGCCCTGGCCGAGGCCCCGGAATGCGCCGGCTACATGGTGGGCGGCCGCATCCTGACCCCGCGCCGCATCGACCTGGGCGTGGCGGTGCAGGTGGCAGACGGCGTGATGGTGCCGGTCATGCGCAATGTGAACGAATACACGCTTGATGAACTGGTAGATGAATACAATAAGGTGGTAAAGCAGGCGCGCGACCGCCGGCTGGACCCCGCCTACCAGGGTGGCGGCATTGCCACGGTTTCGAACTTCGGCGGCTTCGGGCTCACGGATGCCACCCCCATGCCCCTGCCCAGCGAAAGCCTTATCCTGGGTGTAGGTGCCGTGCAGAAAGTGCCGGTGTGGAGCGATGAGGTGGAGTGCTTCCTGCCGGTGGAGCAGGCCAGGATTGTGGCTTCCTTCGACCACCGCGTGGTGGACGGCGGCGATATAGGCCGGCTCATGCTGCGCATCGCGCACTACCTGGAGCACCCGGAATTCCTGTAAACGGAGTATTTCCCCATGAGCAGCCACCCCCACAACATGGTACTGGGCGTCATCGCATGCGCGGGCGAGTTCCCCCGCATGGTGATTCAGGGAGCCCACCGCGCGGGGGTGCGCGTGGTGGCCGCAGGCATACGCGGAGCGGTGGGCAGGGATATTCCCGGCATGGTGGATGCTTACAAAAGCTTCCGCGTGGGCGCCATCGAAGCCCCGGCGCGTTTCTTCCGCGAGCAGGGGGTCACCCACGTGATGCTGGCCGGGCAGATCAAACCCGCCTGCATCTACACCATGTGGCCGGATGCCACCGCCCGCCGCCTGCTCGGCCAGCTGGACCGCCGCAACGCCCACACCATCTTCACCGCGGCGTGCGATTTCATCACCTCCCACGGCATGGAGGTCCTCCCCTCCATCACCTTCATGGAGGAGCACCTGCCTGCGCCCGGCCACCTGGCCGGCCCCGCCCCCACCGCCGAACAGCTGGAGGAAGCCCGCTTCGGCCTGGGCATGGCCCGCGAAATCGCCCGCCTTGATATCGGCCAGAGCATCATTGTACACGGTCGCACCGTGCTCTGCGTGGAGGCCTACAAGGGCACCAATGAATGCCTGCATGCCGGTGGCCACCGCCCGCACAGCGTCACCCTCTGCAAGGTGACCAAGCCCGGGCATGATATGCGGTTCGATGTCCCGTGCATCGGCACCGGCACCATTCACAACGCCATCAAGGCCAACGTGAAGCACATCGTATTCGAAGCGCACCGCACCATCCTCTTCCAGCGCGGGGAAGTGGTGCGGCTCTGCAACGAGCACGGTATCACCCTGCATGCCATGGAGGTGCCCCTGCCCGAACAGGAAGGCGCAGACCCCGGCCACGTTGCCACGGATGCAGCCCATGCCGCCGCCATGGCAACGGAGATAGAAGCACTGGGTATCGGCCACTGCGCCGTGGTGTGCGATGGCGTGGTCATCGCGGTGGATGATGCGGACGGCCCGCTGAAATGCATCCGCCGAGCGGGGGCGTATATGAAGCGGCTGCGCTTTGCGCGGCTCATCAACTGGCTGTGCCGCGTGCTGCTGGGCCGCCCGGGCACCCCGCCTGCGCCCATGGTGCTGGTTTCCACGCGACCGCTGAGCGCCGGGGAGCAGGCCGCCGCCCGCAAGGCAGGGATAAAGTGCTTGTAATCGCGCAGCTCATCTGTTAGCATAGCCCCGCCAGCCATGAAGAGAAAAATGATATCATTCCGCTGCCCGGAGGAGGTTTTCGAGGAAATGAAAAACCTCTGTGAACGCAATCAGGTGGATCGTACCGGGTTCATCATGCAGGCTCTGCAGAGCATGTTTGCCGGATTGGCCAGGCAAGGCATAGGCGCAGACGAAAATAAACAGTCGCCTTCAGTCATCAAAGAAAACTAACTCCCATTCCCGGTTCATGGCCCGCATTCTGACAGCCCTGAGTGGCGGCGTAGACAGCGCCGCAGCTGCCGCCCTGCTTGTGGAGCAAGGGCATGAGGTCGTGGCGGCCTACATGAAAAACTGGGTGAATGAAGAAAACATACCCGGCGAATGCCCCTGGGAGCGCGACATCGAAGATGCCCTGGGCGTCTGCCGCAAGCTCGGCATCGAATTCCGCGTGGTGGACCTCATCGAGCAATACCGCCAGCGCATCGTCCATTACCTGATTGAAGGCTACCGCAACGGCTCCACCCCGAACCCGGATGTACTCTGCAACCGGGAGATGAAGTTCGGCGTGCTGCTGGACTACGCCCTGGAACAAGGGTTCACCGGCGTGGCCACCGGACACTATGCCCAGCGGCTCGATGTGCCCGGCGAGGGCAGTTACATCCTCCGCGGAGCCGATGTAAACAAGGACCAGTCCTACTTCCTGGCCCTCATGCGCCCGGAACAGGTGGCCCACGCCATCTTCCCCGTGGGCGGCATCACCAAACCCCAGGTGCGCGAGATCGCCCGCCGCTTCAACCTGCCCAACGCTGAAAAGAAGGATTCACAGGGTATCTGCTTCATCGGTCAGGTGAAAATGAGCGATTTCCTGCGCCACTACCTGCCGGACAACCCCGGCGATATCGTGGATATCAACGGCCGCAAGCTCGGCCGGCACGACGGCCTGCACCTCTTCACCATGGGCCAGCGCAAGGGGCACCACGTGGCCTCCCCCCGCGAAGGCGTGGCCTATGTGGTGGTGGGTAAAGACCTGGAGCGCAATCGCCTCATCCTCGGTTATGAAGGCCAGGAAACCCCGGGGCTCTATACCGCCAGCGCCATCGTGGGCGGCATTTCCAACACCCTCTCACCCCTGCCCGGGCGCGTCATGGCCCAGCCCCGCTACCGCGCAGCCGCCGTGCCCGCCACCTGCACCCACCTGGGGGATGACAAGGTACGGCTCGATTTCGATACCCCCGTGCGCGCCCTCGCCCTGGGCCAGGTCTGTGCATTCTACGCCCCGGATGACAAGCGCGGTGAAAAACTGCTGGGCGGCGGTTTTTTTGAAGCCCGGGCGGAGTAAAAGCATCTACCCCCCGGCAAGGCAGGCTCCCGGCAGGGTTCGGCTATGAAAATAAGCCATATGGTCGAATTTGATTGCTTTTGGGGGCTTGCAGGTGTAGTATAGGGCTCGTGGAAGCAGAATTTCCACGCCATGGGTGAACTGTCTGCACCCGGTATCATTTTCCCAAACATTGTAACATCATGAACACGACATATAGCACTATTGACGCCAACGAGGCCGTAGCCTCCGTAGCGTACCGTTGCTCTGAAGTGGCCGCCATCTACCCCATCACCCCGTCCTCGCCGATGGGTGAATCGGCAGAGGCCTGGACCGCTGTAGATCGCAAGAATCTCTGGGGCACGGTCCCCAGCATCGTAGAGATGGAATCTGAGGCAGGTGCTGCCGGTGCTGTGCACGGCGCGCTGCAGACCGGCTCCATGGCCACCACCTTCACGGCCTCCCAGGGTCTGCTGCTCATGATTCCCAACATGTTCAAGATTGCGGGTGAGCTGACTCCCTGCGTCTTCCACATTGCCGCCCGCGCCCTGGCCGCCCAGGGTCTTTCCATCTTCGGTGACCACAGCGATGTGATGAGCGCCCGCTCCACAGGCTTTGCCATGCTCTGCGGCGCCTCCACCCAGGAAGCCCCGGATATGGCCGCCATCGCCCACGCTGCCACGCTGGAGAGCCGCGTGCCCTTCATCAACTTCTTCGATGGTTTCCGCACCTCCCACGAAGTGGGCAAGATTGCCGATATCACCGATGAGCAGCTGCGCGCCATGATTGACCAGGACCTGGTGGATGCCTTCCACGCCCGCGCCCTCACGCCGGATGCACCCGTCATCCGCGGCACCGCCCAGAACCCGGACGTCTACTTCCAGGGCCGCGAAACCGTCAACCAGTTCTACAACGCCGTGCCCGGCATTGTGAAGAAAGCCATGAAGAAGTTCGGCGACCTCACCGGCCGCTGCTACGACCTGGTGGAATACATCGGCAACCCCGCCGCCACCCGCGTCATCGTCATCATGGGCTCCGGCGCCGAGGCCTGCCTTGAAACCGTGCAGGCCCTGAGCAGCGAGGACATCGGCGTGCTGAAGGTGCGCCTGTACCGTCCGTTCCCGGCAGAGGACGTGATTGCCGCCCTGCCGAAGACCGTGAAGAAGATTGCCGTGCTCGACCGCACCAAGGAACCCGGCAGCCTGGGCGAGCCCCTGCTGCAGGATGTGGTGCAGAGCCTGAGCGATGCCTCTGTGAAGGGCACCCTGCCCTTTGCCATGCCCCTCATCGTGGGTGGCCGCTATGGCCTGGGCTCCAAGGAATTCACCCCCGCCATGGTGAAGGGTGTGTTCGACGAGCTGAAGAAGGACTCCCCCATGACCGGCTTTGCCGTGGGTATCGAGGACGACGTGACTGGCAAGTCCATCTCCTACGACCCCAGCTTCACCACCGAGGCCGACACCGTGACCCGCTGCATGTTCTACGGCCTGGGTTCCGACGGCACCGTGGGTGCCAACAAGGACGCCATCAAGATTATCGGCAAGCACACGGACCTGTATGTGCAGGGCTACTTCGTGTATGACTCCAAGAAGTCCGGCTCCTCCACGGTGTCCCACCTGCGCTTCGGCACCACGCCGATTCACAGCACCTACCTCATCACCAGCGCGAACTTCATCGCCCTGCACCAGCCCAGCCTGCTCAACACCTTCGACTTCCTGAAGAACGCCGCCCCCGGCGCCACCTTCCTCATCAACACCCCGGTGGCCGCCGATAAGGTGTGGGACAGCCTGCCCGCCCGCATGCAGCAGCAGATTATCGACAAGAACATCAAGGTCTACTGCATTGATGCCTTCAAGGTGGCCAAGGCCACGGGCATGGGCGGTCGCATCAACATGATCATGCAGACCTGCTTCTTCCACCTCTCCGGCGTGATTCCCTCCGATGAAGCCATCGGCTACATCAAGGAAGCCATCAAGAAGACCTACGGCAAGAAGGGTGATGAAGTGGTGGCCAAGAACATCCAGGCTGTGGATGCCTCCCTGGCCAACCTGTACGAAGTGCCCCTGGGCTCCGCCATCACCGGCCACGAGCTGCCCCCCGCCCTGGCTCCCGGCGCCCCTGCCTTCGTGCGCGACGTGCTCGGCAAGATTGTCATCGGCGAAGGCGACAGCGTGAAGGTCTCCGAAATGCCGGTGGACGGCACCTTCCCCAGCGGCACCACCCAGTACGAGAAGCGCAACCTCGCCCTCGAAATCCCCGTGTGGACCCCCGAGAAGACCGAAACCAGCAAGGCCTGTATCCAGTGCGGCAAGTGCACCACCGTGTGCCCGCATGCTGCCCTGCGCGCCAAGATGGTAGACCCCGCCGAGCTGGAAGGAGCCCCGGAAACCTTCAAGAGCGCCGATGCCAGCAAGATGCACAAGAACTGGCAGGGCAAGAAGTTCATCATCCAGGTATCTGCCGCAGACTGCACGGGCTGCACGCTCTGCACCCGCGTATGCCCCACGAACTCCCTGACCATGACCCCGGCAGCCACAGCTCTGGAGCCCGAAACCAACAACTGGAACTTCTTCGAGAAGCTGTCTGATGCTGACCGCACCAAGCTGAATCCCGGCCAGGTGAAGGACCAGCAGTTCATGCGCCCGCTCTTCGAATTCAGCGGTGCCTGCGCCGGCTGCGGTGAGACTCCCTACATCAAGGCTCTGACCCAGCTGCTGGGCAACCGCCTGGTGGTGGCCAACGCCACAGGCTGCTCCTCCATCTATGGCGGCAACCTGCCCACCACCCCCTGGACCCACGATGCCGATGGCCGCGGCCCCGCCTGGGCCAACAGCCTCTTCGAGGACAACGCCCAGTTCGGCCTTGGCTTCCGCGTCTCCCTCGACAAGAAGCAGGAATACGCCCTGGAGCTCCTGGAAGCTGCTGCCGACAAGATTGGCACTGAGCTGGTGGAAGCCATCAAGAGCAACCCGCAGAAAACCGAGTCCGAGGTGGTGAACGCCCGCGAAACCGTGGCCGCCATCAAGGCAGCCTGCGGCGACGACCCCGAGCTGGCCGCCCTCAAGGCACAGGCCAACTACCTGGTGAGCAAGTCCGTGTGGATTCTCGGCGGCGACGGCTGGGCCTACGATATCGGCTACGGCGGTCTGGACCACATCCTCGCCTCCGGCCGCAATGTGAAGGTGCTCGTCATGGACACCGAGGTGTACTCCAACACCGGTGGCCAGTGCTCCAAGGCCACCCCGCGCGCCGCTGTGGCCAAGTTCGCCACCCGCGGTAAGGACCAGGTGAAGAAGGACATCGGCTACATGGCCATGACCTACGGCAACATCTACGTGGCCTCCATCGCCATGGGCTCCAACGATGAGCACACCCTCAAGACCCTGGCTGAAGCCGAGGCCTACGACGGCCCCGCCCTCGTGATTGCCTACAGCCACTGCATCAACCACGGCATCAACATGGCCCAGGGTCTCGACCGCCAGAAGGACGCTGTGGACTGCGGCCGCTGGCTGCTCTACAACTTCAACCCGGACAACATCAAGCAGGGCAAGAACCCGCTCACCATCAAGAGCAAGGCTCCCAAGATGTCCGTGCGCGACGCCCTCATCGGTGTGGACGGCAAGGGCGGCGAAAACCGCTTCAAGATGCTCGCCAAGACCAACAAGGCCAACTTCGAGAAGCTCCTCGCCCTGGAAGAGCAGGATATCCAGCGCCGCTGGCGTCTCTACCAGGCCCTCGCCGCCATCGACTACAGCGCCGAGGCCGAAGCTGCCCCCGAGGCGTAAGCCCCATCGGCAGTCCCGTTAACTTCAACGGCGTGCGGTTCACCACCGCACGCCGTTCTTTATTGCCTCTTTCCCGAAAGCATGTATGCGGGACTGACGCCCCGCTCTACGGCAACTCAAAAGCTTTCTATTTATTGACAAACAGGAGCAAAACACATACACTACAGGCGTGAAAGCGAGAAAGTTACTCAAAATTTCCGGAATCGCGGTGTTATCACTGGTGCTGCTGGTGGTTGCGCTGTGGTACTCCCTGCCGCTGCTGCCCGTGGCGCCGCAGGTCAGAATGGCCCGTGAACTCCTAGTGCAAATGACCCGGAATGAGGAGCAACTTGCCGCCCTGCCCGAAAAATCGGATACGGCCTACCACCACATGCAAGTGGTGCGGCAGTCTTTTGCACCCCTCGGCACCAGACTGATGGGGCCTGACCCCGGCATTGGCGAAATCGCCCCGCTGCTTCCTGATATGGTCCGGCTGTTCCGGGCTATGGCCCGCACGGATGAATCATACTCCCACTTCACCAAACCGGAAAACGGATGGCGGGCCACTGCACCGGCCGTGGAACCGGATACCCGGGAAACACTGATGCGGGACACGGAAACCTTTCTGCGCCAGGCCGCCGAGGCGGCCGATATGCAGACTCAGTACGCCGCCTGTGCCACACTGGCGCTGCGCTGGATTCCGGCCCACCCCCAGAATGAGGAGCAGGAAAAACAAATGGCCGGGCGCACCATGGCCATGCTGCCTGCTGCCCGCCCGCTTATCATACGCGCTCTGGATGCCCCGGTGGAGGACAATACCGTGGAGCCCATGATGCAGGCTCTGCCCGTGCTCCATGCGCTCTACCGTGAGGTGCTGAAGAATGATACCCCGCGTTTGCAGAAACTGCTCGCAGAGCTCGTTCAACTCGACACCTCAACGCTGGACACCCTGCGCACAGTGAACGATGCGCCCTCGGCCCAGTCTGCTGCAGAGAAACTGTTGAAAATCGGCAAGAGCCGCAGCTGTTTATTCACCCGCCTCGCCCCCCTTCTCGAGGAAGGAGCGGAATTCCCGGAGCTGCAGAAGCTCAATGAAATCTCCCCTGAAATTGAAAAGCGGGCAGAGGAACTGCGCAAGCTGCCTGAGCCATTCTACGGCTGCGATGAACTGGCAGAGCTCCTCTCCTGGGGCTGATGCAACAGCTCCCCCACATTAAAGTATACTTTGATGTCTATTTATTGCTTTGACAGAACGTCAAATTGGAATTTGGCGTTGTCGGGGCACGGGACTTCAGTCCCGAAATAACGGTGCTTCCAATCGGGACTGAAGTCCCGTGCTCCGAAAACAACAAAGCCTGCAAAATGTGTCTTTTTTGCCACAGAGAGTGTGGCCTTTGAATCACGCAACGCAGCTTGAAAGCGCGGGCGGGTGGTGGTATACCGGAAGGCAAACAGAACAACCACCATGCAACGAACCGACACCATGTTCCGATACACCTGCCTGGGCGGGGCTGCGCTGGCCCTGCTACTGCTGGCGGGGATTCTGGCGCAGCTGGGGCTGCACTCCGCACCGGCCTGGCAGCATTTCGGGCTTTCCTTCCTGTGGGGGAGCGACTGGGATCCTGCCACGGATTCCTACGGCGCCCTGCCGCATATCCTGGGCACACTGCTCACCACGACCATATCCCTGGTGCTGGCCATACCGCTGGCACTGGCCGTGGCGCTCTTCATCACCGAAGTGCCGGACTGGCTGAGCCGCCCGCTGAGCCACTGCATCGACCTGCTGGCCGCCATTCCCTCCGTCATCTACGGCATGTGGGGGCTCTTTGTGCTGGTGCCGCTCATGCAGGAGCAGGTGCAGCCCTTCCTGGCAGAAACGCTGGGGCTGATTCATCTGCCGGGCGGCGCCTGGCTGCTGGGCGAGGAGGGCTACGGCAGCGGCTTCGGGTTCCTCACCGCCGGGGTGATTCTGGCGCTCATGGTGCTGCCCTATATCAGCGCCGTCATGCGCGATGTGCTGCGCATGACCCCGCCCATGCTCCGCGAATCAGCCTACGGGCTGGGCTGCACCCGGCTGGAAGTGACCCGCGATGTGGTGGCGCGCTACGGCATCCGCGGCATCATCGGCGGCATCTTCATCGGCCTGGGGCGAGCGCTGGGCGAGACCATGGCGGTGCTCTTCGTCATCGGCAACCTCATGGAATCCCCCACGGGGCTCTACTCCTGCGGCACCACCATAGCCGCCACCCTGGCCAATAACTTTGCAGAGGCCACCGGGCTGCAGCAGAGCGCTCTGTTTGCGCTGGGGCTGGTGCTGCTGCTCATGAGTTTCAGCATCCAGCTGCTCACGCGCTACTATCTGGGGCGCACCGCTGCCCGCCGGGGTGAAAACCACTGATACCACCATACCATCATGAAAAAACGTTCTGCAATATTCCGCAAAGCAGGCAACCAGCTGCTGAATCTGGCTGCCGTCCTCTCCATCGCCCTGGCACTGGGCGGTATGGGCTGGATTCTTGCCACCGTGTTCAGCCACGGATGGAGCGCACTGAACTGGGAGTTTCTCACCGCCGTCTCCAAGCCATACGGTGAACCCGGCGGCGGCGTGGCCAATGCCCTGCTGGGCACGCTGCTCATGACCCTGGGGGCCACGGTGCTGGCTGTGCCGCCCGCGCTGGCCGGCGGCATCTACCTGGCCGAATTCGGCAAAGGCAGCAAAGTGGCCGATGCGCTGCGCTTCTGCGCCAATGTGATGATGGGGCTGCCCTCCATCCTGGTGGGTCTGTTCGTGTATGCCCTGCTGGTGGTGCCCACCGGCAATTTCTCCGGCCTGGCCGGCACGGTGGCCCTGGCCATCATCATGTTCCCGGTCGTCCTGCGCACCACGGAGGACATGCTGCTCATGGTGCCCGATACGCTGCGCGAATCGGCCCTGGCGCTGGGCATGAGCCGCATGCGTGCCACGCTCTGCATCGTGGCACGCAGCGCACGCAACGGTCTGGCCACGGGCATACTGCTCTCGCTGGCGCGCGTGAGTGGCGAGACTGCCCCGCTGCTCTTCACCGCCCTCTTTGCTGATACCTGGCCGGAGGATTTCTTCACCGGCCCCACCGCCAGTGCGCCGGTGCTCATCACCGAATACACCACCAATTCCCCCTTTGAAAGCATGCACGCCATGGGCTGGGGTGCCGCCCTGGTCATGGCCGCCTTCATCCTCATCATCAACATAGCAACCCGCTGTATTTTCCATGAAAACAAACATTAAGATATCCGCCCGCAATCTGAACTTCTATTACGGGAACCACCAGGCCCTCTTTGAGAACAACCTGGATATCCACGCCAACCGCATCACCGCCGTCATCGGCCCCAGCGGCTGCGGCAAATCCACCCACCTGCGCATCTACAACCGCATCTTCGAGCTTTACCGCAACCAGAAAGCCACTGGCGAACTCCTGCTGGATGGTCAGAACATCCTGGCCCCCGGGGTTGACCTGCTGCAACTGCGGCACCGCGTGGGCATGATTTTCCAGAAACCCACCCCCTTCCCCATGAGCATCGCGGATAACGTGGCCTACCCGCTGCGCCTGCACTACAAGCTCAGCCGCAGCGAAATGGCCGACCGCGTGGAGCAGGCTTTGCGCGGTGCCTCACTCTGGGACGAGGTAAAAGACAAGCTGCACTCCAGCGGCATGGCGCTTTCCGGCGGCCAGCAGCAGCGGCTCTGCATAGCCCGCGCCCTGGCGGCGGAGCCGGAGGTGCTGCTCATGGATGAACCCACCAGCGCCATCGACCCCGTGGCTACCCTGCGCATCGAGGAGCTGGTGCTGGAGCTCAAAAAGCAATACACCATCGTCATCGTCACCCACAACATGCAGCAGGCCGCCCGCATCTCCGACCGCACCGCCTTCTTCTACAAAGGCCGCATCGTCGAGGAAGGCGAAACCTCCCGCATCTTCACCAATCCCACCCACAAGCAGACCGAGGACTACATCACCGGCCGCTTCGGTTAACCCCTTAAACTCCCCCCATCATGAAACAGCACTTCATCAACGAACTCGATTCCCTGCGCTCCCAGATTTCCGCCCAGGGCGAACTGGCCGAACGCGCCATCCACAACGCCATCCACGCCTTCAGCTCCGGCGATACCGAGCTGGCTCGCCGCGTCATGGCACACGATGAAATCATCGACCGCGAGGAAATCCGCATCGAGGAGGAATGCCTGAAACTCCTGGCCCTCTACCAGCCCGTAGCGGGTGATCTGCGCACCGTCATCTCCTGCATCAAAATCAACACCGCCATGGAGCGCATGGCCGACTTCGGCTGCCACATTGCCGAGCGCGCCATTCTGGTGGCCGGGCTGCCCACTCTGCCCGGGCAGGAAATGTTTGACTTTGAGCCCATGGAGCTGCTCACCCTGGGCATGCTGCGCGATACCCTGCTGGCTATCCGGCATGATGACCTCCTCCTGGCTCACAAGGTCATCGACCGCGATGACGCGGTCGATGCCATGCGCGGCGAGCACCGCACCCACGCCCGCGCCGCCATCCTCCACTGCCCCGCCGCCGTGGAATACTACGTCTCCTGCATCGGCCTCGCCCGCGACCTGGAGCGCATCGCCGACCTCGCCACCGATATCTGCCGCCAGCTCATCTACCTCCGCACCGGCTGCATCACCCGCCACAAGTCTGATTGAATTGACGATTAGGGGCTTCTAAAACTACTTTCGCCCCCAAGAAAGGCATATCATAATCAAAGTATTTTAGATGAGATAAATCGCCTTTTATATTAAATCCTTGTCTGTAAATATCTTACATATATAATTTCTTTCGACTCCCATCGCCCACCCTTCGCGGGCGTTATTTCGACAAGAGATAACGCCCGCGATTTTTATTTCTAAACCGCTCAATTTACGCCACTTAACGCGCACTCCTCTGCAAGCCTTGCCACCGAATTCCGGCAGCTTTCAGCCCCGCCCTACCCCTTTTCTACAACATCAGGCACTCCTGAGCACTCCGCACTTCGTGACCCACTTTGGCTTATATTTATATCAAAGGGAGTCGAATGTGCTTGTAGCCTTTGATTATCAATAGTCAATCGTGTAGGTTCTTTCTACCATTCCGACAAATTTTGCTCCTCGCGCTCTACGCATTCAAGAAATAGTTACTCTAAGAGTTCAGCAATTTCTTTATATAACTGCATAAAGTCTTTTATTCTTTCCGGCATATCTGAAGGAATGCCTCTACGGGCTTCTTCTATTAGCCCGAGAACACCCCATTTTCTCAGCATGGCTGACGTCAATTCTCCATTGTTATTGACCTGTTCTCTGAAGGCTCCCATATTTTCCAATGCTTTGCAAACATCGGGAACTTCATATGGTACCTTGGTATTATTAAACAGATATGCAGTTGCGCTATTACCAGCGGAATCAACAGCATCAACAGGGCAACCTGCTGATGCAATCAGGGTGATAGCTTCTACGGGAACCGACCATCGGGAACACAGCAGCATGATGGCGTTTCGTCCATCAGGCAGTGTAGCTTCAGCTTTTGCTCCATGCTGAAGCAGTAGCTTAATGTATTTCTCCGAGCAGGCAGAAGAATACCATACCCCCTCACAATATCGCAGCAAAAGAGTATATCCTTCGGAATCAGGTGAATTGATGTCAATATCGTTATTTGTGACGACATAATCCAATACTTTTTCAAAATCATCCACCTGTAATTTTATCATCGCATGGCGCAAACAAAGGTACCAATCATCGGTACTCATATTCCTTGCCGCCGCCACAAGATAAAGAAACTCTTCAGGTGTACTCAACCAGTTGTTACCGGCTTTAAGCGCGTTTTTTACATCTGCCCCGGCATCCACTAAGAGTTGAACCATGGAAAAGCGTTTAGCAGCATCGTCACAATTGCAAGCTAGTTCCATAATCGATTTTGCCTTAGTGTAAAACCCACCCGAGGAAGCATTCGGATTCGCGCCCTTGCTTAATAACCAACGGACAGCTTCTACATTGCGTTGGCCTACAGCTATGCTTAAGAGCGTTCGCCCCGTCGCATCCGGAGTGTTAATATCCGGCAAGTGAGGGAGAATTTGATTGGCGGCAGAAGTATCAAATCCCTCAGTCTGGGAACAAAGTCTCCTCAGCTTAACAAAGGATTGAAATGCGGCAGATGCCCCCTCTGGGAAATCAGAGCCTCTATGCATACAGCTGATTTCATCGGCAGTATAGCCATACACATTCCTGAGACTGAGATTAACCCCATACCCCTGAAGAACAGCAGCAAGAATGGTTTTACCATGTAAACAGCAATACATGTATGGGGTCATGCCCCATTTATCCTGGGCATTAACATCTGCGCCAGATTCGCATAAAAATTTGATAAAAAGCGGATCTGCATTGGAGTTGAAAATAGCATGATGCAATGCAGTACGCTGGTGCTCAGGAGTGCGGGCGTTTATATCTGCACCATGCTGCAGCAACATCGTTTCCAATGCCCAAGGAGATTCCAATATTTCTTTGTGCTGACGTATGGTAGCGTATGAATCGCAAGCCAGCATTAAGGGAGTATAGGCATCATCATCCATAGCCCGAATACTCTCGCTGTAGCTGAAAGAGTTTACCTGAACACCCTTACGCAACAGTAATTCCACCACCTCCGTTTTACCCAGACGAGAGGCTCGATGAAGAGCTGAAATTTTCTGCCTACCTGTTCCGCTGGTTAAAGGAACTCCGTGTTCTACCAGCATCTTCGCCACATCATTCGGTCTATACATTTCCAACGATATGGTCAGGGGAGAATGAGTCTCAGGGTAGATATAAAACTCCATGCCCGGATTACTCGACAATGGCAACATTTCCGCAACGCCAACAGAGTCTAAAATGGCTGCGTAAAACCACAGTTTTTCATCGTTGGATAAGTTTAGAACAGATGCATCGCTCTCCAATGCTGCTCTGCATTCTGCGTATTCTTGTAAGCGTTTCTCCTCCAGGTAGTCACATTGCAGCAACAAAAGAAAAACACCAAACAGCAGGCTAATACGAATTACCCCGATTCTAATTACATTGAGAATCCTGAAAAATTTTGTTAGGATCATATGCATAGTTGATTTCTTAGTTAGAACTAGTGTCTCGTAGAGTTAATCCGTTACAATAAGAAATCCTTCTATATAACGTATTATTTTGAGAAAATTAAAAGACTGGCCTCATGGATAGAAAGTTTTCCACTCACTGGTTGACTAATTAGAAATACCCCATGCTTGAATTCGTAAATAAGGATGGCAATCGAGGAAACTGTTGATGGTGGTAAATTCGGTTTGTCCAGTATGCCCTCTAGTTCAGACTGAGTGATTCCGAGATGATGCAAATAAACGGAAGTAGGAGTATATATGATTTTAGTTGGAATATGTTCCATATTACTTAACAAAATCAGCATTTCATCCTTACTTGTTATATTCGCTAAAATTATAGACAAAAGGACATCATCTATCTTCGACACTTGATACTGCTTGCTGATGGCATAAATTGAATCAGCTAACGAGTGGAAAGGAGTCGAACGAATATAATGACGTATTGCATGTTCGATTTCATTGAACTCGCGAGAGTTTATCTTTTCTTTGCAACCTTTCTGATGAAAGGAATTGAGTAATTTTGTCCTGATTTTCGCGAGTTCTTTGCAATGTATCATCAATGAAGCTTTTCCATTAATACACGAAGCTTGCGCGACACTGGCGCAGACTAGCATGTTCAGCATTAGCAGTAAGTGGAATATATGAATTTTGCAAGAAAACATAGTGCAAGGACAGTCGTGGTCTCTTTGACGAGAACTGTTGGGGACTTATGTGAGCTCCATTTTGTAACTTTTGACTAAAATGGCACCCTTCTTTCGACACTTAGGTAGCGAATTTAAGCCACCTCTTTTGTGTGCATCTGCCGTGTAGGTTTCTTATATCATGCGGTATTCCCTGATGTCAATCCATTTTTGGCGCGATTTAGTAGCGTAGAGCTCGTGCGAAACAAGGGTACCCGGCGCGAAGAGCAGTACAGCTACACCCGCAACGGCAACAACCTGGTCACCACCATAAAACAGACGGATGGCACCATCATTACCCAGACCACCACCAACGGCTTCGGCCAGAACGTGGTGCAGGCTCAGCCGAATACCCTCGGCGGTTTATCTGCACCCGCAGCGAATACAACACCCGCGGGCTGCTCGTAAAATCCTTCAGCGATACCGGACTCGGTACCGAAGTCACAGCCCCCACCCACTATGAATACGATGCCATGGGTAATGTGGTGAAGCAGACGCTTGCCCTGGCAGAACTGCCCTCGCCGGAGAACTCCCCCATTACCGAAACTTCTTTCGGTGCGGATTCTCCGGAGGATGGTGTGTACAGTATCACCACTACCACGCCCGCGCCGCCATCCTCCACTGCCCCGCTGCTGTGGAATACTACGTCTCCTGCATCGGCCTCGCCCGCGACCTGGAGCGCATCGCCGACCTCGCCACCGATATCTGCCGCCAGCTCATCTACCTCCGTACCGGCTGCATCACCCGCCACAAGCCTGTCTGAATTGACAATTGACGATTGACTATTGACAATTAGAGGAATCCGGGGTGAGCAGATGCGAAAAATGCCGGTTAAACTCAGAAGCCAGGCAAGCGGGGTAGATGTGCAGCGAGCCCTCGCTCCAAAAGACGATACCGCTGGCAGAGCGGCCCTGCCACTCCGAAGGCAGCGGACATTTCTCCCGCAGAGACAAGACCCAGAGCTCCAGCTCCTCCAGACGCGCCTGGTGCCCGGGAAGAGAAAACAACCCCAGCCAGGAATCAACCCCCAGCCGGGCGCAGAACTCATGCCGCTGAGCATCGCTCCACCGGAATTCGCCACCCAGCATGCAGTCGCCCGGCAGCGTCTTCCAATACCGGCACAACTCGCCGGGACCGGTGCCGAAAGGCTGCTGAGCAGGGTGCAGCAGGCAGCGGTGCAGTTCATCCCGTCGCTCCCAGCTTCTGCGGCAGGCCGGCGCCAGGCTCAGAAGCGCAAATACCCCCAGTATCAGGCCAATCGGCCACCAGGCTTCGTGTGGAATACAGATAGCCAGCGGGCAGAGAATGGCAGCAGAAAGAAACAACAGACCGACAGTCGGAAAGAAATGTATTTTCATCGTTTTGGTGGTTATATGCCGCGGGAAGCATCTCTTCCCGCAACGCCTTGATTATAACCCAATGACCACCCGATGACAAATACACAAAAGCCATTACATATCATGGCCTCATGTTATACCAGCAGGCTCTTTTTCAGTTGTTCGATATAGAAGCGGCTGAGCTTGCCGAGCAGGCGGTTGCGGTGGTGAATGATGACAATACGCACGCCATCCAGCCCGGCCAGAGGAATGGAGGTGATCCGGGTACCGGTAAGCGCCGGATGCAGGGCACCATTGCTGATGGTATAGGCATCCACCCCCAGCAGGAGGTCGAAAAGCGTGGCGCGGTCGCGCACTCGGATGCTACGGGGGTGGCCGGATGGATTGAACAGCTCCTCCGCATAGTAAAAGGAATTGTGCTCCCCCTGTTCAAAGGAGACATGCGGATATTCCGCCAGCTCCTCCAGATTAAGCGAACGGCGCCCGGCCAGGGGATGATGCACACTCACCAGCACGTGCGGCTGCACTTGCGCTATCTCTTCAAACAGCAGATCCCGTTCCTTGAAAATGCGGCGAAGCACCGGCTCATTGAAATTATTCAGGCACATGACCCCCAGCGCACTGCGCATACCGGCCACGTCATCCACAATCTCACTGGTCTGCGTTTCGCGGAAGAAAAAATCAAACTCATCGTCCTGGTGGCTCCGCACCAGCTCAATAAAGGCCCGCACCGCAAAGGAATAGTGGTGAGCCGAAATGCAATACTGCTTCTTGCGGGGGCCCTGGTTCATGTATTTCTCCTGCAGCAGGTCGGCCTGGTCCAGTATCTGCCGCACATAGGCCAGAAACTCCTCACCCTGGCGCGTCACGCGCACGCCCTTGCGGGTGCGTTCAAAGACCGGGAATCCCAATTCCTCCTCAATTTCGCGGATAGATTTGGTAAGACTGGGCTGCGAAACAAACAACACCCCCGCAGCCCGCGTGAACGACCCCTGCTCTGCTATGGTTACCAGATAACGCATCTTCTGCAGTGTCAGCGTATTCATGCACCCGTTCATACGATTTGTGCTCCTTTCGGCGGGTATTCTACTACTTCCCACAGCGATAATCAAATACAATATCGACACCCTTTACCATAACCTGAAGCTATGGACAGATTGAAATCGGGATCACGAAAAAACTCAGCCCCGCCCGGTCTCCCGGGCAGGGCCTTGTCTCTGGTGCTTTACCTCAGCAGCTGTACCGTCTTCAGCACAATATCCAGCACATACCAGACAATCGCCAGGACTGTCACAACTACTTTCGGTTCGGGGTATTTTCTAAACATAGTAAAAACCGCGCACCGGCTGCACCATGCCGCCAGTGGCGGCGTACGCAGCATAACACACGCCCCCTTAACCTGCAAGAATATTCATCCACCCCCATAAAAACTTCAGGCTGCCGGGCACTTGCGCACCCGACAGCCAGAAATTCTATGTTTAAACCGGGACCCCTCCCGGGCAAGGCTCACACCTTACACCCCCATTCTACCCATCACCCCCGCATTGTCAAGAATAAACTAAAAAACAAATCAATCTGCGAGTGACGCAAAAATATTAAACACAGAGCATTATCAGCAACTTGGCCAGCAGGGTCATCAGGATGAGCGCCACCGGGTAAGCCGTGGCATAGGCGATGACGGGTGCCTGTTTCTCCGTGCGAGCGGAAATGGCACCCAGGGCGGGGGTGGAAGTCATGGCGCCGCAGATACCGCCCAGGCTTTCCGCCAGATTCATTCCCAGGAAACGCCGAGCGGCCACATAGCCCAGCAGCATGGGCAGCAGGGTGATGAGCACGCCTGCCAGGAACATGCCGAGGCCCTGCGCCTGCAAGGTGGCCAGCAAGGTAGCGCCGCCGCTCACCCCGGCCCCGGCCAGAAACAACATGAGCGCCAGTTCCATGAGCGTAACGCGGGTGTTTCGGGGCATATAACCCACCACCGGTCCTATATGCCCGAAATGCCCCAGCACCAGGGCCACCAGCAGCGGACCACCGGCCGTACCCAGGCAGAAACCGCCGCCCAGATTAATGCAGCCGATAGCGATACCCAATGCCACCCCTGCCGCCAGGGAGAAAATATCAGTGCTGTTGATGACCGAACTGCGGTGGCGACAGTGCTTGCGGAACGCAGCGATATCCTCCGGCTGGCCCACGATGGTGAGCACATCATTGCGGAAGATTTCAGAATCGCCATGCGGCACAAAGGTATTGCCCAGACGGGTAATGCGGGAAATGACGATACCGTAGTTCCCCAGTGTATCGAGTTCACGCAGGGTTTTATTGCTGAAGGCGGGTTCCAGCATGATAACCTCGGCCATTTCACCCATCAGGCGGTGATTCGCCGGCACATCGGTCTCAATACAGCCCAGCAGGGCCACATCGCGCTGCACCTTGCGCAGTGTACCCACCACAAAAACCCGCATACCGTCAGCAAAGACATCATCCGCCGACAAGGGGACCAGAATATCATTTTTCAGAATGCGGGTCACGCGGCATTGCAACAGGCCTTCCTCCATACAGCTGAGAATGCGCCGCCCCTCCAGCCCCGCATTTTCAATGCGCACCACGCGGGTCACAATGCGCTCCGGGTCCTGGTTGGGCGAATCCGCAGAATCCAGACTTTGCTTGAGCAGCCGCGGCAGCAGCTGCACAAACAGCACCACGCCCACCACCCCGAAGGGATACGCCACGCCATAACCGATATTGATGGCACCGGGCGGCAGCCCCAGCGCCGCCATGGCTTCAAGAGCAGCTGCCAGACCCGGAGTGCTGGTGCAGGCGCCGGCAAACAGCCCGGCGGTCACCCCAGCGGAAAGCCCCAGCACCCGGCCCAGCAGCAACGCGAGCCCCCCGGCGCTCCCCACCACCAGCACCGAAAGCAACAGCAGACGGCTCCCCTGGCTCTTCAACGACCCGAAAAAGCGGTTGCCCACCCCGAGCCCCACGCAGTACACGAACAGCGCCGTGCCAATGCCGGTAATCCCCTCCGGCACCTGCAGCCCGAAATGCCCCGCCGCCAAGGCCGCAAACAGCACACCCGAACTGCCCAGCGAAATTCCCCGCACCGAAATCTGCCCCAGAAGCAGCCCCACAGCCAGAATACCAAATAAGACAAACAACGGATGCTCCAGTAAACTACTCATCATTTCTTGCATGGTTTGTTCCGGCAGAGCTTCTACCACACTTCCCCATTTTTTACAAGAAACACTTGCTGCACAAGCACATACATAATCATTATCCATCACCATAACCGCACGGCATGCCCCCGC
This sequence comes from Akkermansia sp., assembly GCA_017435365.1. Lineage (GTDB taxonomy): Bacteria > Verrucomicrobiota > Verrucomicrobiia > Verrucomicrobiales > Akkermansiaceae > Akkermansia. The sequence continues at coordinate 7,066 of JAFSFD010000028.1, read as the reverse complement.
TGCGCGGTGCACAGCGGGGGATGGACTCTTTATGTATGAACGTCGGGTAGTTTAAAGGGAGGGCTCAACCAGCTTCACCACATCCTGCGGAAGGGCCACATAGTTGAGCTTCGTGGCGGTGGCAGCACCCTTGGTGTAGCACCAGATGAAGTAGTCGCGCAGGGCGGCTTTCTTCTCCGCCGGGGCATCCTGGCGAGTAATGACGTAGGTCACGCCGGTGATGGGCCAGCTCTTCGCGCCGGGCACATTGGTGAGCTCCATGTAGAAGCCGGGGGCATTCTTCCAGTCTGCCGAGGCGGCAGAGGCCGAGAAGCTGGCCTGGGTGGGGGCAATGAACTTGCCATCCGCATTTTCCAGCTGGGCGCAGGCCAGGCGGGCCTCCACAGCGTAGGTATACTCGGTGTAACCGATGGCGCCGCGGATACGGGCCACATTGTTACACACGCCGGGGTTCTTCTGCCCGCCGATGCCTACCGGCCACTTCACCGAGGAGCCCTGCCCCACCTTCTTTTTCCAATCGGCAGAGATTTTGGAGAGGTAGTTGGTGAAGATGAAGGAGGTGCCGCTGGAATCCGCACGGCGCACCACGGTAATCTTCATCTTCGGCAGACGTAGCCCGGGGTTGATGGCCTTGATGGCGGGGTCATTCCAGGTGGTGATTTCGCCCAGGTAGATGCGGGAGAGCACGTCCTTGCTGAGCTTCAGCTGGCCATCCTTCACGCCGGGCAGGTTCACGATAACTACCACACCGCCCGTGAGCATGGGCACCTGCACCAGGCCGGCTTCCTTCTGCTGCTCCAGGGTGAGCGGGCTGTCCGAACCGGCAAAATCCACCGTGCCGGCCTTGATCTGGTTGATTCCGGCGCCGGAGCCCATGCTCTGGTAGGTCACCTGGGTGCCGGGGTTCTCCTGAGAGTAGGAATAGGTCCATTTCTGGTAAACCGGGGCGGGGAAAGAAGCACCGGCACCGGTGAGGGTGGTTTCCGCCTGCACCAGCGTGCACAGGCCCACAGCAGCGATAAACAGATTCTTAAACATAATCGTATCTTTCTATATATGGGTTAGTTGTTGATAATCAGAAGTCGAAGCGCACGGCAGAGGATAACTGCCAGCCGGTGAAGCCCTTGTTGCCCTTGGCATCGCGACCCTCGGAATTGAGGTACTCAGCGCCGAGCATGAGCTTGAGCATGTGCGGGTTTTCCGGGCACACGTAGTAGTTGGCACCCAGGTACACACCTTGCAGCAGGTCACTCGTGCCGGAGTAGGTCGAGTTCGTGCTGTAGTAGCGGCTGTCGGCCTTCACGGCGTTGCTGCCGCTGGCCAGCTGGTAGCGCAGCACACCCTCCCAGTGCGGGGTGAAGCGGTAGCTGGGCATGATGGTCAGGCCGAACACGTTCTGAGCCCCCTGCGCACCACCGTACACATTGAACCCGGCCAGTGCCTCGGTGAGCAGGCTCAGGTTGCCCTGCTTGCCCTCCCAGCTCAGGGCCACCACATCCACCGCGCCGGGGCCGGCATATTCCGTGCCGCTCTGCGCGCGATCTTCGTTGCGGAAGCTGTGCATATAGTCCAGGGTGACCCGGCCATTGCTTCCCGTGGCGCGGGAGATGCTCATACCCAGGGTCACATTATCAGCGCTGTTGAAGGAGGGCTCCAGCCAGGTATTATCCCGCTGGCCGTTCACCCACAGCCCGGCATTCCAGCCCCAGTCGGCTTTCTTATCCGCATTCGCCACGGATATGCCGTAGAGCTTCTCGGCCTTCAGCTGGTTCACCAGGGCAGCGCGCTCCAGGGTAAGCAGCTTGCCGCTGGAGGTGCGGTACTCCGCCATGTAGGCCGGCTTGTGCTTACCCAGGGTCAGCGTCACGGGCTCCAGCTTCGTGGAAATGGTCAGCTCATCCAGGGTACCCTCGGAGCGGGAGCGTCCCCAGCTGCCATCGGAGTACTTGTTGCGGGTATCCAGCCCGCCGATGTTCCAGACACCCTTCACGGTGAAACGGTTGAGCACCTTGGCCTGGGCACCCAGGCGGAAGCGGCGCCACTCGTTGTTGTCCTTGCGGTCGCCCTTCACCCGGAAATCACCACCGGCGGGGTCCACATAGCCCCACTGGTACTGGCCGCGCAGCTTCAGGCTGAGCTCCTGCAGATAGGGGTTCTCAGCGTTGTCGCGCTTCGCATCAAAGAGCTTGAACGCATCCTTGGCGTGGGCGGCCAGATTGAAATCTGCTGCCTGGGAGAGAGGGGCGGCGCCCATTACAAGGGCCAGTGCCATCATTGTGTTCTTTTTCATATCGTCTTTTTTTCGTTCTTGTGTCGCCTCTTTCGGTCGACGCCTTCAGTAAAACCTGTTTTTGCACTTTTTTCAAGTTGTTCATGGTGAGTCAAAAGCCACACGAATTGTGGCATTTCTGTCACAATTCCCAGCTTGCAGGTTTCTCGGAATAATGCTTAAATAACAGGCACAGATGCCTACGCATATCACAATCGTTGAAGATGATGAAGACATCGCCGCCCTGGTGGCGTTCAACCTCGAACGGCAGGGCTGGCAATGCAAACTCGTGCACCACGGTACCGAAGGCTGGGAAAGCATACGCCGCGAGCTGCCGGACTGCGTGATTCTGGACATGATGCTGCCCGGCATGGATGGGCTGGAGATTTTCCGCAACATGAAGGAAAACAAAGCCACGCAGGAAATCCCCACCCTGTTTCTCACCGCCCGTGCCGAGCTCGATGACCGCCTGGAAGGCCTGCGCCTGGGGGCAGATGACTACATCACCAAGCCCTTCAGCAGCAAGGAACTGGTGCTGCGCGTCCGCAATATCCTGAAACGCACCAACAGCGGCGCCACCCGCGTGCTGATTCAGCAAGGCCCGCTCGTGCTGGACAAAGTCTCCATGCATGCCACGCTGGAGGGCGAGCCGCTCGAGCTCACCACCGCCGAATTCAAGCTCCTGGCCTACCTCATGGAACGCCCCGGCAAGGTGCAGGACCGCTACGAGCTCCAGCATATCATCCTGGGCCATGCCGATACCACCCAGACCCGCGCCCTGGATACGCACATCAAGCGCCTGCGCCACAAACTGGGCGCCCACGCCTCCTGCATCGCCACCGAGCGCGGCTGCGGATACTATTTTGACCCGCAGGGGTAAAGCCCGGGCGCTCACCTGCCTCAAAGTTTATTGCCCAATTCCCCCACTTGCGGGGCAAAAAGGCTTGCAAAACGCGGCAAATGGCGTACACTGGGCGGCCACAGGCCGCACCATGACCACCACCACCAGACAAGCCTTTGTAGCCACCATTCCCGTGATGACGGGGTATCTGGCGCTGGGTTTCGGCTTCGGCATCATGCTGAAGGCGAGCGGGTTTCCGGTGTGGCTGGCGCCTGTGATGAGCATCACCATGTACGCCGGGGCCATGCAGTATGTGGCCGTGGGGCTGCTGAGCAGCGGGGCTTCCCTGCTCACGGTGGGGCTCACCACCTTCCTGGTGAATGCGCGCCACCTGTTCTACGGCATTTCGATGCTCGATAAGTTCAAGGGCACCGGCAAGCGCACTCCCTACCTGATTTTTGCGCTCACGGATGAGACCTATTCCCTGCTCTGCCAGGAGACCCCGCACATCCCGCTCACGGAGCGGAAGCACTACTACTTCTGCATCTGCTTCTTCAACCACTGCTACTGGATTACCGGCTGCACGCTGGGGGCGGTGACCGGCTCCCTGGTGAGCTTCAACAGCCAGGGCATCGATTTCGTGCTCACGGCGCTGTTCATCACCATCTTCATCGAGCAGTGGCGCAGCGCAGGAAAACACTACCCGGCCATCATGGGCGCGGCAGTCACTGCGGCGAGCCTGGTGCTGTGCGGCAGGGAAAACTTCATGATTCCCGCCATGGTCGCCATTCTGCTACTGCTCTGCATCCACAAAGAGGAGGTGAGCCATGGTTAACGCCCACACCTTCTACGCCATTGCAGTAATGGCGCTCATCACGGCCCTGCTGCGCTTCCTTCCCTTCCTCATCTTCAAGGGCAAGGCTTCCACCCCGCCCATCGTGGAAAAGCTGGGGCGCCTGCTGCCCAGCGCGGTAATTGCCATGCTGGTGGTCTATTGCCTGAAGGATGTGCACTTCTCCACCACCGCCGGCTACCTGCCCGCCCTCATGGCCAGCCTGCTCACGGGTGCCCTCCATGTGTGGAAGAGGAACACGCTGCTCAGCGTCATCAGCGGCACCGTGTGCTACATGCTGCTGGTGCAGTTTGTGTTCTGAGCAGGAACCTGAAATAAACCAGAGTTTAGCGAAATGATTAATTATTAGTGATTAACGATTAATTAAACTTCTAATAACTCAAAACTAATCAACAAATTGATGTTTGTCGTTGTCGGGGCACGGGACTTCAGTCCCGAAATAACGGTGCTTCCAATCGGAACTGAAGTCCCGTGCTCCGACAGAGTTCCCCGCCAAATTCCAATTTGCAGAGATACGCGTGAATTCTGCTATCGGGCTGTTAATGCTGCACCTCCTGCGGCGGGGGTGCGGGGGCGGATTGAGCCCAGGCTTACCACGCACAGGGCCGCCGCCAGCAGATGAAACAAACGCCTGTACATACCTCAGGGTTTGCTGTAGCGTTCGATAAGGGCCTCCGGCTGCGGCTCACGGCCCAGGAAATCGCGGATTTGCTGCATGGCGGGCACACTGCTGCCGCGGTCCAGGATGCAGCGGCGGTAATCCGCGCCGGTGGCAGGGTTCAGCACCCCCTCTTTCCTGAAGCGGCTCATGGCATCGGCCGCCAGCATTTCAGACCATTTGTAGGTATAGAGCGCGGCGGCATAGCCCTCGGCCATGGTGTAGGTGAGGGTGCGTACTTCGCTGGGGGGCTGCTCGGTATAGGGGAAGAGCCAGGGGGCCAGGATTTCCCGGCAGACTTCATCCAGCGGGCGGCCTTTGTATTTATCGTGGTAGTGCATGTGGAGCTCCAGGTCCAGCTTGCTGGTGCAGAGCATGCGCATGTGCATCTCGATGGGGTTGGAGCCGCGGGTGGCCGCCAGCTGCTGCGCCAGCCCGGCCGGCAGGGGCTCGCCGGTCATGTAGTGGCTGGTGAAGGTGGCCAACGCCTCGGGTTCCCATATCCAGCATTCCTGAATCTGGCTGGGGGTCTCAATGAAATCGCGCTCCACCTCGGCGGTGCAGTGGGCGCGCAGCTCGCCGTGCCCGAGCATCATGTGCATCATGTGCCCGAACTCATGGAAGAGCATGTAGAGTTCCCCGTGGTTGAACAAGTGGGGGCGCCCCTCGCGCGGCGGGGTCAGGTTCGCCATGAGTGCCGCCAGGTGCGGCTCGCCCAGGCTGCCATCGGCGGCGGGCTCACCATCGCGCAGCGGCAGACACCAGGCCTGCGGACGCTTGCCGGGGCGGGCGTAGAGATCCATGTAGAACGAGCCCAGGTGCTTCCCGCTGGCGGTATCTTTCACCGCGATGCAACGCACCCCGGGCGCCCAGGTTTCCACCACACCGGCAGGGGCGGTCTCACCCGGTTTGATGAAGGCCGTGGGCAGCTCCTCGAACTGCACCCCCAGCAGGCCGGACCAGATATTCAGCAGGCCGCTGATGACCTTCTCTGCCTGCAGGTAGGGGGTGATGGCATTCACATTGAACGAGCTGCGCTTCGGCGGCAGGTGGCGGTTCAGGTACTCCACATCCCAGGGATTCACGGCGGTGAGCTCCTGACCGCAGGCCTGCGAGAACCGCTTCATCTCCGCCGCCACGTAGGCATCCCATGCGGGCTTGCTCTTCTGCAGCATCTCATCCACAAAGGCCAGTGCCTTCTCCCCGCTGCCCATCATGCGGCGGGATGCCTGCATATCCGCATAGTTGGCGTAGCCCATGAGGGTGGCCAGCTCGTGCCGCTGCTCCAGGATGCGGGCAATGATGGGCTCCGTGTCCAGCGAGCGCGGAGTACCGGCAGACATGGTGCCCAGCCAGCACTTGCGGCGGGTTTCAGCCACCTTGCAATAGCGCAGCACCGGGGCCGCCGGCACCGTGGTGAGGTTGATGAGCCAGGCGGGCTTGCCATCCGGGCTCAGGGCGGTGCCTTCCTTCTCTGCCAGCTGCATCCAGCCGGCGGGCATGCCCTCCAGCTCCGCCGGGTCGGTGATGAGCAGCTGCCACATGCGCGGCGCGCTCTTCACAAACACCGTGAAGCGGTAACCCAGGTGCGATAACTCCGTCTCAATGGCCGCCTTGCGTGCCTGCTGCTCCGGGCTCAGATAGAGCCCGCTGTCGCGCAAGCGGTCCATCTGCTGCTGCACAAATCGCCGGCGGGCCGGGCTGAGCTGCGCCACCCACGGTGCCTGGGACGCCTCGCGCAGAACCTGCGCAATGCGAGCCGCATGCAGCCCCTCTGCCTTGTAGCCCATAATTTCATTCTGAATATCATACATGGCATGCTGGATGGCAGAATCCCCCGTGGCAGTATGCAGGTGGTACAGGTAATTCGTAAGCAGTTTCAGGTTCTCATCCGCCTTGTACCAGGCCAGGAAGGTGTTGTCGAAGGTGGCGGTCTCCGGAGTCACGGCGGCAATGGCCTCCAGGCGGGCACGGGCCTCGGCAATGGCGGCCCGGGTATCCACCATAGCCTGTTCCATCGTCATCTGCGACCAGGCCGGGTAAAGTGCATCCCGGAAGAAAGGGTGCGCCTGCCGGGGCACAGCAGACTCCGCAGCTGCGGGAGCATCCGGTGCCACGGCAGATTCTGCAGCAGCGCACAAGCCGCATGTCGCAGCAAAAAGAAACAAAAGCGGGTGAAGATTCATCATGAAGTGCTTATCCGGTTAACTTGCTGCTCCGCATTATATCAGCTTACCCGGCGGATTCAAGCAAATCCCCACAAACGCCCGCCTTTTCGCATGCGCCCCATGGATTCTTCTGCTCGATAAATTGGAATTTGGCAGCTCTGGCGTATACGCCAGAGCCATGCGGCACATAGTGCCGCTTTCATACCGCCGCAGGCGGTATTTCATGCGTAGCGCCAGCTACGCTTTCATACCACAGCGCAGCTGTGGTATTTACATA
>JAFSFD010000027.1 GCA_017435365.1 Akkermansia sp. | reverse complement strand
TACGAGTTACGAATTACGAATTGTCAGCTCCGCGAGCCTTACGGCTCGCCATTGTACATCAAATAATTCCATACTGGCGGGCGAATGCCCGCGGAACTTTTTACTTCGTAATTCGTAACTCGTAATTCGTAATTCAAATTCTGAGTTGGCTACCAATGATAATTCTTGCCGACTGGTAATATTCCGAACGCAATACTAGTCGTTGAGCCTGTGGGAGAGCGGGAAATGGAGCTGCTCCAGGGACGGGTCCATATGCAGGATGATGGGGAGCTGAGAGCGCTTGATGGCTGAGGCCACGAGCTTGCGCTGAATCAGCCGCACGTCGTTTTCTTTGAAGAGATAGCTCATTTCTTCGCGCAGCAGGGCGGAGGGGGGCGTGTTCAAATCGGCCAGCTCGTGGATGATGCGGTTGGTGGTGCCGGTCTGCGGTGCGGTCAGTGAGCCGAACAAGTTGCTGTATTGCTCGCGGAATCGCTCACTGAGCAGGTAGATATCCACATCGTACAAATTACCGAGCGGGGCCAAGTGCCCGCCGCTCAGGCCGTACAGGTTGAACTCGCCCAGCATGATTTCGCGTCTTCCCAGGGGGCTGCAGAGCATCATGCCGCGTGATTCTGCGTGCGAAATAGCTACGGCGGTACGGAGCCGCTCCTTCAGTGCCGCGGATTCCTCGCCGTTGAGCAGGGCCGTGGCGGCCTCCGTCAGGGAATCCAGCCTGGGGGTGTAGCAGTTGATGCCGAGTTTTTCCGCCAGCGTATTTTCCTCATCGAAGGAAATGCCGCAGACGTTGGTAGCCCCCAGGGCCTCTACGCAGAGCACGCCCAGCAGGGCAGAGTGGGGGTGATCCAGCGGGATGCAGACTCCGCTGAAACAGTTGTTGCGCACGTTGTCGCGTATGCCGCGCTCCAGCGCCAGGGTAAGCAGTTCCTCGGCCTCCGGCAGGTTCAGGGCATGAGCTCCGCGGGTGATATCGATGACCCTGGCTGCGCTTTCAAAGAACGGCAGACGCATCTGCGTCTTACCCTCTGCGGAATAGATGGCGGAGCCGCCGCCGTAAATGTTGCCGCCCACGGAACCGACTGCACGGCAGCAGATGACGTGTGCCCCGGCCATGCTGGCTTCCCACTTGCGGGTTTCCTCGTCATCCTGGGCGGAACCGGCGTACCAGGGGGTGACGGGCAGGCGCACCATGAAGTCAAAAGCATCGTTGGGGAGCAGCTCTTCATCACTCGTGTCCGTGTAGAACTGCGCGCCGCGGATGCTCACGGTGCTGTTGTTTTCCAGTTCGGTGACGCTGTCCTTTTCCAGCAGGTAGGGGGTGAGAATCACGGTGCGGTTCTTGTCCATCCACGGGTCGCTCTCATCGTCTTCGCCGACTATGCCGACATACAGCTCATCGTCGCTGATGGTCAGTGTGTAAGCTGCCAGCAGCAGCGGTGCCTCACCCAATTCACTGGCCAGGGTTTCCAGCGCAGCCCGTGTCTGGCTGATAAAGGAGCTGCGGGTCACCAGGTCTCGCGGTTCCAGCCCGCAGAGGGAGGCTGCCGGGGCGATGACAATTTCGGCTCCGTGGTCAAGGCACTCACGGTATCCTTGCACAATGGCTCGCAGATTGTTGGAAAAATCTCCGGGAAGAGGGGCGGTCTGAATAAGTCCGATTTTGGAAATGTTGGTATTCATCAGGAGTAGATAGCAGAGATGGCAATATATTGCCTGCAAATCAGAGAAAAGGCAAGTATAAAATTGTATTACAGAAAGGGAAGGCCGCTAAAACAGGCAGCACGCGCATGCGCATGCTGCCTGCTGAAAATGGATGAAGGTAGCTGCCATCAGGCGAGTTTGTTCTGCCAGTAGGCGATACGGCGGGCGGTGTTAGCGGCACTGGGGGCACCGGGATTGGTGCGCAGGGAGAAGGCGCGGTCCAGGTTGAACACGTCATGCACGTCTTCGCCATATTCGGGGGAAATTTCCTTGAATTCCTCCAGGCTCAGCATATTGAGCGGGGTACCGGTGCCCACGGAGACAGCCACGGCCTTGCCCACGAGCTCATGAGCCTTGCGGAAGGGCACGCCGCGGCGCACCAGGTAATCGGCCAGGTCGGTAGCGAGGAGCAGGGGGTCGCTCACGGCGGTGGCGCAGCGGTCGGGGTTGATGCGCATGGCTGCCACCATCTCGGCATTCACGCGCAGGGCAAGGCTTACCGTCTCGAAGGAATCGAAGAGGGGCTCCTTGTCTTCCTGCAGGTCGCGGTTGTAGGTGAGGGGCAGTCCCTTCACGGCCACCATCACGCTCACCAGGTTGCCGTACAGCCGGCCGCTCTTGCCACGGGTCAGCTCGCACACGTCCGGGTTCTTCTTCTGCGGCATGAGGCTGGAGCCCGTGGTGTGGGCATCGCTCAGTGTGCAGTAGCCGAACTCAGCGCTGCTCCACAGCACCAGGTCTTCGCTCAGGCGGGAAAGATGGGTGCCGATGAGGGAGAGGTCGAAGAGTGTTTCCATGATGTAGTCGCGGTCGGCGATGGCATCCATGGAGTTTTCGCTCACGGAATCAAAGCCCAGCTCGGCGGCGATACCCGCGCGGTCCAGGTTGATGGTGCTGCCGGCAATGGCGCCGCTGCCCAGCGGGCTCACGTTCACGCGGCGGCGGCAATCGGCCAGGCGGGCGGCATCGCGGTCCAGCATCTCCACATAGGCCAGCAGGTGGTGACCGATGGTGACCGGCTGGGCGCGCTGCAGGTGCGTATAACCGGGAATGCGCACCTCCGCATATTGGGAAGCTTTCTGCACCAGGGCACGCTGCATATCCTTGAGCAGCTCCAGTGTTTCGTCAATCTGAGTGCGGCAGTACAGGCGCGTATCGGTGGCCACCTGGTCATTGCGGGAGCGGGCGGTGTGCAGCTTGGCACCGGGGGCCCCGATGCGGCGGGTCAGCTCACTTTCGATGTTCATGTGCACATCCTCGAGCTTCATGCTCCAGCTGAAGTTGCCGGCCTTGATGTCGGCCAGAATCTCCTGCAGGCCGTTGGCAATGGCATCGAACTCATCCTGCGTGAGCATGCCGGCTTTCAGCTGGGCGCGGGCATGCGCCGTGGAGCCGGCAATGTCGTGTTCATAAAGCTTCCAGTCGTAGGAAACGGATTCACCGTACTCCAATACCAAATCTGCCGTAGGCTGTGAAAAACGTCCTGTCCACATAACGCGGTCAGCATACCACCATTCCCCCTCATGTGCAAGCCGCAATGCTGCCATGCAGATTTTTGCACGAAATCAGGAAAGGCACTTGACTGTGAGGCTGTGAGTGATGTACAGTTCCTGAGTATGCCCGCCACGAAGAGAGTTGTGCTGAAAGTGATACTAGCGCTGGTTCTGGTGCTTGCTGTGGTTTATGTGGTAACGGAGGATTCGGGGGAGAAGAAGGTAACGGTCTGCAAGCTGTTTCGTGTGGAGATGGATGATGTTGCAGAGGCTTCCTGGACAGTTCTTGATAAGCTCACCGGGGAGGATGTGCAGAAATCACGGAGCATTCCACGGCAGGATGCCGAATACTGCATCGAAGGGGCATTCAGACTTGCTCCCGAGGCTTTGCCCGGGAAGGGAATACCCGCAAACCCGCAGGGGTACGAGACCTACACCGGGGAGACCGTGAGCGATTGGATGAGCAGCGAGGAAATCCGCTTGCTGCTGTGGCGCACGAAGAGGAGCGGGGAGGTGGCGTACTCCCCCTCTACCGGCTGGGTGTATTTCAAGCTTGATTTGCAGAGTTAATCTGCTCTTCAATCGCCTTAATCTTTTTTGCAGAGTTTTTGCTGAGTAAGTGGCGAACCGCAAGCCAGATGGCCGGAATGAGTGAGGTATAGATGGTGGCCGCCAGGCAGTCCGCATTGAACTCCTGCTGGCGGAGCGGCAGGATAACCAGCCCCAGCAGCAGCCCGCATACCAGCCAGATGCCGGCAATGAGCGGGTGAGTGGCAAGGTATTCCGTTCTGGCGTTCACAGGTGGCAGGTGCTCCGGATTGAGGGTGAGCCGCCCCGCCAGACAGCGTGTCGAGGGCACGTTTACCTGAACATCCCAGCTCCTGACCGCGTGCTCACTTTCTTTGCTGGCATAATGCAGACCGTAGCACAGCCACCAGCAGGCCCCTGTCAGAATGAGTAACTGCGTCTCGGTGGATTGGGAAGCCCAGATTTGCTCGTCCGATTCGTTCATCAGGGGGTAGAGCGAGTTGTTCAAGAGAGAATCCGGCCTGTACACGCCGGAGTTGATGGAAGCCAGCACATAATCGGGCCCGACGAGCAAGGCATGACGCGCGGCGGCGTAGGTATTTGCTTCTTTCTTGCTGAATCCATTGCGGAAAGCCCAGAGAAAACGCCGGTCTGAGTCATCGGTCTCCATATGCAGAATCCTGCGCCCCGTTTTGTCAAAGAACATCGGGTAGTGGCTGATGGTGCAGTCGAAACGACCACGCCGGGAGCCATTGAAGCAGATTTCACCCTTGCTGCCTGTCCGGCAATCGGAGCGTATTTCGATGGTATTCTCACCCATCTGAATTGAAAGCCTCGGAAAGCAATCACTGCTATGGCGGTACTCCAGGGTGGCAATCATTTGCCCGTTTTCAGAATAAATCCTGCCCTCAAGCGGAATATACAAGGAAATGAATTTTTTTGTGGCGGACGATTGGATGCTGACTTTCATCGTCAATAGGATACAGCAAATGGCCGGCAGGTCAAGCCAATGCAGAGAACTTCCCGTTTTTTTGTTGACTTGGAGTGAGCCGGGGCATATCATCCGGATTATGAAGATTCCTCCCTACTGGGTTACAGACAGGCGCAGGGGCAGCGATGGTTCGCTGTGGAAATTGCGCGGCATATCGTACTGCTCGATGAGCGAGGCGCGGGAGCGGCTGGAGGAGCGCTTCCGCATCCGCTCTGAGTTTGCCGCGCGGCGCGGGGTAAGCGAGGAGGCGGTGGCTGAACACTGCGCCCGCCTGCGGGCACTGGATGAGCTGAAGTCGGAGGAATACTCCACCCTGCTGCTGGAGCCGGTGGTGGAGCAGGTGGATGCGGAGAATATTATCACTCGCAATCGCTACGGGGTGCAGGTGCTCAACAGCACTACCCTCTGCTTTGTGGATGTGGATGATTTCCCGCTCTCGCTGGGGGATAGGCTGAAAGGTATCTTCGGCAGAAAGACCACGCCGGAGGAAAAGCTGCTCCAGACGCTGCGTGATATGTGCGTGGCGGATGAATCGCTGGGCGCCCGCCTGTACCGCACGCACAATGGCTGGCGTGTCATGCTGACGGGCAGGGAACTGGCGCCGGATTCCGAACGGATGCACCGGATATGCCGCCTGCTGCATGCCGACCCCTTGTATGAATCGCTCTGCACCCGCCAGCAATGCTGGCGCGCCCGCCTCACCCCCAAGCCATACCGCGTGGGCGTGCCGGGCTATCCCCGGCCGGTGGATTCGGAGTCGGTTTCTTCCCCGCAGGCGCAGGATTGGATTCAGCGCTATGAATCCGCGTGCCTCGGGAAATCCGTCTGCCGCCTGGTGGACGTCGCAGGGCGCAAGATGCAATCTGACCTCATCGAACAGCACGACAGCATGACCGGTGCCAAGGTGCCGGATGCGGAACTGGCCTGAGAAAATCATGTGGTACTACATTCAGCCTTATGTGAGCTTTGTAGCCCTCCTGGTCGTGCTGGCTGTGGTGGGCCGCTGGATGTTCAGGACGCGGGGGAAGGGGTGTGGCTCCGGCTGTTCCCTCGGGTGTTTCGGCGTTATTGCGGTGATGTTGCTGAGTGCAGCCATCAGCGGCTTGTTCAGCTCAAAGATTCTGCATGTCAGTGATTCCCGCTGCTGGTACATGGAGACTTGCGATATCGATGGAGAGCTCTTTTACAACGTGAAGACCTCCTCTTGGAAGGGGCTGGGGACTGATGGTAATGAGCCCTGGTACTGCTGCGTCGGTTTCCAGGGCGGCACGGCTGCGTGGAAAAATTATCCCACCGAACTGTATCTGCGCCAGAAATCCGGGGCTCTCCATTATTTCAATTTCGAGACGGAAACCGTCCGTGATTTGGGGAATGTGCCCATCCCCGGCCCTTCGCAGCCGGTGGAAGAGTTTTTCCGTGAGCTCTGACGTGTTGGAGGAGTTTGCGCAGGAGGTGGAGCTTTTCAGAGCTTGCGCCTGCGGTCAATGAGGTTGAAGATGCCCGCCAGCAGCGTGCCGGAGATGCTGTGCCACACGCAGCAGATGGCAGAGGCCACGGCTGCCTCAGGCATGGTGGGGAAGTGCCGCCCGGCCAGCACCGTGGCCAGCCCGGCATTCTGCATGCCGACTTCGATGCTGAGGGTGCGCCGCTTGGGGCGGGGCATGCGGGTGGCTCGGCCCACGCTGTACCCCAGGGCATAGCCGAGCGCGTTGTGCAGGAATACGGTGAGGAAGATGAGTGCGCCGCTGGTGAAGAAGCTGCCGCCTTTGGCCGCGGTCACGCCACCGACGATGCATGCCAGGCCGATGACGGAGAGCCCGGGCATCACCTTGCAGACTTCGGCATAGCCGGGGCGCTTGCCCCATTTCCCATTGCAGAAGGCGCCTATGGCCACGGGCAGGATGGTTACGAAGAGAATGCTGCGGAACATGCCCGCGGCGTCTACATCAATGCTTTCGCCGGCGAGCCAGAGCATGAGCAGAGGTGTCATGAGCGGGGCGAGCAGGGTAGAGACGGTGGTCATGCCCACGGAGTAGGGCACATCTCCCTTGCAGAGGAAACTCATGATGTTGCTGGAGACGCCGCCCGGGCAGCAGCCTACCAGGATGAGCCCTGCCGCAATGCCCCGGGGCAGGTCGAAGCCCTGCACCAGTGCCCAGGCCACCAGTGGCATGATGCTGAACTGCGCCACGGCCCCGATGAGGATATCCAGCGGCTGCGCGGCCAGAATTCGGAAATCTGCCGGGCGCAGGGTCATGCCCATGGTCAGCATGATGAAGCCCAGCACCAGCGCCTGCACATCGCCATGCACCCAGCTGAACAGCCCCGGAACCACAAATGCAGCAGCTGCCGCAGCAATGACAAAGGGGGAAGTATAGCGGGATAACCAGGCGCTGATGTTCTGCAGAATAATCAACATGACTGCGCCTCATTCTACGCCCCTTTTGCTGAAATGCAAGGCCGAACGCGCAGAAAACGTGTCAATCCTCATTCATTCCGGTGATTTTGAAAGCAAGAGAAACAGCAACACGTTTACTTCGTACTTCCTACTTCGTAATTCGTACTTCGTAATTCGTAATTCGTAATTCAAATGTGTGTCACCTCCATATATTTTCCTTGCCAAAGCAGGGGGGCGTGCGTAAAATAGGTCGCGGTGTGCGCTGCGTACCGAAGCGCATGCACTGTGTACCAATTTCAACCACTTCATAGAACAATGATGGATTTCATTTCAGATTGCGCTGAGTCTCTGTCTCCTTCCCTTACCCTGGCTGTGACCAACAAGGCTAAGGAGATGAAAGCCCGCGGCGAGCAGGTGTTCGGCCTGGCCGGCGGCGAGCCCGATAAGGATACTCCCGAGAATATCAAGAAGGCCGCTATCGAAGCCCTCAACAACGGTGCCACCAAGTACACCCCCTCCGTGGGTCTGCCTCAGCTTCGCCAGGCTATCTCCGACAAGCTGAAGCGCGACAATGGTCTGGAGTACGGCATTGACCAGATTTGCGTGTGCAGCGGCGCCAAGCCTGCGGTGTACACCGCTCTGCGTGCCACCATCTCCGCCGGTGATGAGGTGATAATCCCCTCTCCGTACTGGGTGAGCTACCCCTCCATGGTGGAGCTCTGCGGCGGTACCCCGGTGTTTGTGGAGACCAAGGCTGAGAACGGCTGGAAGATTACCCCCGAGGAGTTCGAGAACGCCATGACTCCCCGCACCAAGATGATTATCCTGACCACGCCGCACAACCCGACCGGCACCGTCTACACCAAGGAGGAGCTGCTGGCTCTGGGGCAGATTGCGGTGGATGAGGATATCCTCATCATTGCCGATGAAATCTACGAGCACCTGGTATATGGTGATACCAAGCATGTTTCCATGGCTTCCCTGAGCGAGGAAATCTACAACCTTACCATCACCATCAACGGTTTCTCCAAGGGCTATGCCATGACCGGCTGGCGCCTCGGCTACTCCGCCGCCCCGGCTCACATTGCCAAGTATATCAAGCTCATCCAGGACCACACCGCCTCCAACGCCACGACCTTCTGCCAGTATGGCGCTATCGAGGCCCTGACCGGTGACCAGAGCTTCATCTCTGACCTGCGCGAGGAATACGACTTCCGCCGCCAGTATGTGTACAGCCGCCTGGCTGCCATGCCCAAGATCAAGGTGGTGGAGCCCAAGGGTGCCTTCTATTTCTTCCTGGATACCACGGAGCTCGGCATGGGGTCTCTCGACCTCTGTGAGAAGCTGCTCGACCGCTACAAGGTGGCCGCTGTGCCCGGTATCGCCTTCGGCAATGACAATGCTATCCGCATTTCCTACTGCACTTCTCTGGACGTGCTCAAGGAAGGTCTGGATCGCCTGGAGGACTTCTGCAAGAAGCACTAAGAGGCTCCCCTTTCAACTGATAATTTGTTATCCCGGCGCAGGAAAACCTGCGCCGGTTTTTTAGACCGATGAAGCGCTGTCAATGGGTGAATGAGGGGAACCCGCTCTATGTGAAATACCACGATGAGGAGTGGGGCCGCCCCTCGCGGGACGACGCCTACCTCTTCGAGATGCTGCTGCTGGAGTGCTTTGTGGCGGGGCTTTCGTGGGAGTGTGTGTTGAACAAGCGGGAGGCGTTCCGCGCCGCCTTTGCCGGATTTGATGCGCAGCGGGTGGCCGGGTTCGGCGCGGACGAGATGAAGCGGCTGATGCTGAATCCCGGCATTATCCGGCACCGTGGCAAGATTCAGGCTGCCATCTCGAATGCCCGTGTGTTCCTGGCAATACAGAGGGAGTTCGGTAGCTTTGCTGATTACGCCTGGGGCTTTACCGGTGGAAAGGTGATTCACGAACCCTGGCACCAGCGCACGACTTCGCCTGTGTCGGATGCGCTGTCGCGCGACTTGAAACGCCGCGGCATGCGTTTTGTCGGCTCGGTCACCATCTATTCCTGGATGCAGGCGGTCGGGATTATCTGCGCCCACGGGCAGGAGTGTGCACGAAACAACGGCTTATGCACCTCGCAGGCCGAGTGAAACCCGCGTTATATTGATGTTTGTAGCCATCGGAGCACGGGACTTCTGTCCCGAAATCTCGGTGCGTTTAATCGGGACTGAAGTCCCGTGCTTCGACAAAGTTTCTCCTCCAAATTCCCATTTCCGGGTTGAAGGGGGGGCTAGCCGCAACGATGTTGTGGGTGCTTCAATCTGCTGTAAAACGATTGGGAATATGAGCAAAATCGGAGGATTTGCGGAATAGAACGCACTTTGCGCTTGCGGGCGCGCACGCTTGCGCGTATGATAGGCGAGCGAACCTATGGAGTACGAGACAGAGCCCCAGATGCCCCCCCGGCAGGAAAGGACATGGCCCACGCGAGTGACGGGCTCATGTCTTATTTTTGTGGCTCTGGTGTTCATGGCCAGCCTGCTGAGCTATAATCACGGCGAAATGGGCTGGGATTTCCTGAATCCCACCGGTGGCACCAGGGCAGAGGAGGCTCCCTGCACGAACTGGCTGGGGTTGCCCGGCCTGTATCTGGCTGGACTGAGCAACTGGATGCTGGGGGCGGCCTCCCTTTATGCCTGGGCCCTGCTCATCATCTTTTCTATCGGCCTGGTCATCTGGCCGCGTCGCCCTTATGCGCTGCAATTGGCAGCTATGTTCTGCCTTGTGATTTTTGCCTCTGCCATATTTGCATTGCAGCCCTGGTTCCTGAGCGGCTGGCAGCGTGCGCATACGCTGTACTCGGTGGGTGGTCTTCTGGGGTATCTGGATGGCTGCTGCGTGGTAGAGCCGCTCATCGGCACCCGCTGGTCGCTCGTGCTGTTTCTTTTGCTGCATGCCACGGCCTGGATATATTTTGCACGTTTCACGTTCATTCAGTTCTGGCGGGAGGCATGGTATGACATGTCCGGCTTGTGGTACCGCTGGCGCCAGGGCAGGGCAGAGAAACGCGAGCGCCGCCGCGCAGAGCGCGAGCAGAAGCTTCGCGAGCGCCAGGAACAGCTGGCCCGGGAGGCCGCCGCAGCCCAGGCCGCAGCAGAGGCTGATGCCGAGGTAGCTGCTTATGAGGCCCGCCGCGCAGCCGGTAAGAATAATGGGGAATTGCTGTTTGGGGATGACCCTGCGCCGCTGCCCGGTCGCTCCCGTTCTCCGCAGGAGGGGCGCCGCCCTGAATTTTCTTATGAGGAACCGGATTATCCCCCGGTGCAGTCTTTTGAGCAGCAGATGGCCGAGAGCCGCCGCCGGGAAGCCGAGCGTGTGAGTACGCAGCGCCCGCCTACCGGGCGGGGCCGTCAGTATGCGCCCACGAGCAACCGTGCCAATCTGCTGGATCTCATGGCTCCGGTGGAGGAGAAGATTGCCCTGAGCAACGCACCCGGGGCCGATGCTGAACCGGAACCTCTGCCCCAGCCGCGTCGTGCTCCCGTGAATCCCCGCCTGCAGGGGCAGGTGGAACGCCGCATGGGCAGCCGCACCCCGTCTTCCGCACCGGAGCCAGGCCCGGCCCCCCGGACTGCTCCCAAACCGGCGGCGCGGCCTGCGCTTCAGCCCAAGGTGAATACCCCGCAGCGTCCGCAGGTGCGCGATAAGGCGGATACCCGCGTGCAGTACGAGGATTACCCCCTGCCGCCATACGAGTTGCTGAAGTATGAACCGGTATCTCAGGAGCTGACGGATGCAGCCCAGGATGAGATGATGGAGATGCAGCAGCGTATCATCGACACGCTGGGCACTTTCAAAATCACCGTGGCTCCCGGGGATATTACCCGCGGCCCCAGTATCACCCGTTATGAGTTCTACCCGCCCCGTGGTCTGCGTGTGAATCGCATTTCGACGCTGGACCGGGACATCATGATGGCCACCAGTGCCAAGTCTGTCAATATCCTCGCCCCCATACCGGGCAAGAATACTGTGGGTATTGAGCTGGAGAACGCCCAGAAATCCCCCGTGTACCTGCGCGAACTGCTCCAGTCGGATAACTTCAATAATCCGAAGCTGCGAATCCCCGTGGCATTGGGTAAGGATGTGTACGGCAATGCCGTAATCGGTGATCTGGCGGCTATGCCGCACACCCTGGTGGCCGGTACCACCGGTTCCGGTAAGTCCGTGTGCATCAACAGTATGATTCTTTCCATGCTGTATAAGTTCCGCCCGGAGGAACTCAAACTCATCCTCGTTGACCCCAAGGTGGTGGAAATGCAGCCTTACCGCAAGCTGCCGCACCTCATCTGCCCCGTGGTCACGCAGCCGGGCCGCGTCATCGGCGCCCTGCGCTGGGCGGTGAACGAGATGGAACGCCGCTACCGCCTGTTCAGCCAGGTGGGCGTGCGTAATTTCGAGGACTTCAACAACCGCGAGGACGACGGGCCGATGGATGAGCCCGAGGTGGAAGAGGAGGCCCCCATCGATTATGCCGCCATCGAGGCCATGGCCAGCGAGATTGAGCGTCAGGCGGAGGATGAGTTGGAGCTTCCGGAAGAGGAACAGGATGAGTTCGATTTCAACGACCCGGAACCCATCCCGCTCAAACTGCCGTATGTGGTCATTATCATCGATGAGCTTGCCGACCTCATGATGGTGGTGAAGGAAGACCTGGAAAACTACATTGCGCGCCTGACCCAGAAGGCCCGAGCCGCCGGTATTCACCTGGTGGCTGCCACGCAGACCCCGCGTGCCAATGTGGTGACCGGCACCATCAAGGCCAATATCCCCAGCCGCATCGCCTTCCGCGTGGCCAGCCCGCTGGATTCCCGCATTATCCTGGATACGGCAGGTGCTGAAAACCTGCTGGGCAAGGGCGACAGCCTGTTCCTGCCCCCGGGTGGTATCACTAAGATGACCCGCGTGCAGGGCGCCTTTGTGAGCGATGCTGAAATTGCCAGGATTATCGCCCATTGCGCTGCTCATGCCAAGCAGAAGTTCGAGCAGGGCGTGGCTGCTGAGATGGATAATGCCGAAGGCGGCTCCCCGAACGCTGACAACGGCGGCCGAATCGGCACCAAGAATATGAACGATGAGGATGCCGAACTCTACACCCGCTGTGTGCAGCTGGTGGTCACGGAGCGCAAGGCCAGCACCTCCCTCCTGCAGCGCCGCTTCAGCATCGGCTATGGCCGCGCCGCCAAGATTATGGACCAGATGGAGAAGAATGGTATCATCTCTCCCCCCTCCGGTGCAACCCGCGCCCGTGAGGTGCTGGTGGATGCGTGATTACATTTCGGGAACCTCTGATAACTCGAAACTAATCAACAAATTGATGTTTGTCGTTGTCGGGGCACGGGACTTCAGTCCCGAAATAACGGTGCTTCCAATCGGGACTGAAGTCCCGTGCTCCGACAGAGTTCCCCCACAAATTCCCATTTGTCGGGCTCTGTGATTGAACTTTGGGGCCTGAGGGATGCGCGAGGCTTCTGTAGCAGGTTCTCCTTGACAATTCGGGGAGGCTGGTGTATACGGGGCGCATGATTATTGATACGCATTGCCACCTGGTGCACGAGAAGTACGACGATATTGAGCAGATTCGCGCGGATTCACTGGCGCTGGGGGTGGGGCATTGCATATCGCAGGGCACGCACCCGCAGGACTGGCTGCCGCAGCTGGAGCTGGCGCGCCGCATGCCGGATTTCATCACGTCCTGCCTGGCCGCGCATCCTTCAGAGGTCACGAACGTGAGCGATGCGGATTTTGAGTACATGGCCAATCTGTGCCGCCAGTACCCGCAGGCCGCTATAGGTGAGGCCGGGCTGGATTATTTCTGGGATGCTCCTGAAGGGTGGGATGAGGCTGTGTACCATGCTCGCCAGCGTGAGCTGCTGGAGAAGCACTTTGCACTGGCCGAGGAACTGGGACTGAATATCTCACTGCATACGCGTGATAAGGAAGGCAGCGCCTGTTTTGACGATGCCTTTGCCATTGCCCGGAATTTCCCGAAAGTCCGGCCGGTGTTCCACTGCTTCATCGGCTCGAAAGAGCAGGCCGATGCTGTGTTTGAACAGCTGGATGGCATGGTCTCCTTCACCGGCATTATCACGTTCAAGAAGACGAATGCAGTGCAGGAAGTAGCGGCCTGGGCACCGCTTGAGCGCCTGATGGTGGAGACGGATTCCCCCTACCTTTCCCCCGAGCCGCACCGTGGCAAGCTCAACATCCCTGGTCGCACCCGTTTTGTGGCCGAGAAACTGGCGGCGCTCCGCGGCATCACGCTGGATGAAGTGGCCGCTGCCACCACTGCCAATGCGTGCCGCTTCTTCCGTCTGCCCGCGCTGGCAGATTAACTGTCGAATCCTCCGTACTGGGCGCGGCGGCGATAGAACAGGTAGAACGCCATGCAGTTCACCCCGCTGAGCATGCCGCAGCAGAGGCTCAGGAACATGGCGGCCTGCTGGGTGTGCTTCACGGCTGATGACCAGTAGGAGTTCATCCAGGGATGGCAGAGCTGCATGCAGTCGGGCTCGGCTTTCATATTTTCTGCAAGTGTGATGCAGAAGAGCCCGGCGCAGGTCAGCAGGATGATGATGTTGGCCAGCAGGAGCCCGGCGCGGAACCAGCGCAGAATCTGCTGCTTGCGCAGGAAGAGAAGACTGATGATGGCTGCTGTCAGTGCAATGCCGGCCACCCCGGTGACCACAGTGCCCATGAGGAAGTTGAACTTTTCCTGCCCGCTCAGGTATTCGCGAGCCTCGGCCGGATTCACGACCTGCACCCAGGCCTCATCCGGCGGGATGGTGAGATTGAGCCCGGAGATAGTGATATGCACCGCAAAGAAGAGCAGGCAGAGCAGAGAGCAGATGAAGAGCAGGGTGGATTTCATGTGCAGAAAATGGGGGAACTCTCCCATCCTACATGATGGTGGCCCCCTTGTCAATCACTCAATGCTCGCTCTTGAACGCAAAAATGCCAAAACCGTTGAGTCTGCTGAAAATGCCCAACATAAGCGTTGACAATCAGGCGGTGCGCATGGTAGAATCCGCCCGCGTTTCTGTGCCATGGCCCGGAAGCGGCAAATACCACTTACCGAAACATTCATCATGTCTATTGTCAAGTTCTATAAGGAAGAGCACCAGGTGCCGTTGGAAATGCACAAGGTGCGTGTGGTGCAGAAGCTGTTCCTGCCCACAGTCGAAGAGCGTGTGCAGAAGCTGCGCGAGGCCGGCAACAACACGTTCCTGCTGCAGAATAAGGATGTGTTCATGGATATGCTCACCGACTCCGGTGTGAACGCCATGAGCGACAACCAGATTGCCGCCTCCATGCAGGCTGACGACTCCTACGCCGGTTCCGAGACCTTCAACCGTCTTTCCCGCGTGATTGAGCATGTGTTCGGTACCAAGTATTTCCTGCCTGCCCACCAGGGCCGCGCCTGCGAGAACATCCTGGCCGAGACCTTCGTGAAGGAAGGCGATGTGGTGCCCATGAACTTCCACTTCACCACCACGAAGGCCCACATCACCCGCAAGGGTGGCCGCGTGGAGGAGCTCATCATCCCCGAGGGCCTCGACCCGAACCTGGAATACCCCTTCAAGGGCAACTTCGATATCGCCCGTCTGCGCGCCCTTATCGAAGAGGTGGGGGCTGACCATGTTCCCTTTGTGCGCATCGAAGCCGGTACCAACCTGATTGGCGGTCAGCCGCTTTCCATGCAGAACATGCTGGATGTGGCCGCCGTGTGTAAGGAATACGGCATCATGTCCGTGCTGGATGCCTCTCTGCTGCAGGATAACCTGTACTTCATCAAGACCCGCGAGGAAGCCGCAAAGGATATGACGGTGGCTGAAATCATCCGCAAGATTGCGGATCAGATGGATCTCATCTACTTCTCCAGCCGCAAGCTCGGTTTCGCCCGCGGTGGTGCCATCATCTCCAACAACGAGAGCCTCATCCTCAAGATGAAGGCATTCATCCCGCTGTACGAGGGCTTCCTGACCTACGGCGGTATGGAAGTGCGTGCCATGGAAGCCATGGCCGTGGGCCTCATGGAGACCCTCGATGAGGAAATCATCAACCAGGGCCCCATCTTCATCGAGTACCTGGTGAAGGAGCTTTCCGACTACGGCGTGCCCATGGTGAAGCCCGCCGGTGGCCTGGGTGCCCACATCAACGCTTCTGAATTCCTGCCCAACATCCCGCACGAGCAGTACCCCGCCGGTGCCCTTGCCACGGCTCTGTACATCGCCGGCGGTATCCGCGGCATGGAGCGCGGCTCCCTTTCCGAGCAGCGCAACCCCGATGGCTCTGAGAACTATGCCGAGCTGGAGCTCGTGCGTCTGGCCTGCCCGCGCCGCGTGTTCACCCTTTCCCAGGTGAAGTACTGCGCCGACCGCGTGAAGTGGTTGTATGACAACCGCGAGCTTATCGGTGGCCTGAAGTGGGTGGAAGAGCCCGAGGTGCTCCGCTTCTTCTTCGGGCGCCTGCAGCCGCTGAGCGACTGGCAGGAGAAGCTCGCTGCCAAGTTCCGCGAGGACTTCGGCGAAAGCCTGTAATAGTACGATGTAAACATTCCGCAGGCAATGCCTGCAACAAAAGACCGCCGGAGGAGGTTCCGGCGGTCTTTTTTCAGTTGACAGTAGAGCCACTGTACGGTAGAGTGTCGGGATGATGAAGGTGAGACTGGTCTTGCTGGCGGTGGCAGCGCTGATTCTGAGCAGCTGTGTCAGCAATATCGGCGGTGTCATTCGTGATGGAGCCGTGGAGCAGGTGGCGGTCGATACAGGGCGCCCGGTTGGTGGCGTTGTCTATCAGAACCGGAAGTACGCATCGGAAGTGATGCAGGCGCCCGAAGTGGTATATCACGGGCGCGATGGCATGCTGTATGATGTCTTTGTGCATGATTGCTACCTCTGTTGCCCCGAGGTGAAGGACACGGGCCGGCAGCTGTGGGTGAGGAAAAGCCCCGATGGGGAGTATTCGTTGCTGGAGGGACCGCCTTCTGCTGCCTGGAAACCAGTGCTGTTGAAAAACACCCCCACCGTCCCGACAAGTGCATACAGGCTGAAACCATATGCGACCCGCGTGGTTGGAAGCAAGGGGCTCCGCTCGGTGTTGGCCGCGCCGTTTGATTACGTAATCGACCCGCTGCTGACTGTGGGGGGTAATGCCACGCTGCTGGCAGGGGAGCTGCTGGTTTACCCTTTTCAGATGCTGTATAGCGCAGTGGGCGGAGCGGGCTTTCATCATTCCCCGGCTGAGGCGGAGACTATGTAATCCGCCACAGCAGGGGGGAGCCAGCCTTCCGGAATGGGGCTGTTGTTTTTCAGGGCCGCGCGGATGACGGAGGAGGAGGCCGGGTGCATGCCGGAGCAGATGAAGGTGCTGCGCACACCGGGGCGGGGCCGGGGGGCTTCCTCCCGGTGGTAGACGATGAAGTGGAGCAGCTCGCAGAGATAATCGAAGCGCGCCCAGCGGTGCAGCTGCTCCCACTGGTCGGTGCCCATGAGCCAGTACAGTTCTGCCCCCGGGTGCTGCCGGTGCCAGTGCTCGGCGAGGCGCCAGCTCCAGCTGGGTGGGGGGAGCTGCAGATCCAGCCCGCTCACGCTGGCCCAGGGTAAATCAGCCGTGGCCAGGTGCAGCATGTGTAGCCGCTGTGCATCAGTAAAATACGTGCTTTTCCCTTGTTTGAACGGGGAGCAGGCGGCTGGGAGGAATACGACCTCGTTCAGCCCGCAGTGCTTCTGTGCGGCTGCGGCAATGGTGAGGTGCCCGGCATGCACCGGGTCAAACGAGCCGCCGAACAGACACGTTTTCATTTACAGACCCTCAGTGTTCTTGTAGGGCAGGAAGCCGCCGATGGGCAGTTTCACAAACTTCTTCTCGACCGGGAGACGGCGGTAGTGCTTGATGAACTCGCTCAGGTTGCCGTAGTTGGCCGCATTCTTCGGGATGCCCTGGTGGCCGCAGTTGACCAGCACGTTGAAGTGGAGCTCGGCATGCAGGTGGGCGGTGAACATGCCGTTGTTGGTGCCGATGGTGCCCACCTGGGCACCGCGCCCCACCAGCTGACCCAGGCGCACATCGATGCGGTCGAGGTGGGAATAAAGTGACTGGCAGCAGAGCACCCTGCCGCTCTTCGGCTCGCGGAAAGCATGGCGCACGATGACTACCTTGCCCCAGCGTCCGCGGGCATCGGCTGCGTAGGTCACGAGCCCCATGCCGATGGAATAGACCGGGTCGCCCAGGTCGGAATTGCCGCCGCCGTTGCCGTTCCAGTCTTCGCCAAGGTGGCGGGGCGTGGCCAGGCGCAGCCCGCGGGACTTGTAATAGCCCTTGCCGTCCGGCTTACCCACGGGGAAATCAAAACCATCTGCCAGAGGCACGAACGCCCACTTGCCATCCGGTGTCTTTTTGGCCATCACGATTGCCTCGGCCTGCGAACCGGTAAATGCCACAAGCAGAGCCGTCATCAGAAACAGAAGGTGGAGCAATCGCAACATGGCAGCATGCTAGCATACGTCCCCCCACTCTGGCAAGCTTCAAAATTGCCATGCATGGGCATAATTATTCCAAATCTCCATTCAGAATGCAGCCGGGCCGGGCAGATTCCGCCAGAGCCGGGCATTGCAGTTGCAGCTCCTGCAGTTCCGGCCACACATCGGCAGCGGGCGGCGGTGATATCAAGTCATTGCTGAGCAGCCAGCGGATGTAATCCTCATCGCCACAGCGCAAGACCAGACTGCAATCCGGCGCGGTGCCCCCTGTGTGCAGCAGGCGGCGGGCTTCCTCCGGGTTGTGCTCCTCGTAGGCCGTGTGTACGGCATGCCATAATTCAGCGTGGGTAGTCATGCTGCCATCATCGCAGATGCGGCGGCCGCTGTCCATCACAATTAGGGCTTTTTTTTAGCTTGGATGAGCTTCCGGGCGCGGGTGTGCTTTATCAGCTGGGGACAATCCTGGCTTTTATGCCCAGGGGACAGGAAAGCAGGGATGCGGCGATGACTGATTCGGGGAGGTTGAGAGCCTTGGCCACATGCTTGCGGTATTCTGTCATCTGGGGCAAGTATTCCGCCTTCAGTGCGTCGTATGATTCCTCTTTTGTGGGGTCGAGCTGGTTGGTCTTGAAGTCGATGATGTGGGCGGCAGTGGTCGTGCCGCCTGCATCGACGGTGAGCACAAGCCTGTCGATGGTGCCGGAGAGCCATTCATTCTTATCGGTAATGGCTTCGAGTGGCTGCTCATTGTAGACCTCCTGGCCGGGCCTGCGGGTGAAGAGTGCGGCTATTTCCGGCTGCTGCAGGGCGGCTGCCACCACTTTCTGCTCATCGGTTTCAGGTTGTGCAACCCAGGTTGGCAGCGTAGAATTCAGCCATGTTATTTCTTCCCAGCAGGCATGCACCCTGGTGCCAAAGTCGGCACCTGCGGCGTTTCCTTGATGCCGCTGTTCCACCGGGGGGGCCGTGAGACTCTGAGCGGACATGGCAGATGGGGAGACTCGGACTCGATTCCGGCGAGCCGAGCCGAGCGGTAACAGGGGGGGCTCTTGTATATCAGGTGTCGTGTTTGTGTGTTTTGAGAGGTACCAGTCAGCGTGACCGAAATCCACCTGTCCACCATCAGCGGCGTAGTTGTTTTGAAGCAGGGCGTTCTGAATCCAGTCGCCTTCCTTATCAATCAGTTTTTCCGATTCAGGAACGAGGATATAGTTTGCATAGCGTGCCCGGGTGAGCGCCACGTACAGGAGGTTGTAGCTGTCTACCCGGCGGTCGTGTTTCCATTTTTCCTCGTATTCCAGAAGCTGGGGCCAACTTTTGCGCTCTTCTGCCTTGCCTGGATGGATGAGCAGCCCTTCCCGGTTGTCGGAAATGAAATAGGGAATTCCCTCAGAGCGGGGCTGGTCAACAGCTTTGGAGCCCAGGAAGGGCAGAATGACGGCATCGAACTCAGCACCTTTGCTCTTGTGCATGGTCATCACTTGCACAAATTGGGCGGAGCCGTTTTCCTTGCGGCAGCAGGTGCGCATGTGCAGCACCCATTCATCTAGCGAACCGCCTGCGGCATCGAACGCGACGGCTTCCTCCAGCCATTCATCGAGCATGCGCCGGGACTGCGCTTGCTGCAGGTTCCCGGCGAGTCTGAGGATAGTGGCCGCGTAGCCCTGGTCATTCAGCAATTGTCGCCAGGTGTCCCAGAGCTTGCCCTGGTCTGTTTTGCCTTTTGCCTGATTGCAACCGAGGGGCGAGACTTTCCACACATGGAATCGGTACTGGTCAGCCGGTTCCTTGAGCCACATGAAGAATGAGAGCAGCATTTCCCCCAGCGGAGAGGCTTCGACAATGGGGGAGTCCTCAACCAGTTGTACAGGAATTTCCGGCTTGTAGCGGCGAAGCCATGCCACTATTTCGCGGGCATGAGCTCCCTTGCGCAGGAGAATGGCCACACTGATGCCGTTGCGCAGCTGCCGCAAGTGGGAGCCTGCCGGGGTGGTGAGTTCCTCCAGTATGTTGCCAATGGATTCACAAGTGCGCTGCAATGTTTCTGCGGCTTTACCTTCTGGCAAGAATTGTACTCGCACGTAGCCCTTCTTCTTACCATTTTCCGGGTGAGTTTTTTGCCGGGAGAATTCGGAATCGGCCTCGGGCAGGGAGGCAAACACCATGTTTGTGAAATTCATGATTTCAGGCACGGAACGGCGGCTTTCGTCCAGGGTGGAATTGGTGAGCACCTGTTTCTGCCAGTCGTAACCATCCTTGCCCGGCTGGGTGCCGCGCAGCTCCTCGAACAATTCTGACGAAGCCCCGCGGAAACTGTAGATGCTCTGTTTCTTATCGCCTACCACAAAAAGTGACTTTTCCGGATACTGAGCATTTTCCTTCAATAGGTTACTGAGGATTTCCCACTGCACGGGGTCCGTGTCCTGGAATTCATCGAGCATCCAGTGGTTCAGCCGGGTGATGAGGTGAAGCGCCATGCCGGATTCATCGCCCTCTGCATTGCTGCCCAGCACCTGACGGGCGCCCTGCTTGATATCGTCGAAGGTGCAAAGTCCCTCTGCCAGCACGCATTCCCGGTAGGCTGTGTAGTATTTCCTCAGCATCTCGTGCATGGCGGCGGAACGTTCCTGCACATTGCGCAGAAACAGCTCATTGCACTGCTGTTGCAAGGTTTGAATAATATTGCGCAGGCGGTTGTCTGCTGTCAGCTCATCCGCTGGGGCCAGATAGCCTTCCTCACCGGTAAGCCAGGAGCAGAACGAGGGCGAGGGCTTGAAGGAACCGCTCCTGATGTTTGCCGCTGCTGTGGTCAGCGTTTTCTTGACGTAGCTACGGGGCTTTTTCCAGCTGATGCTGTCTACCAACTCGTTGATTTCGAGCTGGCAGGCTGCGACCTCGTCATCGGAAATCAGTCTGGCTTCACTGCAATCAGGAAGCCCGAAGGGCTGGGTGCGCCCCCAGGGCTGCTTCTGGGGAAAATCCTTGTACAGGCTAAGGTAGGTGTTGACGTTCTGCTCCAGCAAATTGAGCAGGGCCCCGCCTTTTTCCTCCGCAATGCTGGAGAGCAGGGTGATGAGGGCGGATTCGTGGTGCGATGACTTTTCGCTTTCCGCCAGCATAGCCAGCAGGGCGGTGCGTGTGGCTCGCTTCTGCTGCAGGGCATTCATAGGGGTGACACTACTCAGCCCTGCACGGTGCAGGTCTGCCGCCACGACCCTGTTGAAGAAACTGTCCAGCGTGGAGAGTTGGAGCTCTGCAATTTTGCTCAGCACCTGCACCAGCAATTCCGCAAAGAATGACGTGGTGAGCTGCGGCAGAACTGGCTCTCCAGGCTGGGGGGTGAGTTGCTCTGGGTAGCAGTTCATGGAACACGCCCGCTCCAGCATGGGGATGGCTGCCGGGAAAAGTGCTACCGGATTCGATGAGGGGATGAGTCTCCCATCCGCACGGAGATGCAGGCCAGTCCAGGTCTCCCAGATGCGGGCCGCCAGCCCGTTGCGCTCCGGGTTTTCGTGGTCAGGCTTGCCTAAGGCTCCATCGGACAGTGCCTGGAAAATGCGGTTGCGGAATTCACCTGCGGCCTTTTTGGTGAAGGTGAGAGCAATCATCTTTTCCGGCCGTACGCCCAGGGCCAGCAGTGCTACGTACCGCGAGGTGAGTTGGTAGGTTTTGCCGGTACCGGCCGAAGCGGCGATGAGGTTGCCGGTGATATGTTTGGAGGAAGTGGCACTCATGGGGGGATATCGGGAATCAGTTATCTGAACCGGGCATATTGAGGGGAGGCAGGGAGCACATTACTCGGGGGTCCGGATCCTTGTAGATACAGAGGGAGCCGAAGCTATCGTAACTCAGGTTTCTTCCGAGTGATTCCGCTGAATACAGGCAGAGACCGGCACGCATGAGTTCGGCGGCGGCTTTCACGCATTCCATTGCCTGGCGGTGAAGTGCCGGAGTCATGCAGGATTTGGCATCCACGCCGGACATGATGTTGTAGCTGACCTCTCCTGGGTTGGTACGTGGCATATTGTAGAACGCTGTCTCCGGAAGCTCCTGCAGGTGGAACTGGTGGCAGAGGGCCTCGGCATAGAGGGGCAGCTGTACACTGCTCCAGCGGAGCATCTCTTCCTCCTGGTTCCTCAATATCAGCGCTTCAGGCATATAACGATGGTACAAGCCGGCAGCGGCTTCAGAAAGTTTCTCCCAGTGGGTTTTGCGAGGGTCAGCGGTGTTGGTCTTGTAATCAATCACACGCATTCGTCCATCGCGGTGGTGGTCCACACGATCCACCCGCATATCGAAACGCAGGGGCGGGGCTCCGTTTTCCATGGGCAGCTCAAAGACCAGCTGTTCCTCGCGCATGATGACTTCCCAGCCGGCGCATATATCGGCAGCGTGTATGCGGGCGAATGCCTGGGTGGTTTTGAGCAGGTTCTTTTGCAGAATGCTGATAGGGGCAGGAAGCGAGGAGGTTTCGTACCTATATTGTTCAGAAACCCGTTCTGCGGTGCATTCTGCGGCGTAGAGCTCGATTTCCCTGGACAGGGCATCGGGGGGTACGCCCTCTTCTGCGTGGGCATAGCGGGTGGTGATGTCTTGCAGAATGGCGTGAAGCAGGGTGCCGTATTCAGCTGCGTCCGGCTCCGATTTGCTGTCCTCCAAAGCATCGCCTGGAGATACTTTCAAAAGCTTCTTAAGCCAGAAACGCAGTGGACAGGTCAGGAAGTCCTTGATGGCAGAGGGCGAAAACGTCTTCTCCGGATTGGCGTAAGGATTGGGTATCCCCGGAGCGATGAGGTCTGCCGGTTCCATGCCCACACCTGGCAGGATGCTGTGTTCTGGGGTGATGAAGGGAAGCTGGTCATAGGCCGCGCTGCTGCTGAGTTTCTGAGGATCGGCAAAGAGCCAGTTGACACGTTCTGCGGTTTCTGCCGGGGTGTTGCAGCGTAGCAGAAGGGGGGAAGGGGCAATGGGGGTGCCATCTGCTGAGCTGGATGCCAGCACAAAGTGTACAGCCCTCGCCGGGCGGCTGTGCAGCAGGGCTGTGAGCAGAAAGCTATCCCTCGCCGTGCGGGTTGTATCGCTCGTCATGCCCTGGAAGGCTCGGTAGGCCTGGGGCAGATAGGCATCTGCCGGCAGACGCTCGGGGACGCATCCATCGTGCATGCCGGCAATAATCAATCGAGACTCTCCCGCAAAGCTGAGCTCACGCCAGCCGCGCAGGTCGATGGCTTTGCCGCGTTCACCCGCACCTTCGAGCAGGCCACCGGCTTGTTTTTCGGTCAGGTAGGACAGGAGGGCCAGAGCTGCCGGCGGCGAGCAGGAAATAACCGGAGACTCCACCAGAGCCGCGATGCGGCGCAGCAGTTGCGCAAGGTGCTGTCCGGCTTGGCTCACCTCAGGGGCAGAAAGCTGGTACTGAAGCGCATCTGCCAGCTTTTTCAGGTAAAAGGGTAGCTGTTTCGTTGAGTTGCAATCCTGAACGAGGGCCGTGACACATTCTGTGTAGCGCAGGAAATCACGAATTTGAGAGCGAGTCCACGGTGTGGATGGGGAATGGGCAGTTCCTTTCATGCGCTGCATCAGGTGGCACAAGTGACCGGGGCTGCCGGGCAGGTGTTGAAAACACAGCTCAGTGAGGAATCTGTTGAAGGAGCGCAGCTTTCTTGCAGGCGCCAGGATAGATTGGAGCGTGTGGTTCCGCAGCAGAGTGAGAAAATCCTCCATCATGCTGCTCGTGAAAGGTTCTTCTGAATGAAGCGCAGAGCAGGCATCACGGAGCTGCAGGGGGAGCCGCCCCGCCTCGGTTGCCAGCAGGGAGCGCCCCTCCGGCATGTTGATTTGCCATTCTGGCTGGAATGCGCTCACCAGCATGGGGGAAAGAGAACTATCGCAGGACGCCAGCACTACCTCATCGGAATCACAGCCGCCAGCCAGTTCCCGCACTTTGAGCCCGAAGGCTGCGGGACTGCCCGTGGTATGGATAACCTCTGTTGCGCTGATGCTGGCTGCGGATTCGTCTGCATGCGGTTGGCGGGGAATGGTAATCGGGCATTCGCACCAACCCATGCCGGCAGATGGCCCCACGGTTATGACGGGAAGCGGCTGACCGTAGGTGTCGAAGCGCGTGGATTCGGCTGATGGCGCGTTGACCCAGATTTCGACCTGTGCTCGGTTGGTGTCGGTAAGGCGTTGCAGATACAGGCGATTGAGGGGGGAGAGCTCCGGTATGCAGGCGATGATGAGTAACCCACGGGCGCGTGGCTTCTCCAGTTCATCTGCTCGCGCCTGTTCTGCCGGGATTCGCTCCCATTGTGCAAGTTGGGCATCTACACCGGCGAAGGCGGCCCGCAGGGTCTGCCAGCGCTCCTGTTCATAGAGAAGGGTGCGTTCCCAGGCCTCATCCGGTTCGTGCAGGTATTCGCGCACAAAGTCGCGGGCGGCAGCATCATCCCACTCAGGGGAACGGGCTTCCTGCTCCAGTTGTTTTCTGACTCGCTGCATTTGGGTGGCAACATCCAGCAACCAGGAGAGTGACTTGTCTCTCATGGAGGCTCCAAGTACCTTGAGCCAGGCGGCAAGTGTTTCTTCTTCTGTGGCAATCCTGGAATCTCCCGTTGTTAATAATTGCCCTGCCAGCGTGATTCTGGGCATCAGAAGCGCCTTGCCTGCCTTTTCTGCCAGATATTCACGAAGGCGGCGGCCGCTGCCTTCGGTCGGCACTACCACGGTAGCGCGGCGGTATTGCGCAGCGGTCTGCGGGTTGCTCAGTCCTTCGAGAAGTTTCTCTGCAACGAGTTCAATGGCGGGCCTGTCCCAGCCCAGGAAGATGCGTTCAGGTGTATTCATGGGGGTGGTGAGACTCTAGCATATTCTGTGCCTCATTGCAAGGAACCGGACACAAAAAGCCCTCGAATTCGCTCGTGTTTCCTCAATATTTCGTAAGCAATGGAAACATTAACAGGAGTACCGGAAAAACATCTGCCCGATGGGATATCAAGCTGTCAGAGGGCGGATGCTTCAGAGAGGGGCCGGAAATGATGCGGGGGCAGGTGCTTTGCCCTGCATCAGGGCATGATTTTGGCGCGGATGGCGGCGGAGTAGTTATCCATGGGCAGGTCGTAGCCTACGTAGCAGCGCTTGCGGATTTGCTCATCCGTTTCACCGGGGCGGCACTGCACGGCGCCGTAGCGGATGAGGAGCCCGGCGATGCTGCCGTTGTGCAGGGGCAGGAAATCGTATTGGCGGGGCATGGTGGGTACCAGCACGCGGAATCCGCTCACGAGACCGGTGGAGCAGTTGCCGGTGATGGTGTTGTATGCCTGGTGGGTGGCTTCTGCATGCCGGGCGAGGTCGATGTAGTGCTGCAGCAGCTTGCGGGCGCCGCTCTGCTTCATGCGGAGGGGGTAGATGCTCAGGTCCTCGTGGCGGATGTTGGTGCGCAGCCCGAAAAGGTCTTCCTCTGTGCCGAACAGGTAAAGAATGCCGTATTGTTTATAGAGCCCGGGAATGGCGCCTTGCTCCACCCCTTCCGGCAGACGTGTTTCGGCGGAAACGGCAAAGCTGCGCCCATCGGCAAAGCGGAAGCTGAGCATCGTGTGGCAGATGGCTTCCATGCCATCCCAGTGGCATTCAGCGAAGTCCACGCCGATGAGGGTATTCAGGTCGTATGTTTCGGTTCGGTAGCGGGCATCACTGTCTGCCTCGGTGCGGTATCGGAAATCGCGCAGATTGCGGATGGTGAGCAAGTCACCCTGCTGTTCAAAAGCCGGAGCCACAGCCCAGGGTTTCTGCCACTGTGCCGGGGTGGGACCCGGGATGCAGTGGTAGGTGATGATGTTTACCAGCACCAGCAGCCAGAGCACCAGGTGGGCGGAGGGGCGGCGGCGCTTCCGCCACCAGAGCCCTGCGCCTGCCAGCAGCAGACCCGCCGGTATGATGCTGACGGGTTGGTAGTACCACAGCCCGATGCTCCAGAGCAGCGGGAGCACCAGCAGGAGGGAAGAGAGGATTCCGGCAGCGATGAGCAGGGGCTTTTTCATCAGAAGTGGAGGATGACGGGGGGCTCCGGTGCTGCTCCGCCCGGCATGAGCGTGGCGGCGTCTGCGGCATTTATCCAGCCGCGCACACCGGTGAAGGTCTCCACGTAGCTCATGCTGCCCCGGGTGGCAAGCAGCTGCAGCGGGGTGGAGGGCGTCAGCTTCATGATGCCTGCTCCCTTGGTATCAGCAGAGTTGCGCAGCTCGGTGGCGTTGAGCACGTAGGCCACGTTATCCGGCGGCAGGGAAGATAAATCCGGTGTCTGGCGCGTGGTGTAGTATCCCCAGTCGGCTGCGCAGAGCAGCGAGGCCAGCAGGGAAATGGCCGTGCAGGTCTGCAACCAGGGCTTCTGCTCGCCCCGGCGGGCTATGAGCAGCGCTATGCACAGCGCCAGTATGGCTGTGCTCACCACGGTGGCAACCCAGAGCTGTGAGGGCGTAATCAGCGTAAAGATGTCATCCGTGACAGAGCCGGAGGGCAGCAGGGCACCTTCCTTGCGCTGGATGAATTGAAGATTGGCGCGGGCTTCTTTCAGGCCGGGGTCGTTCTGCAGGGCGCGTGCGTAGCAGAGCGCAGCCTGACCGGGCTGTCCCAGCCTGTAGTAGCAGTTGCCGATGTTGTACTGGCGCAGCGCTTCCGGGTAGGCTTCATTCTGCTCCAGCTGAGCGATGGCTTTGCTGTACTGCCCGCCCTTGTAGTTTTCCTGCGATGTGTTGGCCTGGCAGAGGGGCGCCAGGCAGAGCAGGAGTAGAACCACCTTGCTGCCGATGCTGCGGAGTGCCTTCATCATGATATTGCGTTCCTGCGGTGAAATGGTGGTCTGCGCATCCGGGCGGAACACTTCTTCGTCCCGTCGGTCGAGAATACGCTGGAGTTCAGGTGTCATGCTGCCTGGCTCAACGTGTGTTTCGATGTAGGCGCCCACACCTTTCAGGAAGCTGAGCCCATCTTTGCGGGCGGCAAGTTCATTGAGCTCCTTATCCCGGGCGCGGCCTGCGGCGCCGGCGGCCATCCTGCGGCGCAGGGCATTGATACCCAGGGTGAGGAAGATGATGGCGGCCGGCAGATAGAGCAGGTACCACAACCAACGCGGCAGATTCCACACCGTGCCGTACATGGCGCGGGGCATGTAGCCGTAGATATCCGTCATCTCAGCCACCGGCACAGTGCCGGCGGGGGGCGGTTCGGCAGCAGCCACGTGCTGGATTCCGCTGCCATTGGTCTCCGTGTTTTTCCACTGCAGGGGGATGGGGGCTGTGGCGGCCTGGCGGTATTCCATGCGCTTCGGATCAAAATAGGAGAAGGAGAAGGAGGGAATGCCGCCTACCTCTGCCGTGGGGCGCAGCAACTGGCTGAACACCATGCCGAGAGTTTCTCCATTCGGGCCGACTATGGGTTTACGTGTAGCGGGCACCAGTTTCCAATCGGCCGCATCATTCGGTTTGGGGCAATCGAGCTGTTCCAGGTTGCCGGTGCCTTTCACGGTGATTTCCACTTCCACCGCTTCGTGCATGGCCAGTGTTTTGGCATTGGTGGTAGCGGAAATGGTATACTCACCCACCATGTCGGCAAAATTGGCAGGGGCACCGGGGGGCAGCGGCAGGGCGCCGATGGTGAGGATGGGCAGCTCTGCTTCCGAGCGCATGAGGGTGAAGAAACCCTGCCGCTGTTCCAGAATCACTTTGCCGGCCACATCAGAGTTTCCTTCGCGGAAAGGGGTGAGGGTGCCGCTGAAATCAACAGTGCGCCAGGTCTGACCCTTGGCATAGGCTGTGGTGGTACCCATGGCCTGGTTGTGTATCATGGCCAGCACGCCCTGCATGGTCGGCTGAAAGGTGCCCACCTTCACGTTTACGGCGCTCAGCTGCGGGGCGCCCACCGTGTCTATCCCGCCGGGTAACAGAAGCTTGATGGCGGTCTTCACCGGCTGGTGCGTATAGCCGTCCTTGATGTTCGTGTGCCAGAGCACACCGAAGCTGACCGGGGCTTTCATCCAGCGAATCTGGCTCTGCGAAAGCACGGGGAGGGGCGGCACTTCGATGCTGGCCTTGCGCCCGGAGTTGTACTGCACCTCCAGATTCTTCACCTTGACCTCTCCCGGTGCATCCGGGATAATCTGCAACGGGTATACCTCCATGGCGGCACGGTTCGGATCCATCGGGTTGGCTCCGGCATAGTGCTGCATGACTTCCAGGGCTGCATTTTCCACTCCCGGCCGCTTCTGGATGCTGAATAAGTCCTCGCCTACCTCGGTATCCACGAGGTACAGGGCCACTTTTTCACCGGGAACGGCCACATCCACCGACCACACGGGTACCACGTCTGCCAGCACCGCGCCGGTGATGCTACACATCAGGGTGTATAAAAGCTTTATTGCGTTTTTCATGAAAGTGTTATGTTGGGTGTTTAGTAGTCTTTGTCGGGCGGGCGTACCTGTACATCCGCGTGCGGAATCGGGGAGCCTTGCTCTTCATCCAAATGGCTGCGGAGCACGGAGGCAGCATATTGGCGGGCCTTTTCCTCATCGCTGGGCTGGTCTTGCTGCTGTTCCTGCTGTTCTGCGTTCTGTTGCTGGTCTTGCTGCTCCTTTTGCTCGGGCTGCTCAGGTTCCTTTTGCTCAGGCTGCTGCTGCTTGTTGTCCTGCTGAGCGTTCTTATCGTCCTGATTGTTCTGGTTCTGCTTGCCGTCCTGCTTATCCTGGTTCTGCTGCTGGTCTTGTTTATCTTCCTGTTGGTCAGAATCCTTCTGCTCGTCGTCTTTGTCCTGCTTGTCGGCGTCCTGGTTCTGCTGGTCGTCCTTCTGCTGGTCCTGCTGCTGGTTGTTGTCCTGCTGCTGGTCCTGATTCTGCTGCTGCTGGTCCTGCGGGTTTTGTTGCTGCTGCTGCTGTTGTTTGAGCCTTTCGATTTCTTCTTCCAGCTTTTTGATGAGCTGGTTGATACCGGCTATGTTTTTCTGCGCGCGCGTGAGGGAGGGGCGGAGCTTCAGGGCATCCTGGTAGGGGATGATATCCTGTTTCAGGGAATCGACAATCTTCTGCAAGGCCTCCGGCGTCACGTTCGGGGCGGCCGGCTCATCCTCGCTCAAGCCTTCTGCTGCATTTTCACCGTACAAGGCGCGCAGTTCATTGAAGGTTGCCGTGGCATTGACCTGGCCCATCTGGTAAAGAGCGGCCGCCTGCAGCTCTGTATCTTCATCCAACAGGGCGGTTGAGAAGGATTCCTTGGCTTTATCCTTCTCCATACTCTTCATGTAGGCAAGCCCCTGGCTGTAGGCTGCGGCAGATTCTGCCTGTGGTGCAGCCTGTAATCCGGGTGTCATGCCACCGAGTGAGAGGATGATGAGAAAGCGCTTAGCCTGTTTCCATTCGGTGCTGCTGAGCATGGTGAGAATCAGCAGGATGAGCGCTGTTGCGGCAAAGGGAGTGAAAAGGTCGTTCGGAACCTTGTTTACGGAGAATGCCTCCTCGTGCTTGTCCAGTTTGCGAACGGCGGCCTGCGTGAAAGCGGTGAGATTAGCGTTGGAGTCCATCACGAAATAATCGCCGCCTGTGGCCTTGGCAAAGTTGATGAGTGATTCCGTGTTGAGCTTGCTGATGACATGCTTACCCTGCGCATCCTGCCACAGGCCGTTTTCTCCCCGAGCATCGGGGATGGGGCCGCCTGCAGCTGTGCCGATGCCTACGGTGATGACCAGCAGCTTGCTTTCCTTCGCTTCTTCGGCAATTTCCAGCGAGGAGTTCACGGTGTCCTCGCCATCGCTCAGTATGACCAGCGCATTGGTGCTCCCCTCCGGGGTGCTGCGCTTGAAATCCTGCATGGCCTTGCGGAGCACAAGCCCGAAGTTCGTGCCGCCCACGCCGGCCCAGTTGCGGTTGACTTGCTCCAGTGCGTCACGCAGCGCTGTGTGGTCGTAGGTCAGCGGCACAACGAGGTCGGCCTCGCCGGAGAAGACAATCAGACCGATTTTGTCGCCGGGCAGGGCATCAATCAATTCGTAGGCAGCGGCGCGGGCTTCGTCCAGACGCGAGGGCTTGACGTCCTCCGTCTCCATGGAGCGGGAGATATCCAGTGCAATGAGCAGGTTGCGGCCGGTGGCGGTGGCGCCGCCTTCGCGGTAGCCGTTGATGGGGCGCGCCAGGGCAATGATGATGCAGGTAAGCGCCAGCAAGCCGAAGGTGGCGGGCAGGGCGGTGCGCCAGAGGGAGCGCCGCTGCACCAGTTCCTGATGCTGGGCGGAGATGAGCTTGCGCCAGCCCTGGCCGGTGCTGCGCCAGGCCAGCACCACCAGCACTGCCAGTGCGGGGACAAGCAGAAGAAGCCAGAGGACGTTCGGATATAGGAAACTCATGGTGGTGATTTACGGTGCGGGCTTGGGGCGTGCCAGGTTGATGGCGATGCCCAGTGCCAGGAAAATGAAGGCTGCGGCAAGCGGCCAGATGAAGAGTTCATCGTAGCTGATGAGCGTGCGCTTCTTAGCCTCAGTCTTTTCCAGTTTGTCAATGCTCTCAAAGGCTTTCTGCAGGCGGGCGCCGCTGCTGGCTCGGTAGAACTGGCCGCCGGTGATGCGGGCTATCTCTTTGAGCGTTTTCTCATCGAACGTATCGACATTGGCGGTGTAGCGGGAAAGGCGTTCATCCTTGCCGATGGCGATGGTGAAAATCTTGATGCCGAGCTCGGCGGCCTGCCTGGCGGCATCCACGGGGGAGATGCTGCCGCGGTTGCTCATGCCGTCCGTCACCAGAATGATGACTTTGCTCTTGGTCTCTTTGCGCTCATTCAGGCGCAGCGCCGCCGAGGCAATGGCGGTGCCGATGGCGGTGCCATCCTCTGCTATGTAACCGGGGCGGCGGTCATCCGCCAGGTAAAACTCCTGGATGATATAGCGCACGATACCGTGGTCGAGCGTGAGCGGGCTGCAGAGCTTGGCCTTGCCGGCAAAGGCCACCAGGCCGATGCGGTCGTTCGGGCGGCCGGTGATGAACTCACTGATGACGTGTTTGGCCGCGGTGAGTCGGTCGATGACCACGCGTTGCTTGCGGCCCAGGCGGTCCTTGGCGGTGAAAAGCATATCCTGGCTGGCCATGGAGCCGGAGAGGTCGCAGGCAATCATGATATCAATGCCGCTCACCGTCTCCTCCGTGTGCTGGTTTTTCCACTGCGGACGTGCCAGTGCAATGATGAGGGCGGCCATGGCCAGAGCCATGAGAAGGGGCCCGATTCTGCCGGCCAGCGTGGCGGGGCGGTGCAGGTGAGCCGCCGCAAAGCGGATGGTGGGATGCACCAGGCTGGCTGTGGTGCCCGGGCGGCGGCGCAGGAAAAGGAACAGCAGCAGGGCCGGCAGGGCCCAGAGCCAGAGCGGCTGGGCAAAGGTGAATTCCCGCGTGGCTTCCACGGCTGCGGCTGTGCTGGCAAGCATCATGCTGCCACCTCCTTCTGCTGTTCGGCTTCTTTTTTCTGGGTCGCATCGATGCGGCTCACCAGGTCGCGGGCCTGGACAATGAGCCCGTGGGCGCGTGTGACATCATGCTCTGTGGCCCCGGCGTATTTGAACTCTGCCAGGTGATCCAGCAGGTCGCGCGTCTCCAGCTGGCAGCTCTGTGGTACCCCGGAGAGTGAATCCATGCGCTGGGAGAACTCTTCGTGGGTCTCATACAGGGCAGAATCCAGGGTCTGCCCGGCCAGAAAGGTACGCAGAATCATGGATAGCCGCAGCGAGCATTCGCGCATGGGCGGCAGCTGCGCGTCCAGTTCATCCAGGGCTGACAGTGCTTCCTGCAGCGGCGTGATGCCGGGGGCGGCTTTCTTCGCGTTCCGGCGGTAGAGCCACCAGGCGGCCAGCGCCGCCAGGGGAATAAGCACGCCGCATGCCCAGGCCAGAGGAATCCAGAACTCCTGCACCATGAACTGGTCTGCGGGAATATCCTTTTCCAGCGTGGGAATTGCCTGTAAAATATCGTTACCCATATACGGTCAGTGTGCGAATACGCGACTGCGGCGGTTGAACATCTTGCGCAGCGCGGGGATGAAATCCTGAGTGGTGAGCAGGTCGAGCGAGTCAATACCCAGCTGGTTGAATACGCGCTGCCATTCCACGCGGTGGGCCTGCATGGCGTTGCTGTGTGACTGGCGCAGCTGCTTGTCGCTCAAATCGCCTACGAAGAGCTCGCCGCTTTCCGGGTCGCGGAAGCTGATGCGCCCGGCTGCGGGGAGCTCGAGTTCCGCCGGGTCATTCACGCGCACGGGAATCAGCTCGTGGCGGAAGTTCAGCTTGCCTATGGCCTGCTTGTCCACTGCTGCCAGAAAATCGCTGATAAGGAAGACCATGGCGCTCTTGCGCTGGGTGCGCAGAATCTCGGCTGCCACCTCGTCCACCGTATCATCCGCCCCTGCGGTGGGGGCGCTCAGTATTTCGCGCACCACTCGCTGGCACTGCTTCATCCCCTTGGCGGGCGGCAGGTAGAAGTGCGGCTTGTGCCCGAAAAGCAGCAGCCCCACTTTGTCGCCATTCAGCGCGGCACTGTAGGCCAGCACGGCGGCAATCTGGGCCGCATATTCGCGTTTCGTATCGGCAATGCCGGCGCTGGCGTAGTCCATGCTGCCGCTCACATCCACCGCCAGCAGCAGCACTTGCTCGCGTTCCTCGTGGAAGGTGCGCACGTAGGGCGTGCCGGTGCGGGCGGTCACTTTCCAGTCGATGAAGCGGGGCTCATCCCCGGCGCGGTACTCCCGGAAATCATCGAAATCCAGCCCCTGACCACGGAAGCCGGAGCGGTATTGCCCGGCAAAGGTGGCAGTGGACATGCGGCGCGCCTGCAGCTCGATGCGGCGCACTTTTTCCATGATTTCCTGGGTTTTATCCATAGCGGTTTACGGCACGGGTACCTTGGAGAGGATGCTGTCGATGACGTTGTCGCTGGTCTTGTTGGCAGCTTCGGCCTCGTAGGAGAGCAGAATGCGGTGGCGCAGGATGTCGTGCGCCAGGTCTTTCACGTCCTGCGGGGTCACATAGCCACGCTGGCGGGTGAAGGCCAGTGCCTTGGCTGCCAGGGCGATATTGATGGTGGCGCGGGGGGAGGCACCGGCGCGAACCATGCCCTCCAGGCGCGGGTCTACCTTTTCCGGATTGCGCGTGGCGCGCACCAGGTCTACGATGTAGCGCTGCACGGCGGGGTCGATGAAAATCTGGTCCATCAGCTCACGGGAGGCATCAATATCCTCCACCGTGACCACGGGGCTGGTGTGCGGCGTGGCGGTGGTGCTGCTCATCATTTCCAGCACCTTGAGCTCTTCATCGCGGCTGGGGTAATCCACAATCACCTTGAAGAGGAAGCGGTCCAGCTGGGCTTCCGGCAGCTGGTAGGTGCCTTCCTGCTCGATGGGGTTCTGCGTGGCCAGCACGAGGAAGGGATTGGGCAGGGGATAGCTGCACTCGCCCAGGGTCACCTGGCGCTCCTGCATGGCTTCCAGCAGGGCGCTCTGCACCTTGGCTGGTGCGCGGTTGATTTCGTCTGCCAGAATCAGGTTGGCAAACACCGGGCCCTTCTTGGCCGTGAACTGGCGCTCCTCCGGGTTATAAATCATGGTGCCCAGCAGGTCGGCGGGCAGCAGGTCAGGCGTGAACTGAATGCGTGAGAACGCCGCCTGCATCGTGCCCGACAGCGCTTTCACCGAAAGGGTTTTGGCAAGACCCGGCACACCTTCCAGCAGCACGTGGCCTTTGCAGAGCAGACTCAGAATCAGGCGGTTCACCAGCTTCTGCTGGCCGACTACCACCTTGGCCATCTCCTGTTTCACAGCGCTCACCCAAGCGGATTTCTGCGCAATTTCTTCGTTGAATTCCTGTGTGTTCATGGTCGTGGTTTGCGCACAAGTCTACCAGCTGCGCGCTCTTTGGCAAGTTTGTTCAATGTCAGTTGACGCAGATGACCCACTCCACGTTCAATCCCATGTCAAAACTGCTATGCGGATGTATGTAAGTCATATCTCAGGCTGCGAAAGAAAAATCCTTGACTTGCGGGTGCTTATAGTGCATCCTGCGCGTGCAATGAAAACTGTACTCATTATCGGAGCCGGTGGTGTGGGACACGTGGTGGCCCACAAGTGCGCCCAGATGTCGGATGTGTATGAGAGCATCCATCTGGCCTCGCGTACCAGGAGCAAGTGCGATGCCATTGCGGCAGACGTGCTCGCCCGCGAGGGTGTGACGATTACGACGCATGCCGTCGATGCCGATGATGTGGCTGCCACGGTGGCTCTCATCAAGGAGGTGAAGGCTGACCTGGTGCTGAATGTGGCGCTGCCCTATCAGGACCTTCCCCTTATGGATGCCTGCCTTGAGGCCGGTGTGAATTACATGGACACCGCCAACTACGAGCCCCGCGATGTGGCGAAGTTCGAGTACAGCTGGCAGTGGGCCTACCAGGAGCGCTTCAAGCAGGCCGGGCTGTATGCCCTGCTGGGTTCCGGTTTCGACCCGGGCGTGACCAATGTGTACACCGCCTGGGCCCTCAAGCACCATTTTGATGAGATTGAATATCTCGACATCATCGATGTGAACGGCGGTGACCACGGCCAGGCTTTTGCCACCAACTTCAACCCGGAAATCAACATCCGCGAGGTGAGCGCCCCCTGCCGCCACTGGGAGGACGGCGACTTCCAGGAGACCGCCGCCATGAGCAAGCACCAGCCCTTTGCCTGCCCGGATGGCGTGGGCACCTATGAGATTTACCGCATGTACCACGAGGAGATGGAATCCCTCGTGAAGCATATCCCCACTATCAAGCGTGCGCAGTTCTGGATGAGCTTCTCCCCGAACTACATCAACCACCTCACCGTGCTCAAGAATGTGGGCATGACCCGCATCGACCCGGTCATGTACAACGGTGTGGAGATTATCCCCCTGCAGTTCCTGAAGGCGGTGCTGCCGAACCCCGGCGACCTGGGCAAGACCACGCATGGCCGCACCTGCATCGGCTGCGTCATCCAGGGTAAGAAGGACGGCCAGTACAAGGCCGTGTACATCTACAACATCTGCGACCACGAGGAATGCTTCAAGGAAGTGGGTTCCCAGGCCATTTCCTACACCACCGGCGTGCCTGCCGCCATCGGTGGCCGCATGATTCTCACCGGCACCTGGAGCGGCGCCGGCGTGTTCAACATGGAGCAGAATGACCCCGATCCCTTCATGGAGGCCCTCAACAAGTACGGCCTGCCCTGGAACTGCATCGAGCTCACCCGCGAACAGGCCGAAAGCCTCACCGTGGTGAAGTAAGGCAAGATAAGGAAGCGCTTTTTCAACCGGCTGGTGGATGCCCCGCCAGCCGGTTTTCTGTCATGATGCCGAGAAACGGGAAATGAGCTTGACGGTGCAGGGGACCATGCGTTAGACTAGGCCGATTTTCCGGATATGAAGTTACGTAGTATAGCATGGATGAGTGCGGGCCTGCTGCTGGCGGGCGTGGCAGGGGCGGCAGTGGTGCATCGCCGGAAAGTGGGGCGGGAATTGCCGGGAGAGCCCCGGGAAACTGAGGAGCATGCGGCGTTGCGCGAAATCCTGCAGGCATCTGCCGCGTATAATGATGCCCTGTATGAACGCGTACGGAATTTGGAGAAGATAGAGGCGCCTTCCGCCCGCATGGCCGCAGTTGCGGAGATTACATTGCAGAACCAGGCCGAGCGGGAATCAATCAATGCCCTGCGGGGTGAGCTGCAGCAGAAGCTGGGAGAACAGGGGCGCACCTTTATGGATGTGGATGGCTTTGTGGAATTGCTCAGTGAGTTCCGCGCCGTGACGCTGGAGCAGCAGAAACGCCATCTGGAGGTCTTTCAGAGAGTCCGCAAGTTAGCCGGTGTGCCGGATTCACCCGAATTACATGCTTACCTTAAGTTGGGATTCAAGGAGGACGAACAGCGCCGGGCTGATACAGACCGGCAACTGATGAATGCCGCCAACGAGCAGCGCGAGCTGATGCTCCGTGCCGGTCGCGTGTTGGATTCCATCACGGATGCCGGCTCTGCCGCCTCGGCTCCGGAAGAATTGAACAAGCTGGGCAACCGGTACATGGAGCTCAGCTCCCGCATTCGGCTGTACCGCGAGGATGACCCGAAGGGCGCCGGGCATGCCGTGGGCGAGTTGCGTACCATGTATGCCGGGCTGTTACCCATGCTGAAGAAGCATGCGGAGCGGTTGCGCGCGTGTGATTTTTATGGTAGCTACCCCCTGCGCGAGGTGCTGG
This sequence comes from Akkermansia sp., assembly GCA_017435365.1. Lineage (GTDB taxonomy): Bacteria > Verrucomicrobiota > Verrucomicrobiia > Verrucomicrobiales > Akkermansiaceae > Akkermansia. The sequence goes on along the minus strand of JAFSFD010000027.1, from coordinate 39,903 downwards.
AGCGCATGCTGTCGTAGGTCAAACGTGACCCAAAGTTTGAGTTCAGAACTCGATAAATTGATGTTTGTCATTGTCGGGGCACGGGACTTCAGTCCCGAAATAACGGTGCTTCCAATCGGGACTGAAGTCCCGTGCTCCGACAGAGTTCCCCGCCAAATTCCAATTTGTCGGGCAGATAGTGATGTTTCTATTGCTTACCAAATCTATGGGACACGCGTGTGGCGCGGAGGAGATCTGTATAAAAATAAGTTTGAAATCCTGTGCGTTTGTGCTAGTATGGAAACGGTATGAGCATTCTGGATTGGGGATTGAGCGATGAGGATATCACCGCGGCACGCAAGGTGCTGCAGGATGATGAGCAGCTGGTGCTGGCCATCAAGCCCCGGGCAGAGCATGATTGTCGCAGCGACTGGTTGAGGTGGATTGTGGTTGTGCTGGTAAGTGTCATTCTGCTGGGACTGATGCTGCAACAGGGGCGTGCGCACCCACTGGCACCGCTGCTCACCCTGCCGTTCTGGGGCATTTTGTTGTGGGTGGCCAGTGAGCCGTGGCGCAAATGGCGCTGCACGCGCCGCACCCTGTATCTGCTCACGAATCGCCGCGCGATAGTGTTGCAGGGCCGTCTGACCGGCCACCGGCTTCATGCTTTTGCGCTCCATCGGGATATGATTGATGCCGTGGCGGTGCGCGGCGATGGCTCCGGCAACATCGTTTTTGTCACGCAGAATACCTGGACGCTGAGGAATGAGAAGATTGTAGATGATATCCGGCAGATAGGCTTCATGGATATCGATAACGTGAAAGTGGTGCAGAAAATACTGGAGAATCAGATTGGATGAAAAAGGCCCTCTATATTCTGGCCGGCATCATCGTGGCGCTTCTGCTGGCGGCAGGGGGCGTGGTGTGGTATCTGCATGGCTGGCGCTTTCTGGGGAGCGACCTGGTGCTGCATGAAAGCTGGTCTGCGCAGGAACGCTCCGCTTTGCAGCAGGTGGAGGCTGAGATGCTGCGTGGGTTGGAGCCTGTGCCCGTGCCTGAGTGTGTGGAGGAGCTGGGCGAGTACTGGCAGCGGTGTGTCGAGGCGAAAAAGACAAACCTGGATGAGCTGCGGATGTTCCGCAGGGCTGCTGAAACCGGGCGGGGAGATGTGTACAGCGCCCTGGGTTTCCAGCCCATGTGGTATGCCGTGGTGTATGACCAGTTCGAACTCGCCCGGGCCTTTGCTGAGCGCGGTGCAGACCCTGTTCACCCGTTTTATATGGAAGAGGGCGATATGTATGCCGATGTCATGGCTACGCTTGTGGGGCGTGTGAGGTATGCACCACCTGCTCACCCGGTTGAAAAAGCACTGGAGCTGCTGAACTATGTGGTGGAGGAGCGCGGGGTGGATGTGCGCAAGAGCCCCCGCCATGCACTCCTGCGGTTTGCCTTGGTTTCCTGCGTGAGTGATGGTGGCGATGCCGGGGCCATGATGGCCTGGGCCGCCGCGCGCGTACAGCCCTTCACCGCAGAGGAACTCCGGGAGTTCGTGGGCACGATGGTGAGCCTGGATGGAACGCTGCCCGGCTTGCGGCAGATGCAGCAGGCAGGGGTGCTGCCCGCCCATGTCTTCGGCGGCGAGGAATCCATATTGCGGTGTATTCGTTTCTGGGATAAGGACTGCGTGCAGAAAGCGGAATGGATTCTGAACCAGAACCAGGCCATCCCTTCATGGGAACCGTTCCTGGCATATATCGAGGCTGATGAAGAATGGCAGCGAGCCATGGCATGCTGCCGCCTGGCTCTGCAGGCTGGTGTGTGCATGGAGATACCCGAACGCAACCTGCCCGTGAATCCCGTTTTCCGGGACGAAATCTGCGCGCTTCTGCAGGAATTCGGGCAGCGGCCCGGGGCGCGCTGATGCATCACCGGCTCCAGCCCTGCATGAGGTAGAGCTGGCTGTTCACGCAGCGGGATTCGCCCCCGTCTGCCGGGGTGAAATGCAGCTCCCAGACAGAGGCGTAATACTCACCCCATTCGCCACTGTATACGGTGAATGAATCTGTGCTGGCCAGTTGGCAGATGCTCCCGCAGGGGCGTGGCGTCAGTCGCAGGGTGTCCAGTACATGGGTGCTCAGTTCCTTTCCTTTGGTGTATTCCCGGGCGGTCACGCTGAAACTGCCCTCGGGGTAGTCGCGCGGCACCACCAGTGTCATCAGGTAGATACCGGACTGGAAATGCTCTGCCAGCACAATCACCGGCCTATCCGGCAGCGGGGGCAGCAGCGCATCCAGTTTCTCGCGTGTGGGCTCAGCCGCCAGGGGAGCCAGTACTTCATCCAGCAGCTTCAGCTTTTTGCGTTCAAAGGCGGAGGGTATTTCATGCTTGCCCCACCTGTATGCGTGGTTATAGATTTTCCAACGGTTCGGCAGCTCTACCTGCCAGACCTCTGCTTTTTCTCCGTGCCAGCTTTCTTCCTCCCGGAGCAAGGCGGGTTCATCCGGGTGCTGCAGCAACGAAAGGTGGGGTGCCACCTTCACGCCGGGAGTCAGGGCCCGGTGGCAGAAGGCTCGCAGCTTGTATTCCATCAGCAGCTCCGGGGCTTCAGCGGCCAGTTTTTCCACATTCGGGGCATTGTCCGGCAGTGCTTCATCACCGCTCACTTCCACGCCGTTATCCGTTTTGCACAAGTCGGCATATTGCTGCACGATGGGTGGCAGGGTGGCATTATCTCCCTCGGTCAAAGGCGGCTGGAAATGCATATTGACCGGCACGGCCATTCCCGGCTTGCGCTCCGGCGAAAGCTCATCGGGCACCCTGATCCCCAGGGTAAAATCATCGTAACAACCAAATGAGATGCTGAAGGAACTGATGATGAGGCAAGGCAGCATGGCCAGCCCCGCCAGGAATGACCAGAACCAGGCCCAGCCCACATAGTACTGCCGCTTCCTCAGTCGGAATATGGTGAGTGCCAGCAGCCAGAGCGGCAATCCCAGAAACAGCAGCAGTTGCGGCCCGAGCACATAATCGAGCATGTTTCCGAGCCAGTGGCGTTCCTCCACGGCTGCGGAAACGGTGAGCCCGCTCAGAAAAACGGCCATGCCGGTGCATGCGATGTTCCCCAGCACTGCAACCAGCGGCATCACCCAGTTGCGGCCCAGTGCATAACGCAGAATCTTCTTCATTGCTTTCATCAGATATCTTACTCAGTTTCTTTTTCCTCCCGGCGGTTGCGGCAATAAAAACGGAAGAAATACAGGGAGGTTCCCAGCAGACCCAGTTCCGCAAGGCTGAACACGGTGATTCCTATCCAATGCTCTGCAGAAATCTCCAGGCTCATCACGGATTCGCTCGGATTATTCCGGTTCACGTATACAGTTACGCGGCGGCTCTCGCGGGCATCCTCGAACATCGGGTTGGTGAAGCTTTGGCCCATGCGCCGCACGGTGTAGTTCTGGCCCTTGTATTCGATGTGAACTTCGATGCTGCCTCGTTTTGCGCCGCGGCCCGTTATCCGCTCCACATAGCCCTCCACGGTGGTATTGGCATCCGCCTGCAGAATGTAGCAGGTATCCTGCCAGAGGTGGAATACCGGCCCGCCCCACAGCAGGGCAATCAGCAGGAACCCCAGCGCTCCCCACAGGTTTGCGCTGCGGTTCTGCTGCCTGGTGTATGCATTGTTTTCCAGCCAGTCCAGTTCTGCCATGGTGTGCCTCCGTTCGCTTCATAAGCTAGCATGTTTACAGCCAGCAGTCCAGCTTATTGATGAGGCAATTAAAGATTGATGCGTTATCCGCATTGGTGGTGACGGACAAATTGATGTTTGTCGTTGTCGGGGCACGGGACTTCAGTCCCGAAATAACGGTGCTTCCAATCGGGACTGAAGTCCCGTGCTTCGACAAAGAATTATCGTTTTCCCTGCGCGCGCAGACACAAATTCGGCTTGCGTTTGCTCGCTTGCTAGTTTAGAATAATTCTATGAATCAACAGGGCGTGGACAGAGAGATTCACATACGGGGAGCGCGGGAGCACAACCTGAAGGGGGTGGATGTGGATATACCGCTGGGCGGCATCACGGTGGTGACCGGGCCGAGCGGCAGCGGCAAGACATCTCTGGCCATGAGTACCTTATATGCCGAGGGGCAGCGGCGCTATGTAGAGACCTTCTCGCCCTACGTGCGCCAGTTCATGGACCGCATGGACCGCCCCGCAGTGGAAGCGGTGGAGAATGTGCCGCCTGCGATTGCCCTGGGGCAGCGCAATTCGGTGAAGAACTCGCGCAGCACCGTGGGCACCATGACCGGGATGAATGAGTACCTGAAGCTTATCTTCTCGCGCATGGCCGTGGGGCGCGATGCCGCAGGCAACGTGGTGCGCCCGGCCACCCCGCAGGGCGTGGCGGATGAACTTATTGCGGCACATCCCGGTGAGTCTGCGCTGGTCTGCTTTGCCGTACGCCCGGTGGGCACGTTCGATGAAATGCGGCAGGCGCTGGAGGCGCAGGGCTATCTGCGTGTGCTGGCCGGCGGGGAAGTGCTGCGCCTTTCGGCTGCCACGGAGGCCGAGCTGGGCATGGAGAACTGGCTGGTGGTGCAGGACCGCGTGAAGCTGGTGGTCGATTCCCGCGCCCGCCTGATGGAAGCGCTGGAGACCGCCCTGCATCTGGGGCAGGATGTGGCCTGGGTTTCCCGTGCAGGTGCGGATGGTCGCTGGCAGGAACCCCGCCAGTTCCGCAGCGACTGGTACCCGCTGCAGGAGCCACGCCCCGGTCTGTTCAGCGGCAATTCGCCGCTGGGGGCTTGTCCGTCCTGCAAGGGCTATGGCCGCAGCATCACCTACGATTACAACAAGGGCATCATTCCCGATAAGACGATTGCCGATGGTGCCCTGAAGATGCTCTCTTCCGCCACGCTTTCCGCCTGCTACAAAGACCTGGTGCGGGCCAACAAGCGAGCCCGCGCGGTGCGCATGAATGTGCCCTGGTGCGAGCTCTCGCAGCGGGAGCAGGACTGGGTTTTCTATGGCGAAGCCGGGGATATGGACGTGTGGGAGGCGTTCGACCGCGGCCTGTGGTATGGGTACAAGGGGATTTTCGATGACATGGAGAAGCATGCGCACAAGCTCAGCGCGCGTGTGTTCCTGGCCTATTACCGCGTGTACAGCGTGTGCCCGGATTGCCACGGCGGGCGTCTGCGTCCGGAGGCTCTGGCCTTCACGATTGGCGGGCTCACGGTGCCTCAGGTGCAGGCATTGCCTATGGATGAGCTGCTGCCCTGGCTGGATGAGCATGTGCTGGGGCACACCGGGGCCGACCGCTCACTGGAGCAGGCGGTGAAGGAGTTCCGCAGCCGCGTGGCTTACCTCTGCGAGGTGGGGCTGGGCTATATTGCGGCCAGCCGCCTGACCCGCTCGCTTTCCGGTGGCGAGATTGAGCGCGTGAGCCTCACCACCTGTCTGGGCGCGGCACTGACAGAAACGCTTTTTGTGCTGGATGAACCGACCGTCGGCCTGCATGCCCGCGATACGGCCCGGCTGATAGCCGCCATGCGCCGCCTGGCGCACCGCGGGAACACCTTGGTGGTGGTGGAGCATGAGGAGGCTGTGATGCGGGCGGCGGATTACCTGGTGGACATGGGCCCCGGCAGCGGTGCCTCCGGTGGTGAACTGGTGTATGCCGGAGAACCCCGCGGGATTCTGACGGATCAGAAATCCCTCACCGGCCAGTACCTGAGCGGCACCCGCTGCATACCGGTGCCGCCCCGCCGCCGCAAGGGAAAGGGAGCCATCCGCATCGAGGGGGCGGAATGCCACAACCTGCACGATTTCACGGTGGAAATCCCGCTGGGGGTGTACAACTGCCTCACCGGTGTTTCCGGCAGCGGCAAGAGCACGCTGGCCTGCCAGGTGCTCTTCGGCACCCTGCACCCGGAGGAGCTGGATGACGAGGACGAGGTGAAGGTGCGCCGCATTGCCGGGCTGGATGCGGTGGAGGAAGTGGTGCTGGTGGACCAGAGCCCCATCGTGCGCACGCCACGCAGCACCCCGGCGGTGTATATCGGTGTGTTCGAGGATATCCGCGCCCTGTTTGTGGCCGAGCCTGCTGCCCAGGCGCGTGGGCTGAAGCCCGGCTACTTCTCCTTCAACAGCGGCGATGGCCGCTGCCCGCGCTGCGCCGGCCTGGGGCAGGAAAAGGTGGAAATGCAGTTCCTTTCCGATATCTTTGTGCCCTGCGCCCTGTGCCACGGCACGCGCTATACGGAGCAGGCCCTCAGTCTCACCCTGCTGGGCTACAATATGGCTGAAATGCTCGCGCTGGATATCGCCACCGCCCAGCGGATCTTTGCTCGCGAGAAGAATGCCCGCGCCCGCCGCATTGCCGCCCGCCTGCAGGTGCTGGTGGATGTGGGGCTGGGCCACCTGGGGCTCGGGCAGCCGCTGAACACGCTTTCCGGCGGCGAGAACCAGCGACTGAAGCTCGCGCACATCCTGGTGGATGCCCTCACCGGCGAAAAACAGGGCAAGGGCCGCCTGCTGATTCTGGATGAACCCGGCACCGGCCTCCACTTCCGCGACCTGGAGGTGCTGCTGCGTGTGTTTGACCGCCTCGTGGAGCAGGGGAACACCCTGCTGGTCATCGAGCATAACATGGAGCTCATCAAATGCGCCGACCACGTGATTGACCTGGGGCCGGAAGGTGGCACCGGCGGCGGTCTGCTGGTGGCGCAGGGCACCCCCGAGGAAGTGGCTGCTACCGGCGCGGGTTACACCGCCCATTTCCTGGCCGATGCGCTGCAGATGGAGTATGACGAGCTGCCGCTCATGGCCGCAGAGGAGCATGATTCCAGCGTGCCGGAGGGTGTCATCGCCCTGCGCGGTGCGCGCCACCACCAGCTGAAGAATATCGATGTGGATATCCCCCGCGATGCCATGACCGTGGTGACCGGGCTCTCCGGCAGCGGCAAGAGCACGCTGGCTTTCGATATCATCTTTGCCGAGGGGCAGAAGCGGTTCATGGACGTGATGAGCCCCTACGCCCGCCAGTTTACCGAGCAGATGGAAACGCCGGATATCGACCGCCTGACCGGCTTGCCGCCTACCGTGGCCATCGAGCAGAACCGCTCCCGTGGCGGCTGCAAGTCCACCGTGGGCACGGTGACGGAGGTGTGGCAGTTCCTGCGCCTGCTCTATGCGAAACTGGGGCAGCCGCACTGCCCGAAGTGCCGGGTGCCGGTGGGGCGCCGCTCCCCGGCGGAGATTCAGGAGCTGGTGCAGCAGGAGATTGCCACCCGCCCGGCCAGCCTCATGATTGCCGCCCCGGTGGTGCGCAACCGCAAGGGCCACTATGCCGACCTGGCCCGCTGGGCGGTGAAGAAGAAATACCCCTACCTGCGGGCAGATGGCGTGCTGGTGGCGGCGGATGCCTTCACCCCGCTGGATCGCTACGCCAACCACGATGTGGATGTGGTGCTGGCGGAAATCTGCGTGCAGGGCAACCGCATCACCGTGAACGGGGCCGAGGCGGATTACGCCGGCATCATGGAGACCGTTTCCCGCGCCCTGGAAATGGGGGATGGCTTTATCCGCCTGCTGAAAGGGAAGCAGGAGCAGCTCATCGGCACGCGCCTCACCTGCCCGCAGTGCGGCGAATCCTTTGCCGAGCCGGAGCCTTCCACCTTCTCCTTCAACTCACCGCGCGGCTGGTGCCCTCACTGCCTGGGTCACGGGCGCGTGGGCAAGGTGAAGGCCGGCGCCAAACCGGAGGAAAAACTCAGCCAGCTGGAGGTGGAGCTCAAATACGACCGTGATGTGGAGCGTGCTGCCGCCAGGGAGGAAGAAAGCGTGCTCTGCCCGGTGTGCCACGGCTCGCGGCTGAATCCCTTTGCCATGGGGGTGACCCTGTTCGGGAAGAATATCGCGGAAATCGGCAAGTTGGCGGCAGACGATGCGCTGCCGGTGGTGGAAAGCTGGAAATTCGAGGGACGCGATGCCGAGATTGCCCGCAATGTGATGGCGGAGATTGCGCCGCGCCTGCGTTTCCTGCAGCGCGTGGGTCTGGGCTATCTCTCGCTGGACCGCGCCGCGACCACCCTTTCCGGGGGCGAAACCCAGCGCATCCGCCTGGCGGCGCAGCTGGGCTCCGAGCTTCGCGGCGTGCTCTATGTGCTGGATGAACCGACCATCGGCCTGCATCCGCAGGACAACGAGCGCCTGCTGCACACCCTGGCCGATTTGAAGCAGCGCGGCAATACCCTGCTGGTGGTGGAGCATGATGAGGATACCATGCGCGCCGCCGACCACATCATCGACCTGGGACCGGCGGCCGGTGTGCATGGCGGCGAGATTATGGCACAGGGCAGTTTCGATGAAGTGGAGCACAACCCTGCCTCCGTGACCGGGCGTGCCCTGCTGAGCCGTGAGAAACACCCCTGCTGCGGCAAGTACCTGCCCATGAAGGATGCCGAGTGGCTGGAAATCGAAGGATGCACCCTGCATAACCTGAAGAATGTGAACCTGCGCATCCCCCGCGCCCGTTTCACCGTGGTGACCGGCCCCAGCGGCGCAGGCAAGACCTCGCTCATCACCGAAACCCTGGGGCCCGCCGTGCGCGAGGCTCTGGGCGGCAGAATCTCCCGCGAGGAACGCGCCGCATGGAAAAAGAGCAGGGGGCTGGATTCCGTGCGTGCGCTGTACCAGGTGGACCAGTCGCCCCTGGGCAAGACCCCGCGCAGTACTCCCGCCACCTACATCGGCATCTTCAACGAAATCCGCGCCCTTTTTGCGCAGAGTGCCGATGCCCGCCGCCTCGGTTTCGATGCCGGGCGATTCTCCTTCAACACCGCTGCCGGCCACTGCGAGGCCTGCAAAGGCACCGGCTACCAGCGGCAGGAGATGGATTTCCTCCCGCCGTGTACCGTGCCCTGCGAGACCTGCCGCGGCGCACGTTACAACTCCCGCACCCTCCAGGTGCGTTACAAAGGGAAGAACATTGCCGAGGTGCTCAACATGGACATGGAGGAAGCTGCTGAGTTCTTCGCCAGCCAGCCGCGCCTGGCCGACCCGCTGCGCCTGCTCTGCGATACCGGTCTGGGCTACCTGACCCTGGGCCAGGCCAGCAACACGCTGAGCGGTGGCGAAGCCCAGCGCATCAAGCTCGTGGCCGAGCTCATCAAGGGCCGCCGCGCCGCGCTGAATGCCATCCGCAAGGGCAAGGCCCTGCCGCAGGACCTCTACATCATCGAGGAACCCACCATCGGCCTCCACCCGCACGATGTGCGCCTGCTGGTGCAGGTGCTCCGCCGCCTGGTCGAAATGGGCAACACCGTCGTTGTCATCGAGCACAACCTGGAGCTCATCTGCGAGGCCGACTACATCATCGATGTAGGTCCCGGTGCCGGTGCTGCCGGCGGCACCATCACCGCCCAGGGCACCGTGCGCCAGCTCGCCCGCGCCAAATCACCCACCGCCCCCTTCATCAAAGCCGAGCTGGAGCGGTGAATCAGGCTGATTGTGAGGCCCCATTATTTATCTCCCCCATAATGAATGAGAAAGTAAACGCATGAGGAGTCATGAAGAACAAGATTTGAAAATTAACGCAACAATGCTGATGATGATAATGATGTTTAAATATAAGTCCGAATTTAAACTTTTAGGCTGGTGTATAGATTGAAAATCTGAAGAATCAAAATTTTTTTGTGCTAACTCAGAGCCCCGTTTGCCGCCGGCTTTTCTTAATATTTTTTCAACTTTTTTCTTTTCTTTTGGGGCCTTGCCCCATCGCCTGTCATAAACTTTGTTGTGCTCCCATGGGACACTATCTTCTAATGCTAAATCTAAGGGCGTTTTATAGTCGGAGGTAAGCGAATTTACGTTAGCTCCTGCTTCTATTAACATTTTTATTGCATCCGTATGGCAAGACCAACAAGCGTAATGAAGAGGGCTTTCCTTTTTATTGTTGTGGATGTTGATGTCCGCTTTGTTTTTTAGGAAAAATCGAATACTCGTTTTAGAGTATCGATCAGAAGAGTTCCTGCAGAATTGAGAATTTGAACAAAGCCAGTGATATAATGGTGTATATCCGTCATTATCTTGTGCATTGATGTTTGCACCATATGCGATAAGTGTCGTACAGAGGGCTTTCCAGTAGCAACATAGTTCATGATTAAAATGACAATTTTCAGGAGAGACTATGTAAAGTCCGTCATTTACTGAATGATGCATAGAGTAGCATGGTCCGTTTTCTCCGGAGAAACACATATGTAACGGGGTCGCTCCAAAGTTATTTTTAGCATGAATATTTGCACCATGCTCTATAAGTTTTTTAATGTTTGAAGCTGACATTCCAAGCAGACAACCACAATGGAGGGGTGTGTTCCCGTATTTATTTTTAATGTTTGGGTCTGAACCAGCTTTTAATAAAATCTCTATACAATTATCTATCGATTCCCAATATGAATAGTGAAAATTGAAAGAGAATGCTTTATTGCACGGTAATCTAAACGGGAGATGAGATTTTCGCCAGTACATACTCCTTAGAGCTGCATAGTGAAGAGGTGTGTCGTTTTCCGCAGTGTCTGAAGCCATAACATTAGCACCATGCTTAACTAGTGTTGTAACTATTTTTTCTCTGTATTTTAAAGAATCGAGTCGACAGTTAAGAGCAAGCATCAAAATTGTTTTATTATATTTATTTTTTTCAATCAGCCATGAGCTTTTCTCTATATCGAATCTTTCAATAAGTGAGGGGATGCAATTAATATCAATCCCTTTTTTGATAAGCGATAATGTTTTTTCATAATTGCCTTGATGAACCGCAAATCCGAGTTCATTGACATCATTAACGTTATATCTCTGAGATAAAGTTTGAGTATTCATGAGTAAATATGAAATTTTAGATAATCTAATTCCATTAATTCAGGATGTGTTTGAGTGAGCAGTTGTGCTGCGCTTTCACTTCTTTGTCGATTTTTTCAAAGAGAATCATTCTGAGCATGTGACGAGTGTGTCGACATATTTCATGCATTTGTTCGGGTGTATACACGATTCGCTGGTGTACGCAACCGCCTGCGCAGTGCCAGCGAGCGTAGCAGTCCCGGCAATCCCCGGATAAGGACTCTGCATCCGGCAATACAACCGGGCGCTAGAAGAACATTATGAGCAGCAAGATCTCAATATAATAATTACAACGGCAATAATCAGACAGATTTTGCGCCAGTTTATCGAATTTCCTTGATGCATATTTGATGTTTGATTCGTACCAAGCTTGCCTCCTGCATTGCGAATAATTTCTGCTATTTCCAATTGATTTTTTTCAAGTGCGAGATTTAACGATGTTTTGTTATATTCATCTTGTATATTAACATCTGCACCAGAGTCGATTAAGAGTTTGGCTACCTCCTTGTGCCCGTTGTGAGAAGCCCAATGAAGAGGTGTTCGATTGAGCCGACTCTGAGCGTTTATATCGGCATGAGCATCAATTAACAATTTGGTGATGCTGTAATTTCCATGAACGGCAGCTCGGTGCAGAGGACTTTCTGCCTGATTGTTATAATTGGGGCGGGCTCCGGCTTGCAACAGCGCCTCAACGATTTCGGGTTGCTCATGTTCTGAAGCATTGTACAATGGAGTATCTCCAGAAGAGTCCTGAGCTTCAATATTAGCGCCGGCAAATTGTAATAATTGGACAATTTGACCATTTTTACCAGCAACATGCATAGGAGTTGAATCGAAAACGGCCAATTCCTCTGCGTTAGCACCTGCTTTCAGCAACATCTCAGCACTTCTGATATCGCCGACATGAGCGGCGAAATGCAAAGGTGTGAAACGATGGCCATAGCTATATGCTGTTCGGCCATCATTTTCTATCATGGAGCAGGTTATTGTTGCGTGGATGTTGGCTCCAGCCTGAATAAGCAATTCGGTAATGTCAGAATATCCCCTTCTGACGGCTTCATGTAGAGGTGTAAGCCCGGTTAAGGTGTAGGCTGAATCTAACTTTCCGAAATAATTAGGGGAAGTTTTATGTAAAACGTTCGCCTTTAATGAAGTTGTTGATTCAATATCAACATCTCCGGAGTGTACGATTTTATATACGCTTTCAGCGTCTCGACAGTCAATTGCTCGGAATAAATCCCAAGCTGTGTATGTTTCACTTGTATTCATGGTATAATATGGGTTGGTTAGTAAGTGTTATTTTTACAGTATAGAGTCATTCCACTCGCGTTGAAAATTCTTTTTCACGGGTGCATTGAGACCTCCAGGTTCTGGTTTAGCAATTTGGTTGTCAGCCGGCGGGACGTATTGTCCGGTATGCTGGCTGAGCATGTTGCTTAATGTATTATCAATAGAGTGCTGAGAGGCTGAACTGAGCAGCGAGAAATCCGGTGTCCATGTGCCATCTTTCTGCCTGCTGAATTTGCCTCGTACCAGAATGCCACGGCCGACCCGTCGGGAATCCAGCATGATTGTCTGGGCAATATCAGCTTCATGCACAATGTCGGTCAAGCGATTGTCTCTGGTGATTCCGACTTTGCCAGGAAGCCCGATGGGATTGATGGTGAACCCTCGGAGCCTGGTTGATGAAATGTTCTGCAATATGTATTGAACGGTAGCACCACCCAGGGAATGCCCCACCAGGATAATGTTGGTTTCCTGTGGGACAAGGCTCATGATGTGTTTGACCACGCCCAACGCTACGATAAAGCGCCCCATATGTTGCAAGTGTTCATCAGAAAGCACCATCTGGCTGTCATCAATCCAATCGGCGGCCGTTTCCGAACCGCGGAAGACAATATAGATATCCTTCGTACTTAATTCTTGCTCCCCGGCATTGGGCGCGTGGTGGGAATAATGAGTCTTACCCAGCACGGCGTAGGTTAAGCCTTCATCATTGATACTGGGTTTTTCATATAAGTAGAATCCCTTATCCTGCAAGCTGTGGAACTGCTCGCCCCATACCTCCGGTCCCAGATATACAAATGAGGCGAGTTCCGCCATATCTACCAGGTTTTGCCGTTCGGCATGCGGCAAAGTGTGGAAATAGGTCATGGATTTCCATGGACTCTTATTCACCACTTCCTGCTCAAACAGCTGGATGAATACACCGAAGAGAACCACCAGAACCGGCAGATACAGGAAAAATGCCACGAACTGCCCAAATGCCTTAGCCATAATCTGGTAAGGCAGAATGAGCAATTTGAAGACTACTGAACCTGTGAATTGAATCAGTCTTGCGATGACGGATAGAATCCCCATGACCAGAATGGAAACTTACCTGCTTCGTTCGTTATTATCGCGGAAGCGTTCTTGCTGCTGTTGTTGGAATCTCTCCCGCTGATCCTGTTGGAATCGTTCTCTCTGCTCTCGTTCGAAACGCTCGCGGTTTTCGCGGAAGCGTTCCTGCTGAGCATAGAATTCAGGATTCTGGCGGCGGTTTTCCTCCTCCATCTGGCGGTATTGTTCCTCTTTGGCCTCCTGGATTTTGCGTTGCTCTTCCTCCCAGCGCCATTTTTCGGAGTACTCGTCATCGCGTCCCTGGTTCATCTCCTGGCGGTTTTCGATGCGCTGTTCATTGGCCTGGCGTTCCAGATTTTTCACGCGGTCGAGCTCCATGCGTGCTTCATGTTCCTGTTGCCGGGCTTCTTCAGCTTTTTGATTGAGCTCATCCAGCTTTCTCTGGTGTTCATTCAGACGCTCCTCAAAAGGACGATCATCGTCCGGGAAATTGCCTTGGTGTTCATTGCGCTCTGCCTCTGCACGCTGGCGTTCCTTCTCGCATTCGCGCAGACGTTCCTCTGCTTGTTCTCTGGTGGACATATTGTTGTGTGGATTAGTGGGTTAGCGTTTGGCAAAATAGGGATTGGGAGCAGCCTTCCTGGCGAACATATGGTCGCGGAAATAGGTGATGCGCTCTGCCAGAATAGGCGGTATCCCCTGCACAAAAGTGAGTACCGCTTCGCGGTTCAGGCGGCGCACTTCGTCAGGATTGAGGAGGTTTCGCGTGATTTCGGAGAATGATTCGGTCGAACTTTTGTTTTTCATCAAATCCGTCATCTTACCGCTTGAACCGTGAGAAGTAGATTTGGCAGTGATGGTGGCGGCTCCCAGCATTTCAGAAATGTACTTAGCGGTTTCGTGGTCATTGATGCCGAAGAATTGCTGCACTTTGGCATTGGCCAGGAAGGTGGGCCAGTCGTGCTCATACAGTGCCTTGAGCTGGGATAAATCCTGCCACACCATCCAGATGCTCATGCCGTAACCGGCCAGCAGACTCACGGCCTGGCGCATCATAGGCAGTGTACCAAGCTGGGCCATCTCGTCCAGCATGAACAGCACCGGGCAGCCATCTGCCGGCTTCTCGCTGGTCTTGGTCATGGCGGCCATGGCCATGGTCACCCAAAGGCGGATAAGGCGCGCATACCGTGTAAGGTGCTGGGGCGGGATAATCATATAGATGGAAACCCCGCCAATGGTTTTCAGGTCATTCAGGTCGTATGTTCCGGAGCCGCCATCGCTTACGTCACCCAGGGATTTGCATGCCAGGCCGGAGTCCAGGAATTCTGTGTGCTTGAGAGCATTGGAGATGATGCTCTTGAGCTCTTCGTTGCCTGTTGAGAGAATTTCATTGCCGGCGCGGCTCAGCAGCCCCCCGGCGGCCGTTTTGTCGGCGCACATGGAATCCAGGATGAAGTTGCCGATTACTTGGAAAGGCTGGGTCAGAATTTCTCGCACCTCGGAAAGGTGGCGCAGGCGTCGGGGGCCTTTGCCGCAGATGACGGCCAGGATAAGCCCACGGAGGAAGGTTCGTGCCTTATCATCCCAGTGCGGGTCTTTCGCTGCGGCTTCGCGCACAATCATGGCATCGGCTATATTGGCAGCGATATCGCCCAGCTCGGGGTTCTGATCCAGGTAGGTAGAAGTGGGTTTGCGGTAATCTACCAGTCCATCCAGCGGGTTAATGCTGTCGGTCTCGCTGCTCATCACGCGGAACGGATCCAGGCAGATGATTTCATGCCTGAGCATTTTGCGTCGGAATTCAGCGGTGATGGCGTAATTCTCCCCCTTGGGGTCAATCACCAGAACCGAGCCGGGATAATGCAGCAGATTGGGCACCACCAGCCCCACACCTTTGCCGGAGCGGGTGGGTGCAACCGTGATAATGTGACCATCTCCCGCCCAGCCCAGCAACTGGTTCTCAGAACCGTTGCTGATGAGGCTGAACAAACCGGACATAAGCGAGCCCATGGAAGCCTCATACTCCTGGCGAATGCCTGAGACCAGCTTTTCCGGATTCACCAGGCGCCCCAGCACCATGCAGCGATTCGCCTGGTCATGCGCGATGAATTCGCGCCGGATGCGGCTGTTGGTAAAGCAATCTGCCGAATGCTGGAAATTCGGGAAGGTGAACAAGCCTTCGCTGGCAAGGTCCTGGGCGTTTGCCCAGCGTGCACTGCCGTAACTATCTGTGTTCTTTGCCATGGTTGATTCTGGTTAAATGTTGGCAACTTTGCAGACGGAAAGAATCCAGAGCAGGGGGTCTTCCACCCGGAGGGCGGGTGCAGCTGTGCTGCAGCCAAAGAAACGGCACTTCTCCAGTGGTTTGGAAGCTGGGAGAATCGCCGGGTACGCCGTGGCAATCCAGCTTTCCATTTCGCAGGAAATCGTCTCTAGCTCATCTTTCGCGAGCTTGCCACGCGATGCACTGTCCCGGCATACCAGGCGCTCATCACTCTTCAGGAACCAGCGCCCGGTGTGGCCGACGTCGCTGGTAATCAGCGCATCCAGTTTGGAGAGGGTGATCGCCAGGGGGAGCGGGGCGGCACCTCGCGCTACCCGGGTAACGAGACGCTGCGGCTCGGCTGCGGCAAATGCAGGCAGCGGTATATTGCCGGATGCCTGAATTTCTTCTCTGGCGGGCTCGACCTGCAGGGGGTCTACCAGGGCAATGATACCGGAAAGCGCACTCATTACATTGGGGGTAAGTGCATCTTCTGCCATTTCTGCCAGCGCAATCAGACGCCCCTTGTCAGAGTGGCTGCGGCGGAGCAGAAACAGGGAGTTCCTTCCATTTCCGGCATCGCACTGCATGAGGGTCCAGTGGAATATTTCGCTCAGCTTCCGGAGCTGCTCCGTTGCAGCCTGCACATAGCTGGATTTTCCTGCACCAGGCGCACCAGTGACGGCGATGATGATGGGAGCTCCCTCCATGCCGGAGGGAATAGATCCTTTGCAGATGGGGCATGCCCGGAAGTTCAGCCGACGGTTGCACTTCTGGCAGCCAGCCTTATTGCTCTTGGTGCACGTCATACTGGCGGGAGCAGGCGACACTCCCATTTTCTGCAACAGGGTAGGTGTGGGTGGTGGCAGCTTTTCTCCGCAAGAGGGCTTGAAATACAGCAGTTCGTGCGCTCGGACCTGCTTGTAACAATGGGGGCAGTAAAACTCGCTTGCCATAAAATTTATGCTATTGTAAGTGATTTGCGGTTAAGTTGCAGCGTGTGCGTTGCCAAGCCTGCAATAAAGGGCATGAAACATGTGCCGGGGATGGCCAGGGCATTCGGAATCGGTGTGCTCACCACCGGTTGAGCACTGGCTTCCACTTTGAGCGCCAGTTTGCCATCCTGTCTGGAAAGCGGCAGCACATTGCGTGCACAGCGTACCTCCAGGGCTGGAATGCCACCCTGCTGGCTCCTGGCTTCGAACACCCAGTCATTCCCCTTTCTGACCACTCGGCAAGAAACCACCCTGCGGCTCTTCGTGCCGGGGGAATAAATCTGGCGCGGCGCCGACCAGCTGTTGGCCCCTGTGCGCATGAAGACAGAGAAATAGAAATCGGCATCAGGCTTCATTCTTGCGAGCTTCAGCTGGTGCATCTTTTCGGAGCCTTGGCGGATGCAGGACCGGGGTTCTGCGTTTCCTGCATCATCGGGGGTGTCGGCAAAGGCTTTATCGCTGTAGACTACCTGCACCTCCGTGCAGTCGTCGGGCCATTCCCACTCCAGCACTACCTGCTCGATATTGCGGCGGAGCCTCAGTTTCTGCAAGCCCCCGTGTACTCCCTCACACACCAGGGCGCTTTCGCCCTTGATAACCAGGGGCACGATGTGCTTTCCGCAGGGATTCACCCCGCGCAGAATGGTGGTTCCGAGCTCCTTGTCCGTTTCTCCAGTGCCTTCATAGCGTGCTGCGGGCACCACGCTTCTGGGGGCAGCCGGCATTTTATCCGTCACTAGCCAGCGTACCTCATCAGCCCCTGTGGGTAATTCCCAGGTGATGTGCAGGTCGGCACCCCGGCGCTCATAACTCCATTGCTCCGGTGTGAGCGCAGGCGGTGGTTTTTGCGGTGTACCCGTGCTTCGGGTCGTGACGCTGTATTTTCCATTGCTCAGCACCAGCATGTAACCGTACAGTGAACCATTGGTCAGTCCGGTATCCGTGTATGTATTCCCCGAGGATACGGGAAGAACCGTGCCATCTCTGGGTGAGCTGGGCTCACTCCCTTCCTTGCGAATCAGCGTTACGCGCCAGCCGTTCGGCAGATTGCACCAGCTCAGCTCAATCTTGCCGTCTCCCACCGCCATGGCCAATTCCGCCGGCGGCAGCACTATCCCGCTACCGCCGCTGCCGCCCCCCAGTATGCGCTTGCCCACCGTGGCAAAGACTGCATATCCGTATTCCACCCCGGGTCTTGCCTGCTTATCCACACAGGGACTCTGAGAGCAGGTGGGCAGGGCTTCACCATCTTCTGCATTCCGGGGAATCCCCCCTATCTTGCGGCGTAACATATAGCTGATGGGCGTGCCCTGGGCATCCGGAAGACGCTCCAGTTCCTGCCCTTTCTGCTTTGCCTTGCTCCACACAATCTGCAGGTCATCCCCCACCGCCTGCACCATCCTGATGGCTGGTGCTTCCAGCGTATCCAGCAGCAAGGCTAGCTTCGCTTTCTGCAGTTCACCCAGCAGCGCTTTGGCCGGTACGTAATCGGGGTAGGTGCGGATGATACCCTGAATATCCCCGAGCGCTTTCTCCAGCTCCCCGCTGTTGCCTCTGGTGGCCTTGCTGGCATTCTCCAGTGTCTCGTATATCTTGCGTGCGGCATCAAACTTTACGCCGCAGTGGCACTTACCTGCTGCCGGCGTGACAGCCTTACCGCATCTCGGGCAATTGACGCGGAGCAACTCCCCGCACTTGGAGCATCGTGCACTTCCGTTCTCATTCCTATGCTTGCATTTCGGGCATTCCTCAAACTTCTCCTCCCAAGGGAAGCTGACCTTGTCCTTCCCCTGACAGCAGCGCCGGTATACCAGCCACTGTGAATCTGTGCGATCCAACCCTTCTGCAAGAAGGGCCTCATAAAGTTTTATGTAGTAGAAGGGCGTGATGCTGCCAGGGGAACCCTCCACGTAATTCGGGAAGGAGGATAAGGCCCGGTCTGCAATTTCTTTAGTGCGCCAGGCATAGTCGTAGCGTTTCTTCGAGTCTTCATTTTTGAAGTACTTGGCGCCAATGCCTGTGATTTCGATTTTGATGGTGTTAACCGGATTATTGGCCGAGCCGCCCTTATTGGGTTCGTTTCGCTTTTCTGTGTTACATTTAAGCAATTGTTCACTTGAAAGACGGCTGTTGCTGTTCAAGTATTCGTAAATGCTCTTTTTACCAGCGGCTTCCAGACATAATTGTAATTTCTGAATATCACGGGAGGCTACCAGATGAACCGGGTGATTTGCGTCCGGTTTTTCCGGTACCTGCATCTCTCTGCTCGGTAGGTCTGTTGACCGCTTGCTGATGACCAAACCTTCCTCTGCTGCCAATTGTGCGATTGTGTCGGCCTTCAATTCAACATTGTTGCAAATGTTGCGAAAAATAGCCTGAGGAATCTCATTGCCTATTGCAGCGGCTTTCAAAAAATGTAGCACCCGCTTCTTTTCTTTTATCAGGGCATCTTTGGCCAGAGATGACAGAATCGAGGGGGTACTGAGTGCTTTTTCTATCTCCGGTGCCGCTTCCAGCCAGGTCTTTTTCAATACATCATCCTGCGGTGCGCTTTTCCATTCATTGGTGCACTGTTTAAGTCGTGAAAGGGCAACATCAACACTCAATTCCAGAGGGTCGACTGAAAGATTGAGAATTTCAAAATAATTTTTCTTCATACCTGGCGGAGTGGACATAGGAGAACCTGGCACCGTTCCGGTTCTCATGAACGGTGCCAGGGTTAAGTGAGGTTAATTTATTCAATACAGTCTCGCTCCATCTCTTTTCTCATGGCGTCGAGCTGATCGCTCGTGATGGTGCAGGCCGTCCGTACTTCACCCTTGATTTCCTTCCCGGAGGCTGGATCTCGGGAGTAGATGGTAAGCAAACCGCTTTCATCCAGCTTGAAGACAGTTTCAATGGGAGAGCCCTTGGGCAGACCCGATTTGATGGGCAGGTTGCCCTCCCAGAGAATAGTACCAGCTTCCGGGTCAATGCCATCGCGCTCGAGCTTGTTTGCTTCCTCTGTGCTGGTGGGGTGTTCCACCAGGTTATCTACCACCTGCACGCGCACATGGCTCTGGTTGTCAGACATGGTGTAGCTGGTCAGCGTGGCTTCGGTGGGCAGGTTGGTATTGCGGTAGATGAGGTTGAAGATGCGGAGCACTTCATCTCTACCGCGGTAGAGGATTTCCCCGAAACTGCGGCTGCACACATTGGAAGTCGGCGTCATGATGTCGGAGAGGACTTCCAGGGTCAATCCGTTGTCGTCTGCCAGCTCCTGCAGCTTCTCCTCTGTCTCCAGGCTGAACTCGCCCGCATCATCAGTTTCCAGTGAGAATTCGTCACCAATCTGCTCGCGCATCAGGTGGGCCAGGGCAGAGATGGCCGCCCCCTTGGCCACGGATTCATCCGGGTCATAGGTTACCGGGGTCAGGCCGAATTCCTGTTTAACAACTCTGGCTACCTGTGGCATGTAGGTGGAACCACCAACCAGGATAATCTCGTCCACCTTGTTTACACCCTTTCCCCGTGCAATGTCCAGGGCTCGTTTCGTGCCGCTTATCGTATCCAACAGAAGAGATTCGGTTTCTGCATCAAATTCCTCGCGGGTGATGTGAGCATAGAGCTTTTCACCTTCGAACTTGTAAGAAACCTGGGCTTCTGTGCGAGAGGTGAGGGTTTTTTTCGTCTTTTCCGCCAGCAGCTGCATATCCTGTCGGGCTGCCGGGTCGGACATGATATCGATAGCGCCATCGGCTGACATCTGGAGACGATCCACCAGCATGCCGAGCATCACCTCATCCCAATTCTTGCCGCCCAGGTGGTGGTTGCCGTCGGTGCATACCACGTTGAGCCCTCTGGAGGAGATGTTGATGACAGTCACGTCGAAGGTGCCGCCCCCCAGGTCATACACGAGCACGTTGCGTTCGCTCTTGTCGTGGCGCTGGTTAAGACCGTATGCAATGGCAGCGGCGGTGGGTTCGTTCAGAATTTCCAGCACATTGAGACCGGCAATCTGACCTGCGGTCTTGGTGGCTTCGCGTTCCTGGTGAGAGAAATAGGCCGGGCAGGTAATGACCACATCCTTCACTTCCTGGCCCAGACGCTCAGAGGCGTCATTCACCAGTTTGCGCAGAATGTAGGCCGATACCTGCTCCGGCCGGTAGGAACCTTTCGAACAAGTGAAACGGTAGGTGGATGAACCCATTTCCCGCTTGATGAAGGTACACACCTCCCCGGGGCTCATGGAGGCTTCCTGTTTAGCCTCATCGCCTACGACAATGCGATCTTCATCAAACCAAACAGCAGAGGGGGTGGTGCGCTCACCTTCGCTGTTCAGTAATACCTGTGGCTGCCCATTCTTGCCGACGTAGGCCACGCAGCTGTACGTGGTGCCCAGGTCAATACCTACTGCCATCTTGTTCATGTTGGTCAGTTGGGTTAGTCGTTAAGTTCCAAGTCCGCAACTACTTTTTCCAGCTTCTTGCGTTCTTCTTCACTCAGAACACCTTCTACCTGGAAGGGAACGGTCAGTTTCTTATCGTTGGTCACATCGCGGGCAGTGAGAACGAGACGCCCCTCTGCATCCAGCGAGAAGGTTACCTCAATGGACGCTCCCTTGGGTAGCCCGGGCGTGAGTTCCATAGTGGCCTTGCCCAGCTCCAGGCAGCAATCCAACTCAGCAATGGAACCATCGATATTGTTGGAATAGACGGCCAGCGGCAAGGTTGAGGCATTGGCACTGGAAACGGGATAGGACCTGGTAACACTACAGGGGACTTCTGCCTGCTTTTCTATCAGGTTGTTGCAAACGAGCCTGCCTTCCTTATTCTTTACGCGGATACCAATGCTCTTAGAGGCCACGGTGACCATTTCCGTAGCCAAAGTGTCCTCTACGGAATCCGGCTCCAGTTCGAATATATCTGCAACTTGTTCCTTAGCAGCCTCCTCGGCCTTTTTCCGAGCTTCATCATTATCGAGATTGCCGTTCTGTTGCTTAAGCTTTTCAATCTCATCCTCGATTAGTTTTTGATAAGCATCCTTAATAGCTTTGTTGTTGCCATACAAAGCAGCGCCCTTGGATACGGCATGGTTGGGTTCAAACAGCTTGGGTTCTACGCCAAGTGCATCCTTATAGCGGGCATTCACCATTTCCATAACCTGGGGCATAAGGGTAGAACCACCCACCAGCAGGAATTCATCAATCTTTTCAATGCCTGTTTTTTTACGAGCCTTGGCAATCATGGCATCGGTGAATTCCGCCGTACGCTCCAGCTGCGATCTGGTAGCTTCATCGAACTCGGCGCGGGTGACGCTTACCTTGCACTTGCCGCCATCGCAGCAGGTGATGCGGGCGGATGCCGTTTCCTTCTGGCTGAGGCTCATCTTGGTCTTTTCCACCGTGGTAATCAGCGCAGCCCTGGTTTCCGGGTCTGCCATGAGGTCACCGGCATCCGGATTTTCTATGGCAAGTTTATCCAGTAATAAATCACGCAAAGCGTTATCCCAGTCTGCGCCGCCCAGCTTGTGGTCGCCATCGGAACATACAACCTTCACCCCCTTGGGAGAAATCTGAACCACGGTTACGTCGAAGGTGCCGCCGCCCAGGTCGTATACGATAATTTGCTTGGTCTTCTGAGCTTCGTCCGTATCGCTGTTGGCAGCTCCCATACCGTAGGAAATAGCTGCGGCGATGGGTTCATCCACCACGGCAAGCACATTCAGTCCGGTAAGTTCGCCAGCAATCTTGGTAGCCTGTCGTTCGGCTTCATTGAAATAGGCAGGGCAGGTGATAACCACGTCTTTCACCTCATGCCCACTCATTTCAGCTCCCTTTACCATGTACTTTAAAATGAGAGAGGAGATGGATTCCGGCGTGTGTTCCTTGCCCAGGAATTCCTTACGCCAGGTGGTACCCATTTCACGCTTGATCAGGTGTACGAAATTATCCGGATCGGTGTAGGCAGATTCTTTTGCACCATCGCCCACTACAATACCGCCGTCTTCAAAGAAAACGGCAGAGGCAGTGATGGCTCCCCCGTCCGGATTGTTGATGATTTCCACATTACCGGTCTCACCAACGTGGGAGATTGCGGAATAGGTCGTACCGAGGTCGATACCGTATACTTTCTTTTTAATGTCGTCGCTCATAGTTGTTTTTAGTGAGATTAAATATAGGGGGGATAATCAATCAAGCACAGTCCTCCATAATGGGGGATTCCTGAGTATCAAATGTATAAAAGATGAGCAGGATGATTTCTTGGCACTTATTGTTGGGCATTGAGCACGTAAACAGCCACCTTTTCAGGGCGGATTACTTTCTCAGCCTTCACATATCCCGAGCGCAGAGAGGCCTGAATGGTCTTGGCCAGGGTAGAATCATCTGTAGGGATGGTCTTGAGAACGCTGTGGCGCTTGTGGTCGAAGGGGTCTCCCGGTGCAGTGCGGTAGGATTCGATTTCGTTATTTTCCAGAACGTCGCGCAGATCATCGGCATGCGACATAATCAGCTTTTTGAGCTTGGCGTAGTTCTCCTGTGTCGGGGCGAGAGTCTCATAATGCTCTGCGCTTCGCTCGGCTCCATCAATCTCTGAAATGAGATCCATGACGATAGCTTTGCTGAGCTTTTCATGAGCTTCGCGGTGGTAGGCGTCAAGCTCCTGGAATTGCTTGTCGATGATTTCCTTCTTGGAAGCATCGTAGCGGAGCTTGGCATTAAAATCCTCGCTCAGCTTTGTTGCCTGGGCCTGCAGGGTTCCAAGGCTTGCGCTCAGTTCTGTCACCTGGGTCTGCAGGGCGCTCAGCGCCTCGAGAACCGGAGCCATGTCAACAGTCTGCGCGGGAGCTGTTTCCGGTTCTGCGGCGGCCTCTTTCGGCTGAGCAGGAACTTCTTCCGTCTCTGCGGTGGCCTCTTCTGGTTCGGCGGGAGATTCTTCGCCCTCGGGCAGAGGCTCGCCAGTGGCCTGAGGCTCGGCTTCAGGTTCAGAGGGAAGTTCATCTTCTACCGGCAGAAGTGTTTCTTCTTCAGGTGCCGTGTCGGCTTCTGAAATCAGGTCGCATTCGGGGATAAGACTCTCTTCTACTGGTACCGCCGGGGTGGGCGTTGGCTCGGGCGCGTCAGGGGAAATCTCTGCTTCGTCTATTATGATGTCGGTCATGGGAGTGAGTTTGTTGTTTTAAGTTGTAGGATGATAGGGTGAATAATCAGCGGGTTGCTTCCTGAAGCAACCATTTGGCCGTGGCGTGGATGCCTGGACACTCGTTAAGTTCCCGGGAATCGGCGGTGACGGCAAAGAATCTGGTATTCTTGAAAAGGGCTGCTTTTTGAAGCACATCTGCCAGCTGATGGTCGCGCAGGAAGCGTTTGCAGCTGTCGGCGTCTGCCCCGGCGTAAAGCTCTTCGTCATCTCCTGTGGAGGATTGCTTTGCTGCCGGCTGGATGATGACCGCGCATTTAAGCTTACCCAGTGCGGGCTTGTGAGCGGTGGTCATGAGCTCGTACCACTTGTCAAAGGCCCGGGCCCAGGTTGCCGGTGAGGTGTTTTCTTCAACGACCAGAATGGCTGCCTTGAGGTGTGAATAGAAGGGCATGGAATCAAGCATGCTCACGGCGGCAGTATCGCAGCCTTCAAAATTACAAATCTGAAGGCTGTGGCTGGGGAGCTTGCTGTTCC
Source organism: Akkermansia sp. (assembly GCA_017435365.1). Taxonomy (GTDB): domain Bacteria; phylum Verrucomicrobiota; class Verrucomicrobiia; order Verrucomicrobiales; family Akkermansiaceae; genus Akkermansia. The sequence continues at coordinate 15,781 of JAFSFD010000027.1, read as the reverse complement.
GATTACGGCTCAGCAGCACTTCTCCGTAGCTGTACTTTGGCATGCCGGCAGAAGCCTTGATGCGCGGTGTATCGTATTGGTGCCACCTTGGTACGGAAACTGATTCCATGGCAGAGGTGAGGGCCTGCAGCAGGCTCTTGCGTGCCGAGTCGGAGCCTGTCACATAAGCTACGGGTAGCAGGCCTACGCCATCCTTTTGCTCTTCTTCCGGGCCTGCTCCTCCGGCCTTCACAAAGCAGGCCACAGGCAGTATTACCAGTGGTGAGAGTGCGGCGTATATCACCAGCCAGATGATGGAAAACACGGGGCGCAGCAGATAGATTTCAATACTGGAAATCAATTTCTGTAACAACCCTTCGTAAGCGCCCAGAAGGTTGCGTGCCCTGATCGGGGCTCGCACGCAGGCATTGAAGGTTCCCACGATGGTCTGGTACCAGATTTGCAGCCCCGTGACTATACCGGAGCTCCCGGCATGATTCCTCCGGGTGATGCGGTAGACAACGCTTGAGTTTGCCAGGACTATTCCCAGTACCCACAGACCGTAGCCCAAGTAGAAACCAACTTCAAGCGATGTGTCTACCATCTCTCGCATTTCCCACGTGAGCATGTCGGAGATGAAGAAACTGTACAGCAGACCACCTGCAAACAGGATGAGGTAGGCAAGGCGCGTAAAGTTGATATTTGTGCGCATGGCGGGAGGAAATGGTGGGTGAGTCTATGTGTTATTACATATTCTCAAGCTCGGCTTCTATGTCGTCTATCGCTTTATCAATGTCAGCTTTATCCCGGACCGTAGTGGCGGCCTTCTTCCGGGATTCCAATCTCTTCTTTTCCTGTTGCAGTCGCTTGCGCTCGCTGGTGTAACGGTCTGTTTCCTGCGCTAACTGACCGAGAGACTGCTGCCTGGCTGCTTGTTCTGCCAGCATGGCGTTGCGGCGTTCCATGGCTTTCTCGGGAGACCAGAAGATGCCTCCTTCGTAAGGATTTCCGGTGGTTTCGCAGGCGGTGATCAGGGCTGCAATGGCAGCGCTGGTGCTAATCAGGCAGGTGCGGGATATTTTGATCATGTGTGTGGTCTGTTGGGGCTATGTTGTGTTTTGCTGGTGTGGTATGCTGCCTTCGTTCTCTCTATGTCAGAAGCTGAGTGTTGAAAGGGTTCTTTTGTTTGCTTTGAGCGTTGAAATCTCGCCGTTGAGCGTGCTGATTTTGCCTAACAGCTTCTTTCGCTGGCTGCCGGAGGCTTTCTTTGCGGCTGCGTTAGCGAGTGTCGCTTCTTCAGAGAGCAGAGAAATGCACTTGTCAATGTTTGTAATTTCTTTTTTTGCATCATTGGCTGCCAGCTTCTTGTTTTGGGATTTGAGCTGGTCTATGGTGCCTTTCAGCTTGCTGTTCGTTTTTTGCGCCTGGGTAATGCGTTCGTCCAGTACTTGGTTGCTGTGCTGAATCTGCTCTTCAATACTGGCGTATTCTCGTTTTTGTTTCACGACATAGTCTCCCCAGAGATAGCCGATGGCCAGCCCTGTAAGTGCACCTGCGCCTGCTCCCCAGAGTGTTCCTTTTGTGTCTCCTCCAATCCAGTTACCTAATCCCGCGCCTGCTGCTGTGGCGACGAGGGTGGACAACCCCATGGACTCTGCATAGGTTCTGCTGGTATCGGACATGTTGGAGCATGAGCACAGTTGCCCGGCTGCGATGGCTATAGCAATATATTTTTTCATCGTGATTTTTTCTTTGTTTTGTTAGAGATGGTTGACTTGAGTGTATAGGAAATGGGTTTGAAGCCAGGGCTGAGCGTGGTGGGCTCTCCCTCTTGCACGTCATCAGAGATGCAGGTGATGCGCTGCTTCTCGTCCAGAAGAACGGTTGTTTTACCGTATGCATCCAGGCGTTCGCCATTCTGGTGGACAAAGATTCTCCTGGTGTTGATTTCCAGCCGCAAACCATTTATGCCGACAGAGGTGAGTTTTACAGCCCTCACTGGGAAATTGGACATAAAACGATTCATGCTGTCGACTATGGCTTTCCTGCCTGTTTCCTTATTCTGTGTCAGGTTTACGACTGTCTCGGTAAACATGCTGGAAAGGGATTCGCCTTTCGGGTACTTACCTACTAACAGGTGGAGAATATCGTATGTTTTCTTTTCGAGCACTTTGGCGCTTATGCCGGAGAGTTCCACACCCGGGAGCTCTGTGTCATCCGCAGTGACTTCGGGCGTGTCGTCTGTAGAAACTTCGGGCGTGTCGTCTGTAGAAACTTCGGGCGTGTTTCCTGTGTGTGGGGGCACTACGCCCTCTGTATCCCTTTCAATCAGCGAGGTTGAAGTGCGGGGAGTACCGGTGGGCTGGACTGTAAGCGTACCTGATTGTTCGGGCAACGGTTCGGATTCAGACGTGGTCTTTTGAACAACCGTTTCTATCTCAGCCTTCGTTTTATCAACGATGTCCGCGATGTATCCCTCTGCGTTATAGTGCTGGAAGGCAAACACGCCCCCCATGCAGGCGAGGATGATGACGGGCAGCAAAGGCGCCGTGCGACCCATGTACAGCGCCGTAGTCTTTGGCATGCCGCAATTCGGGCATATTTCGCCGGAGTGTGTTCCATTGCAAATGCACTTGATTAAAGGAGAGGATGCCATATGACCAATAAAATCCCGATTTTCTCTTCCTGAAGAGTACATCATTGCGAATGCTGTGTTGTTGAAGCTCTCCCTCCAGCTGCTGGAGGCATGCCCACCCTCCCGAATCTGACAATTGGGACTATAGAGAGCAACTACCTTGTGAGTTCATCATTCTGTGAGAATTAGCCCCGGCCAATCTTGCACTATTCACATTCTGCTGCAACGAACTTCATTTTACCCATTCCGCAATGCATGAACACTCTTTCATTGCGACAGTCAATCTGAATCCGTTTATTTTTGAAATGCATTAAATCAACTGTCGCACATGAGCAGCGTCATTGTAAAGCCGCATTTCACCATTCTGAGGGAAGCAATTACTAATACCAGCAAAATACTAGAATTTTGCATAATAAAAATAATATTATCACTCCTGTAATACCCGTCATGAATAACAATTTATCTTGACACAGCATTCGCAATGCTTAATAACAGATATGTATAAGAGATTGGAAAAAGAATTGTTAAGGGAGTATTCATTACGGGTAATGGATGCTGTTCGATTGACGATGGAGTGTATAGAGGGATTGAACACGCGTGCCGCCGGAGTATCCCGTGGGGAGTTGATATGCCTGCTCAGACGGGTAATTGCCGCAGGGATTGCTGCGATACAGGCAGAGGAACGGACGGAGTGTTTTGAAAAGGTGGCGTGGGAGAGTGTGGCGGCGAGGGCAAACAGGCGCCCCACAACAATGCGGGATTTGCGGCATTATGTGCGGCGCATGCTGCGGGTAGAGGGGGTGGGGCAGATGCCGCTGCGCGGGATGACGGCTGCTCAGTGTCGGGAGATTCTGCAAAAGGCGTTTGGGCAGAGTGTTCACAGTTACCGCAAGGGGAGGGTTATCCTGCACAGCATCTTTGCCTATGGCATGCGGCGGGAGTGGTGCGATTTCAATCCGGTGGACCGTATTGATAATCCAGAAGTTGCGGAGCGGCCGGTTGCTCCACTGAATCAGGAAGAGGTGATGAAACTGAAATCAACGGCGGCAACAAGAAGATTCAAGGATATGCGCTTTTCTTTGAGCCTTCTGTTATATAGCGGAGTGCGCCCGGCCGAGGTAGAGCGTATTTCCGCCGAGGACGTGTGCTGGGAGGACCGGCAGGTCATTATCCGCGCCCGGAATAGCAAGACCGGCGGCGGCAGAGTGGTGCCGTTGAGGCTGTTGCCCGGTTTGCGGCAGCAGGATTGCTACGTGCCGCCGAATTGGCAGAACCGCTGGCAGGCGCTGCGCCGCGCGGCCGGCTTTACCCGCTGGGTGCCGGATGTGTGTCGGCATACCTTTGCAACGTACCACGCGGCTTATTTCAGAAACCTGCCTGAGCTGCAGCTGGAAATGGGGCACCGTGATGTTTCCTTGCTCCGCAGCCGCTATATGGCCCCGGCCCTGCGAAAATCGGCGAAGGAATTCTGGCGTGGAATTCTACGGAAGTGAAAACCGGGCCTGTAGGATGAACCTGTTAGCCCGGTGGGTATAAGAATGAGTCTGGCTATCTGTTCGGTGAGATTACCGTTTGTTGGTGCTGCCGGCGGCACCATCACCGCCCAGGGCACCGTGCGCCAGCTCGCCCGCGCCAAATCACCCACCGCCCCCTTCATCAAAGCCGAGCTGGAGCGGTGAAGGAATGGCAGATAAATTGGAATTTGTGGGGGAACTCTGTCGGAGCACGGGACTTCAGTCCCGATTGGAAGCACCGTTATTTCGGGACTGAAGTCCCGTGCCCCGACAACGACAAACATCAATTTATCGAGCTCTGTATTCAAACTTTGGGGGCACGTGTGCAAAAAGCAGGTATGATACAGAAATATCATACCTGCTTCTGCTCCGGCCGGAGCCGGACTTCATGTTTACTTAGTGAATATCAACGCTGAGTGCTTCTCCCTGCTTGAGCTCCAGCGTGGGGAAGAGGATGAAATCATTCGTGAAGATGGCTCCGGGTGCGCTGCAGCCCGTTGCACCGCGGCCGGTTTCAGCCGTGGGGAACCACACCGCGCAGCGTTCCTTCGTGTCGTAGTTGGCGGTGATGGTGAAGCGCTTCGGCGATTCCCAGGTCAGGGTGTAGGGTGCCTTGGCGTTGCTTTCATCTACCGAAGCGCGCCAGGCGGGGTCGCCGTAGAAAGCCACTACATCGCGGTCGTGCACCAGGCCGAGTGCATCTCTGGCCGTGTTTTCCCCAATCTGGATTCTGTGCTCGATAAGCTGGGGGACGAGTTCATCCGGGGAGAAGCGCGGGCCGTTGAACCGCACGCTGAGCAGGGCCGGGTGCAGCTGCCCGGTGCGGTGCAGGATGAACTGATTGTTCAGGAACCAGGCCTCTGCCAGGCTGGTGCCGGAGGTGTTGCCCATGAAGGTGCCCAGCGTGCCCCAGCCGCCCTCGCCGTACCAGGTGGGCACGGTGTAGCCCACCACCTGGTTGCAGGTGTAGGCGGAAAGCGCGGTGGCGGCCATGCTGTGTGGGCTGCGCTGCGCATTGCCGAACAGGCAGTTGCCGGCCGCAATCCATACACGGGGTTCGCCGTCAGGTTTCACCGCCGGGTATTCTGCGGCCCATTGTTCAAGGGTGGAGCAATCACCACGGAGTGCTTGCTCCAGCGGCTTCCGGAATTCTTTCAGCCGCTGCGGTGGCAGGGAGTGGAAGCGGTTGCCGTGCGAGAAGAGGAGCCCGCGGCTGAAGGGCATTTCCAGGTTGAACTGCGTGGCGTGGCTGGAGGTGATGATGAATTGAGGCCTGGCGGATTCCAGTTTTTCCGTGAAGATGCTCAGCAGCTTATCTTCCGCAGGGGAGGCCGGGTAGGTGGTGGTGACGGGTTCTGTGTAGCCGCTCTGCTCGCGTACAGGCGCACCGCCCCAGTCGGTGATGCAACAGCTGTGCTCGAAGCGGGTGTGATCCACATTGGTGGTGGCCAGCATGCGTTTGATGGTGAGCGGCTGGTCTGCTTCGGCAATGCGCCGGGCATCTGCTGCACTGTGGCCGGTGATGATACCCCAGATGCAGTCGCCCCAGGGGTCATCATCCACCTTGCGGGCAGCGCGGTGCAGGTCGCTCACCAGGGTGCGGCTTACTTCCTCCGGGCGCAGCACGCAGGCGGCATAGCGGGCCTGCGTGTTGCGCAGCGTGGCGGAAAGGCTTTCCTCCGTCAGCTCCGGCAGGGTGCAGATGACTGCATCAGGGTACTTTTTTTTTAAGGAATCGGTCACGGCAGCCCAGGCGGGGTCGGCCATGGTGCTTTCGGTGGTGATGATGGTGTAGCCACCCCCGGCCTCAGCAGGGGCCGGTTCAGCCTCCGGCTGTTCCTGCGGCACGGCACCGGCGGGCATGGTGAAGAAATAGTTGGTCGTATCCTGCGGGCCGAACACCTCGCGGGCGAGCTGCTGAATTTCCTCCAGCGTGATGCTCTGCACATCCTCCACCTGGCCGCGGATGAGCGGCAGCTGGCGTTCATCGCTCTGCAGGCGGGCCATGGCGCTTTCCCAGTAGCCGGTGGTGCGCAGGTTCTTCTGCGTGCTGGCGATGTAGGGCCGCAGGGCGCAATCCAGGTCATCCTGGGTAATCTTGCCCTGGCCGAGATCCATGAGGATGGCATCCATGGCGGTGTTCACCTTCACGCGGTTGCCCACCACACCGGCGCTGATGGTGGTGATAGTGGCGGCGTTGCTCAGGCTGGCATTGGTTGCCAGTCGCACAGAGGGGGAGTAGGTTTCGCCCAGCTGGGCGCGGATACCATCAAACAACTTGTGGCGGGTGATGGAGGTGAGCACGGCCAGCCGGCGGTTGCGGCGCTGGTCCATGCCATCGCCACAGGGGCGCACCTGCGCCACGATGGTCTTATCCAGGTCGGTGGTGTAGGGCAGGAAGGCACGCTGGCCCCACCTGGCACTGCGCACGGTGGTTTCCGCCTCGGTGAGCGGGGTGAACTCGCGCTTGCGCTCCGGCATGGCGCCGAAGGTGCGTTCAAGCACGGGCAGCACGTCCGCCACCTTGAAATCACCCACGATGCTGATTTCCATAGCGCCGCTCTGCAGCCAGGGGGAGAGGGCTTCCTTTACCTGCTCTGCGGTGCAGGCCTCAATCTGGGAGCGCTCCGGGGTGGTGAAGCGGGCATCGCTGCCATACATGAGCCTGGGGGCCTGCAGACTATAGGCGCCGTTCGGGGTGGTCTGGTAGCGGTTGTAGAGGGAGGGCAGCTGGCGGCGCAGCTGCACCTCGCCATCTGTGCGGTAGCCGGGGTGCATGATGCCGGCGGCCAGCAACTTACACTGCAGCTCAAAATCTGCGGCGGTGGTGGTGCCGCTCATGGTGAAGCGGTCGGAGCCGATGCCGAAGTTGAGTCCCAGATTGTGCCCGGAGAGGATTTTCTCCAGCTCAGTGAGGCTGTGGGCAGCCAGGCCGCCATAACGCATCACGCTGCCGGCCATGGCAGCCAGGCCGGGGGTGTGGGAGAGGCGCAGGGAGCCGCCATCGATATTGGCAATGACGCTGATGCTGCCCTTGGAGAAATCCACGGGCTTCAGGTTCACGCGGATACCGTTGGAAAGCGTGATGGTGGTGATTCCCATGTCTTCGAGGATGGCCTGCTGCTCAATGCTGCCGGGGGCGCCTATCTCCTCGTAGGCAAAGGGCGGCAGTTCTTCCATGACCGGTGCGGTCACTTCCTGCTGCATCACTTTGTCGTAGAGCCCGCGCAGGGTTTCGCCGGTGATGCCCTCCACGTTGGCGCCGGTGAGCATGAGCTTGGCGCGCGCACTGTCAAAGGCCTGCTCCAGCGCCTTGCGGCAGAGCTCCGGATTCTGCATGATGCGGGCCAGCCCCAGTTCAAACACGCGCAAATCCTCTGCCGGGGTGGTCATCTGCTCATTCCCGGAGATGGAGGCAATCAGATTATCGGCCATGTCGGCGGCGTTGGTGGTTTCCCAGCTGTTGATCTGTTTCTTGTACGAGGCTCGCACCTGGGCTGCAATTTCATTCAGTTCTGCCGGGGCGAATCCGTACCGGCAGGCGCGGCGCAGCTCCAGCAGGGCGGCTTCCATAGCCTGCTGCCATTTCTCCGGGGCGGCGGTCACGCCCATGTTGAATAACTCGGCTGTCTGGAACAGCTCTTCCGTGGATACTGCTGCGCCCTGGAAGGCACAGTCTTCCACGCGGGCCATGCGGCTGAGCCGCTGGTTGAGCATGGCGCAGGCCAGTTGCAGCGGCAGCTCCTCGATGCGCTGCTCCGTGGTGTCGGGCCGTGACTGCCAAGGGGCCGACACGGTCAGCTGCACATTCGTGAGCGCATTTTCCGGGTTCTCCATCACCTGCTCGGCCGGGCCCAGGTTATCCGGGGTGCCGGGGGCAATGCGGGCGGCGGGTTCGGTATCCGCCATGCTGCCGAAGTGTTTTTCCACCCAGCCCAGGGCGGTGGAGGGCTCGAAATCGCCCGTCACAATTACCGTCATGTTGCGGGCTACATAGTGCGTCTTGTAGTAGTTGCGGAACACCTCATACGGTGCACCCATGATGACTTCCTCCGTGCCGATGGGAAGGTAATCTGCCAGGCGGGTGCCGGGTGCGGCGTGGCGCAGCATGGCAATCATGGTGCGGTAGCTGGCGGAGTCGCGGGCGTAGAGCTCGCTCTTCACGATGCCTCGCTCGTGGTCAATGGCGCTGTCTTCCAGCGTGGCTCCGTCTGCAAAGTCGCGCATGATGGTGAAGGCGAAGTTTACCGTCTCATCCTTCAGGTTGGGCAGGTCGAGCATGTATACCGTCTCCAGCAGGCTGGTGTAGGCATTGGCATCTCCGCCGAAGCCGAGGCCCAGCTGCTGCATGGTCGGGATGAGCTCACCGCGCTTGAAATTGCGGGAGCCATTGAACACCAGGTGTTCGAGGAGGTGGGAAATACCTTTCTCATGCTCCTGCTCATCCAGCGAGCCTACGTTCACGTGCAGGCGCACGCTGGCGCGGCCCTGGGGCTCTGCAGTGGGGCGGATGACGTACTTCACGCCGTTGGGCAGCTGCCCCTGCACAATCTGCGGGTCAATCTGCAACTCTGCCTGGGTTTCTGCAGCCTGCTGCAGCACTTCTGCCTCAGGTGTTTCCTGGGCACTCAGCATGGTGCTGCCCACGGTAATAGCCATGAGCGGGAGTAAATAACGGTATTTCATATCAAAATGCTGAAATTTTATGTTAGGACACAGTAACTGCGCCAAGCGTTGAAAATTCCTTGCGTATTCTAACTCCGGCATGGAGCCGGGTCAAGGAAATTAGTGCATATCTGCCGCGCGGGTGAATGAAATCTGACACATTTCTGCCTTGCATATACGCGCGCGTACATGTTTTAATGGGGGTCTATGAATAACCTGATTACCGAAGGAATGAAGACTGCCATGCGTGCCAAGGACACGGTGGCCCTGGGTGCATTGCGTGGATTGAAGGCTGCTTTGCAGACGGCCTGCCTGGCGAAGGGCAGCGTGAATGCCGAGCTTACCCCTGCCGAGCAGCAGAACGTGGTCCGCAAGCAGATCAAGCAGCGCGAGGATGCTATTGCTCTCTATGCCCAGGCCGGCCGCACTGAGCAGGTGGAAAAGGAACAGGCCGAAATCAAGGTGCTGGCCGCTCTCCTGCCCCAGGAGATGACTGAGGCGGAAATCCTGCCCATCCTGGATGCGGTGATTGCTGAACTTGGCGCCACCAGCAAGAAGGACATGGGCCGCGTGATGAAGGAGATGCAGGCACGCACCGAGGGCCGCGCCCCCGGCAAGGTGCTTTCCGCACTGGTGGGTTCCCGCCTGAATTAAGATTGCGGATATGTTCTGTGCTGTCATCGTGGCGGCGGGCAGTTCCCGCCGCGCCGGTTTTGATAAGCTGGCCGCCCCGCTGGCCGGGCTGCCGGTGCTGCGCCGCAGTGTGGATGCCTTTGTGGCTGCCGGTGCTGCGGCTGTGGTAGTGGTGTGCCCGCAGAGCCGCTGGGAGGAAACCGGGCTGGCTGTGGCTGAGTTCCCGGTTCCGGTGAGCCGGGTTGATGGCGGCGCGGAGCGGCAGGATTCTGTGGCGGCAGGGTTGGCTGCGCTGCCTGCCGGAACCCTCATGGTGGCGGTGCACGATGGTGCCCGCCCGTTGATTACCCCTCAGGGGATTCAAGCATGCCTGGCTGCCGCCGACAGCACCGGGGCGGCCGCATGTGCCCACCCCGTGGTGGATACCCTCAAGCGGGCGGATGCCGATGGGTGCGCCTTGCCGGAAAAGGTGAGCCGCGAGAACCTCTGGGGTATGGAAACTCCGCAGATTTTCCGCCTGGATTTGCTCAGGCAGGCCTATGACTATGTCAAGGCTCACCAGCTGGTGGTGACGGATGAGGTATCCGCCGTGGAGGCGCTGGGCGTGGCAACCCGCCTGGTGCAGGGCGGGGCGAACCTGAAGATAACCCTGCCGGGTGATCTGGAACTGGCTGAACTCATCTGGAAACACCGTACATGAGTCTCTGCGGACACAAAATCTGGGTCATAGGCGCGGGGTATCTGGGCTCTACGCTGGCAGAGGCATGCCGCCAGGAAGGCGCGCATGTGCTGACCATTGACCCCGCTGCTGTGGCCAATCTTCGCGGCAGCGCGGCAGATGCGGAGGTGCTGCGCCATGCACTGGAACGCATGGTGCCGGACACCGTTTTCTGCTGCACCGCCACGCATGGCGGCACGGCGGAGGATTACCGCAAGGCGTATCTGGAGCCGGCGCTCAATCTGGACCACCTGCTGGAGGGAACCCGCGTGGTGTTCTGCTCGTCCACCTCGGTGTATGCCGGGCGCGGGGGCGAAATCATCACGGAGGATAGCCCGCCCAAGGCTGATTCGGAACGCGCCGGTATCTTATTGCGCGCCGAAACCGTGATTCTCAATAGTGGTGGCGTGGTCGCGCGCCTTGCTCCGCTCTATGGAGAGGAGCGCTGCGAGCTGGTCCGCCGCTTCAGGGAGGGGCTGCCGGCATTGCCGGGAGCGGATGACCGCGTGCTGAATTATCTGCATGTGGAGGATGCCGCAGATGCGTTGCTGCTGCTGGGTACACAGCCCTGGCTTCAGTACGGTGTTTACAATGTGAGCGGTGAAAGCTTCACCAAAAAAGAAATCTACGCTCAGCTGCAGGAGATATTCGGCATCGAGACCGGGCCGGAATGCTCCGGACCATCACAGCGTGGGATGTCTGATATGCGCGTGGACTGCACCCGCATCCGCGAACTGGGCTGGGAGCCGATTTGTTCGGTGCCGGAGCTGGCCCGTGATTGGAAAGCCCGTTGAATTGATATGCCTCGCCCGGATTACTACGAACTGCTGGATGTGGAGCCTACCGTCTCCCAGGCAGAGCTGAAGCTTGCTTATTACCGGCAGGCCAAGCGTTTTCATCCGGATTTGAATGTGGGGGATGCTGCTGCCGAGGAACGATTCAAGCTCATTGCTGAGGCCTACCGGATACTGGGCGATGCGCAGGAGCGCCGCCTGTATGATGAAGCCCGCGAGCGTGATTTGCGCTATGCGGATGCCCCCGAACTGGCAGGCATGCAGCGCCGCGTGCGGTTTTCCGTCCGCAGTGCCCGCAGCCGCGAGGAAAAGCCCCGCTCCCTGCGCCGCCGTTTCTCGATTTTGCCGGAGCGAAAGAAAATGCCCCGCTGGGTCATCTGGTGCATGGGTGTGCTCTGGGTGAGCGCGTTGCTGCCTTTCGTCATGCGCACCGGGAATGTGGCCCTCAACTACGGAAAATACCCGGAGAAGAAGGAAAAACCGGAACCGGCGGCCGAGGTGGTGCGCGAGCGGCTGGCCCGCATGCAGAGCGAGCTGGAGCAGGCCGCCGCTGCGGGGGATGCCCGCGCTCAGTTGCGGCTGGGGCTTCTCATGTATTCCGGCAGTGCCGGGGTGCAGCTGAATCGCCCCGCCGCAAAGGAAATGTGGCAGAAAGCGGCAGCGCAGGGTAATAAGGCGGCGGCTTATTACCTGGAGAAATGTGATTTTACCCAGCCCGCGCCAGTGGAGGAAAGCCCATCCCCCGCCGCACCGCAGCCCTGATATCAGGCTTCCTTTTTAGCCGTCTTTGTGCGCCTGGTGCGGGCACGGCGGCGCTTGCGGCTGGTGGCCCGCTTTTGCCGCCCGGGGTTGATACGCTGCATTTCCACCTGCATGAGCAGCAGGGTGAACATCGAGGCCGGGCTGATTTCCACCGCCGCAGCCTGCGAGACTTTTTCCGCAAGCTGCACCATCTTCTGCAGCAGGGTGGCATACTCCGCAGCATCTGTGCCGATGCCCGCATCCGTGAGCAGCGTGTGCAGCTGCAGCAGGTGCCGGAACATGCAAAGCCAGTTTTCCTCCGGCCCGGCGGTGAGACTCGTCATCAGGGCCTCCGGCAGCGAATTGAGGCATTTCTCTACCTTGCGCAGTTGCGCCAGCCGGGTGCGGTCCTTACTGCCGGCAGCGGCGGCTTCCAGCATGTAGCGCAAGGGCGTTTCCAAGTCGCGGAACGCTTCCAGCGCCTCCACCGGCACATGGTTCGCACCGGGTGTTGCGTTGTCGCGTCGGGCAACGCGGGAGAACAGCTCCTCCATAGTGGCAAGGCGGCCTTGCGGTGTTACTGTCTCCCTCTCAAAAAGCATGCATGCATCCTACCAAGTTGCCCCCGCCCATGCAAGCATAAAGCGGGTCACGCAACTGCTTTCCTTGCATATTGGCACCTGTTTCCGCAGTCTCCAATTTATCCGGCTTGCCCGGCGTGTGTAAAAAGCCACTCTCCCGGGCGGGAGAGTGGCGGAAGCACACGTGTCCCAAAGTTTGAGTACTAATCTCGACAAATTGATGTTTGTCGTTGTCGGGGCAGATTCGGGCCGCCGGACCAGAGACTGACTTCGTTGAGATTGACGCGTTCCCGTTTGTCGCCGCCGAAAACGGTACCGCCCACGCGCCCGTTGCCCACGGGCAGGGACTGGGGTTCCCATGGGTCCTTATTGCTCTTGCCCGGCATATTGCCGGCTTCGGATTCACCTTCAGCCCAGGGGAGCACCGCCGGTTGCACTACAGTCGGCTGCTTGTACCACAGGTAATTCCGGGTGGGTTGTCGCTGTCTTTTGCCAGCACCGGGATGAGGCTCAGCACTGAGACTGATGCGTATATGTAGTGGTTCATGCAGTGTGAATCAGCTGAATTGAATCTGCAGGGTAATCTGCCCGAGCGTGAGGGTATCACCATCCTGCAGGGGGCGGCAATTGTCGTATGGGGAAAGGGGGACATCGTTGACGAAGGTGCCGTTCGTGGAGCCCATGTCGCTGACGGTCAAGCCGTGTTCATTGAGTGCAAAACGAATGTGCGCACGGGAAACCCCGGTGTCCGGCAGCACGATATTGGCCACGCTGGGGTCGCGGCCCAGGATGACTCCGCACTCAGCTGCAATTTCGGAGAAGTGGATGCGCTGCTCCCACGGGGAGCCGTCCGGCAGCAGGGCGATGAGCCTCAGTTCTGTGGCCACGGGGGTGGGTTCACTGTATATCTGTTCCGGCGGCAGGGTGGTCTGTGCATCTTCCAGCCCGCTTCCCAGCTCCCACTTGTCGCGCAGGGCATGATAGGGCGGCAGAGATTGAAGGTAGATATCGCCGGTCTCCTGTGCCTCTTCAGAAGGGCGTGATTGCGGGGGCGTGGAAATGGGTAAGGGCGTGTCCCATGCCGGGGCCAGGGGAACTTCCTGCCCGGTGGCGGGAGTGTGGCCGTTATACATTCGGGCTCGTAGAATCGTGATGGCGGATTGCACCCCCGCCAGTTCGCTTTCAAGTTCCCGCGCACGGGCCTCCAGCTCCTGCAGAGTGGCTGTTTCGTTTTCCTGCAAGGGGGAATTCATAATCGCTGCGTATTCTAGCAAAATTGTTTCCCGTTGGCAAGCCGCAAGTTTTTTCTCTTTCCGCGGAACTTTGCATCTGTGTCCTAATGTTTGAGCTCAGAGCCCGATAAATTGATATTTGTCGTTGTCGGGGCACGGGACTTCAGTCCCGATTGGAAGCACCGTTATTTCGGGACTGAAGTCCCGTGCTCCGACAGAGTTCCCCCACAAATTCCCATTTGTGTGCCTTCAATGCCGCGTTTCGTCAGCGGTCATACATCTTCGTGTAGTATTCATCGGCCATGCGGTCTGAATCAAAGAAGGGGCAGATATCGCGCAGGGCGTTGAAGACCAATTTGTCCCATTGTTCGGGCGTTTCGTAGTAGAGCGGCAGAATCTTGTTTTCCAGCACGCTGTAGAAGTGGGTGCAGTCTGCGGCATCACGTGCTTCGGGGGATAAGCCGGTATCAGCCTCCGGAATGAGGAAGCAATTTTCGCCATCGCGGGCGAACTCCCGAATCCAGCCGTCGTTTGTGGAAACGGAGATGGAGCCGTTCATGGCCGCACTCATGCCGGAGGTGCCGGAGGCCTCGCGCGTGACCACCGGGTTGTTCAGCCAGATATCGGAACCGTTTTTGAGCAGGCGGCTCAGCCCCAGCTCGTAGCCGGTGAGTACCGCGCACCGTGGGTATTTTTCCCCCATCCGGTTGAGACGGTTGAATATCTCCACGGCTGTGAAATCAGTGGGATAGGGCTTGCCTGCCCAAATCATCTGCACCGGGCGGCGGGTGCGTTGCAGCATGCGTTCAAATAAATCCGGCGCTTCGGTGATGAGGGCCGGGCGCTTGTAGGCGGCAAAGCGCCGCGCCCACACGATGGTGAGCGTATCCTGGTCGAAGAGGTGCCCGGTCTGCTCCCCCACCACGCGGAAGAGTTCTTTTTTCATGGCCCTCTTGCGCTGCCGGAATGCATTTACATCTCCCGCCGCATAGGCGGCTGCGAGTTCCGGGTCCTGCCAGTAAGCCCTGTTCTGGGCATTGGTGATGTGGGTGATGGGGCAGATATCGCTATATGCCTGCCACATCTGCCGGGAGACTTCGCCATGCAGCGCGGAAACGCCATTGGCCATGTGTGAGAGCCGCAGGGCTGCCAGTGTGTAGTTGAACACCGGTTCATCCGGCGCCAGCCGGAGCATGGCTCGCACCTGCCCGGTGGAGAAGCCATCGAAGAAGGAGAAACTGCTCATGAGGGAGAAATCCATCTTCTCGTTGCCCGCTTCCTCCGGGGTGTGGGTGGTAAAGACGAAGCGCCGGCGGGTGGCCTCCACATTGCCCCCGTTGCGCGACAGCACATGGAATGCCGCGCCGATGGCGTGGGCCTCGTTCATGTGGTAGATATCCGGCTCCACCCCCAGTTCATCGAAGAGCCGGGCACCGCCCCGCCCCAGTACGATGTATTGCGAGAGCCGCGTCATGGGGTTGGCATCGTACAGCCGCTGGGTGATGGAGCGCGAGATATCATCGTTTTCCGGCAGGTCGGTGCTCAGGAAGAACATGGGCGCAGTGCCGAATGTCTCCGGCCTCAGGTAATAGGCTTTCACCCACACCATGGCCCCGCAGATGCGGATGAGAAATTTGAGCCCGTGGTCTTCCAGGAAGCTGTATTCCTTGCGCAGGTATTGCACCGCCATGGAGCCATCCTCGGCGCGGATCTGGTTGTAGTACCCGCAGGACCACAGAATGCCCACGCCCACCAGATTCTGCCGCAGGGCATAGGCCGAGCGCATGTGCGAGCCCGCCAGGTACCCCAGCCCGCCGGAATATATCTTGAACACGTTGTCGATAGCGTATTCCATGCAGAAATAGGCCACGGCGCGGCTGTATTTCTCATCTATTTCAAAAGTCGGCGTGTAGGGCTCGGGCAGAAAGGATTTGCTCATGGTTCCGGGTGGTTTTCTCCCCTTATACCCCTAACCCCCCGGGTAGGGAAGAAGATAGATGCGCCCCACGCCCGAAAAAACTAGTGGGTAGGGCAGAAGCTTCGGCGCACGGCCCCCAAAGTCTGAGTCCTGCTCCCGATAAATTGGAATTTGGCTCTGGCGTGTGCGCCAGAGCCATGCGGCACGTAGTGCCGCTTTCGCACCGCCGCCAGGCGGTATTTCATGCGCAGCGCCAGCTGCGCTTTCATACCACAGCGCAGCTGTGGTATTTACATACACCGGCTCTGCCGGTGTAATTCATTGAGCGAAGCGACTAGTTACCGCTGCATTAGCAGCGGTACATCCAATGG
>JAFSFD010000071.1 GCA_017435365.1 Akkermansia sp. | reverse complement strand
TCATTTGATTACTACTCTTGGTGTTCCATGGCATAAAGTCATTATGCCACATGTCTCTCCAAAAGTGTAACCTATGTCCTGGAACTTGTGTTACCTATGAGGTGGTACTTTTTTGTTACCCCTGTCCTGGGCGCGCGCCAAGCCCCGACGCGGTATGTCCGCGCCCGCCGCGCTCCCTATGGCACGAGCAGCTGCGGGGGTCGGTGGCGCAGGAGCCGGTTTCCGATTTGAGGGGTCAGCGGCGAGGGGGCTGCGCCCGGCCTGCGAGGGTGCACGACCACTGCATTACCAGGGCCACCAGGGCCAGGCCGGCCAGGATATAGGAGAGCGCGCGCCGGAACCGGGCGTTGCGGGCAGAGGTGTCATACGCCATGATGAGCACCTCGCGCGGATTCTCCGGTTTGTATCGCAGGGGTACTTTTTCCTGCGCCTCGCGGCGCGAGCCGGTGCGCAGGGTGTGGTAATACGGGGTTCCGGCCTCGGTTCTGTAGAGAATCACGGTGTCGAATCTATTGCGGCGAGCCCTCGCGCCGGGGTTGTGGAGCGAGGTGATCACCGAGCCCTCTGCCGGCACTCCGTTTGCCATGAAATCCTCGTAGCGGCGCAAATCCTGCTCGCTGCCGGTGTAGCAGACGTATGCCCCCTGCACCGCCATGGCCAGCAGGATGAGCCGCCCCCAGAAGCCCAGCCAGCGGCCGAAACCACGCTCCCGCCGCACCAGGGCACGACCTGCGCGGCACAGGCCGTACACTGTGATGATGCCCAGCAGGGGTACAAAAACCAGGTCCAGTGCGTAGCTGAACTCCATCAGTCGGCAGATGCTTCTTCCGCCGGCACCCCGGCTGCGTCCTCAGATATGATTTCGTCGATTTCCTCCGGGGTGATGGGTGAATCGTGCCCGGCCATTTCATGGATGGCTTGCAGATTGGCCTCGATGCCTTCTTCCAGCCATTTTTCGGCGCGGGAGATGGTGAGTTCCAGCGTTTCCACATCATCTCCACCGAAACGGAGTTCGCGCTGGCACTGGCGCAGGGTGGCCTTGGTGCGGTACAGGTGATTGAGCAGTTGCCGGGTGTTCATGGTTTCAAAGTTCTCTATGTTTGTGCTTGTTATCACTAGTCGTTTTTCTCAGGTTTCTTCCGGATTTCGGTTTCCCAGTTCAGGAACACATCTCCGCCGCCGGCAGAAATGAGCTCGCCCCCGGCGGTCATGATGAAACAGGCGGGGATGTACTTGTATGCGGGTCTGGCTGCCAGGTGCAGGGTATGCACCATCACGCCGGGCAGCATGGGGGCGTGGTGTTCCATATACTTGCGGGCGGCTTCGGGGGTCTGGTCATGGTTGAGGAGGATGAGCTCCACATCCTCGCGCCGGCTTATTTTCTGCTCATATTGCTCGATGACCTGCGGCAGCATCTGCTGGCAGAGCCCGCACCAGGAGGCCGAGCAGAAGAAGATGTAGAACCTGGCGCAGGGGCTGGCCTGGTGGGCAGAAAGATACCCGGCTTCTTTCAGTGCCCGGGCCACGGGGGAGAGGCCAGAGCAGCAGCCGGGCTTTTCCTGGCTGGCCGTTGCCGATGCAGCGGGGGCCGCCTCTGCCCGGGGCGCCCAGGTGGCCAGCGCGGCCAGGCCAAGCAGGATGGATATCATACGCAGTCTCATTCTACCCGGCAGCTTAGCAGGTGCGGGCGCCGGAGTCAACCCTGCCTTTCAGTTTCGATATAAGTTTTTGCGAGAATCGGGGCATCTGCGGGGTCACACCGACATGGACCAAGAAAAAATTGAGGAAACAAAGGAGAAGGTGGAGAACTGGCTGGCCGACAAGCAGCACCGCAGGTGCTGCAAGGTGGCTATGTGCGCCGCCAATGCAGTCGTGCTGCTGGGGCTTACCATGGGGCTCACCCTGCTCTGGGTCAATGAGCTGCGCCGCGCCAACGGCCGCCACCACTGCTGCCGCGGCAACGGGCAGTAAACCGCCCTCTCGCCGGATACGGATACACAAGCAGGACTGCGGGGGAAGCACAAGCCCCCCGCAGTTCTCCTTGCTTTCCGTTTCAGCCGCAAGCAATACACAATTCTACCTTGCAATCAGCAGGATGCGTGACGTATAATGGCGGGCATGAAAAAGCTTCTTACCGCTGCGGTATTATTGATGATTCCCCTGAGTCCGGCTACAGAAGAAGCCATGAACCAGGTTCTGAGTTCGTGGAATCAGCAGGTGGCGGATTATGAAGAGGCGCTCAAAGCTGCCCCGAATGATGAGACACGGGCGGGCATCCAGCCGCCGGATGCCCGCGAAACGGCCCCGCGGCTCTGGCAGAGCATCAACGCCCGCACCGGCAGCCGCAAGAACCCGCGCGGCAAGGGCAGCATACCCACCTTTGAGTTTGAGAAGCCCTGGGCCCTGCCCGCCGTGGTCTGGATTCTGGAGCACCCGCAGGCCTTCACCGCAGCCTTCACGGAAGAGGAGCAGGCCCAGCTCACGTATTTCGGCAACGCCCTGGTAGACTCCATCATCCGCGTGCATTTCAGCAGCCCCGGCGTGGGGGCCGCCTGCCCTGCTCTTTCTGCCACCTCCAGCGTGCGGGAGTACGAGCTGCTGCAGAAAATCTACCAGCGCAACCAGAACAAGGGCGCCCGCGCCTGCGCCGCACTGGGCATGAGCCTTATGCTCAATAACCCCATGGTCAGCAGCATCGAAGGCAGCGAGGCCATGGCCCGCGCCAAGCGCCTGTACTACCTGAAGCAATCCATCCTGCTGGCCGGCAGGGACACGAAGTTCGGCAGCACGCCGCTTACCGAAGTGGCCTTGGAGCAGGCTTATTACCTGCGTCACCTGGCTGTGGGCTGCATAGCCCCGCAGCTCACGGTGAAAGACCAGCAGGGCGCCGCGCACCGCTTCCCCATCACCGGCAAGGCGAACCTCCTCATCTTCTGGTCGCCCGCGGAACCCGCCGGCACCAACATGGTGCGCGACCTTGATAAAATCAAGGCCCAGTACCCCGGCGTGGAAATCTGCCCCATCATGCCCTATGCCGAGCCGGAGGAGCAGCAGGCTGCCCTGCAGGGGCTCGGCATTGCCGCCTCCTACGCCGATGACGCCAAAGGCACCGCCGGCACCACTTATCGCGTGGCCCAGCTGCCCACCGCCATCCTCATCGGCAAGAACAGCACCATCATCTACGGCGGCGCGCCGGATATGAAGCTGCAGAACGCGCTGGAAAGCATCACCGCCGCCGAGCGAGCCGCTGCCAAGGCCGCCCGCCCCACCGTCACCATTCAGGAAGCCCCCGCCAGGCCGGCACCTGCCCCCCAGCAGCCCCCCGCTGCCGGCGATGTGCCAGGGCTGCGCGAAATGCCTGAGTTCTAATGTCCTGACCACAGATCAGGATATAGGCTCTTATCTTCAGCAAACGACAAAAAAGCGTGCAATGGAACAATATCTCCCCATGCACGCTTTGCTGTAAACCAAACTCATCAGGATAACGAAATCCGCTTCGCGGACGATATCCCATCGGGACGATATCGAGCTTTGCTCGACGATATCCTCCCTTTGGTCGGGCCTCAGTGCTTCTGCCAGCCCGGCTTGTGGCGGGAGGCGAGCTCGTCAATCACCTGCTCGATGCGCAGGCCCTTGGAGGTGAGCAGCACGATGAGGTGGTAGAACATATCGGAAGCCTCGTAGATGAGGCGTTCATCCGTGCCGTTGCAGGCCTCGATGCAGGCTTCGAGCGCCTCCTCGCCCACCTTCTGGGCCATGCGGTTCACGCCGTCGCGGAACAGGCTGGTGGTGTAGGAGCCCTCCGGCATCTCCTCGTGGCGCTTGTTGATGAAATCCTGCAGCTCGGTCAGGAACAGCAGCGGGCTGGCCTCATTCTTCTCGCCCCAGCAGGTATCGGTGCCGGTGTGGCACACCGGGCCATGCGGCGTGGCCTGGATGAGCAGCGTATCATTGTCGCAGTCTACCTTGATGCTCACCACATCCAGGAAGTTGCCGCTTGTCTCGCCCTTGGTCCACAGGCACTTGCGGCTGCGGCTGTAGAAGCACACACGCCCGCTCTCCTGCGTCCTGGCAAAGGATTCTTCATTCATATAACCCAGCATGAGCACCTTGCCCGTAGCGGCATCCTGAATAATGGCGGGAACCAGACCGCCGCACTTCTCGAAGTCGATTGTCATATGCGGAAAATTTGCGGTTGCGCGCCGAGTATAGCACAATTTGCTGATATTGCCACTCTTTTTTCAGGATGGGAGGCAAATCACACGCGTGTCCCAAAGATTCGGGGCACGCGGATTTACGATTGACGAGTGACTATTGACACTTGGGAACTTCTAAAAACTCACTAAATTGATGTTTGTCGTTGTCGGGGCACAGGACTTCAGTCCCGAAATAACGGTGCTTCCAATCGGGACTGAAGTCCCGTGCTCCGACAGAGTTCCCCCACAAATTCCAATTTGGCATCTGCCCTGCGGGCAGGGTGAATCACAGGCGCACGCTGATGCCCTCGTTGTGCAGGTACCGCTTGAGCTCGGGTATCTTGATTTCGCCGAAGTGGAACACGCTGGCGGCCAGGGCGGCATCGGCATGGCCGAGGCGGAAGGCATCCGCAAAGTGTTCCCTGGCACCGGCGCCGCCACTGGCAATGACCGGGATGCTGAGCTCATCGGAAAGGCGGGCGAGCGCCTCATTCGGGAAGCCCTGCTTCACGCCGTCGTGGTCCATGCTGGTGAAGAGGATTTCACCGGCGCCGCGGTCGGCAACCTCGCGGGCCCAGTCGAACAGGGTGCGCTCCACGCGGATGCGCCCACCATTCACATAGCAGTACCAGCCATCGGCATCGCAGCGGGCATCGATGGCCGCCACGCAGACCTGGGAACCGAAGTGGGCGGCAATCTCGTTCACCAGCTGCGGGTTGCGGAGGGCGGCGGAGTTCAGGCTCACCTTGTCCGCACCGGCTTCGAGCAGGCGGGCCACATCGGAAAGCTCGTGAATACCACCGCCCACGGTGAAGGGAATAGAGATGTCAGCGGCCACGCGGGAAACCATATCTGTGAAGGTCTTGCGGCCTTCGTGTGTAGCTGCGATATCGAGGAACACGAGTTCATCCGCCCCCTGCTCGCTGTAGGCCTTGCCCAGCTCCACGGGGTCGCCGGCATCGCGCAGGTTCACGAAATTGATACCTTTGACGGTGCGGCCGTCCTTGACGTCCAGGCAGGGGATAATGCGTTTAGCTAACATAAAAAAAGGTTTAAGGATTAAGGACTATGGATTAAGGACTATGGATTAAGGACTAAGGATTAAGGACTAAGGATTAAGGACTAAGGATTAAGGACTAAGGACTAAGGACCATGGATTAATTTACTTATCTGCAAATAATGCAGGGAGATCGATGCGGCCTTCGTAGTAGGCCTTGCCGAAGACCACCGAAGGAATGCCGGCAGCATCCAGAGCGCGGATATCCTCCGTGCAGCTCACGCCGCCGCTGGCGATGAGGCGGCAGCCGGGGTGTTTCGCCATGATTTCACGGTAGAGGGCGGTATTCGGGCCGCCCAGGGTGCCATCGCGGGAGATATCCGTGCAGAGCACGCGGGTGATACCGTGGCTCATGTAGAAGCTCACGAATTCATCCAGGCTCATGCCGCCATCCTCGCGCCAGCCCTTGATCATCACGCGGCCATTGAGAGCATCCGCGCCCACGATGAAGCGCTCCGGGCCGTACTTCTCCGCCCACTGCAGCAGGCGCTGCGGGTCGGTGGCGGCCAGGCTGCCCACCGTCACCATGGCAGCGCCGTGGTCAAAGGCCGCCTGCAGGTCGCTTTCCTGCTTGATACCGCCGCCGAAATCCACCGTCATCCCCAGGGCCGTGATTTTCCTGAGCGATTCCAGATTCACGATGTGGTCGGCCTTGGCGCCATCCAGGTCCACCACATGCAAGCGGCGCACCCCCATATCGTAGAAGCGGCGGGCTACATCCTCGGGGTGGGCATCGTAGGTCTTTTTGGCGGCGTAGTCGCCCTTGGTCAGGCGCACACACTGGCCGCCGATGATATCAATGGCAGGGATGAGCTCAATCATGGCAGAGGTGGATGAAGTTGTGGAGAATGCGCAGGCCTACATCGCCGCTTTTCTCCGGGTGGAACTGGGTGGTGTAGAAATTGCCCCGGCGCAGGGCGGAGGCATAGGTCACGCCGCCGTAGGTGGTGCGGGCAATGGCCGCAGCGCAGTCCGGCACATAGAAACTATGTACGAAGTAGACGAAATCGCCCTCTTTCAGGCCGTCGAAGAGCGGGGTGCGCAGGTTTTCGATGGTGTTCCAGCCGATCTGGGGGATTTTCACACGTCCCTCCGCGCAGGTGGCGGGGAAGCGCAGCACCGGGCTTTCAAACACACTCAGGCAGGGGGTATCCCCCTCCTCGGAATGGGCACAGAGCAACTGCTGGCCGATGCAGATACCCAGCACCGGCTGCTTCAGGCCGCGAATCACCTCGCCCAGCCCGCTTTCGCGCAGGTAGGCCATGGTGTTGGCGGCCTCTCCCTGACCGGGAAAAATCACGCAATCGGCAGCTGCCAGGGCGGCAGCATCATCCGTGACCAGCGGTTCCACCCCGATGCGGCGGAGCGCATTGATAACCGAGCAGATGTTACCGGCGTTGTATCTGACTACTACTACATTCATACACTTAAAGGGTTCCCTTGCTGGAAGGCAGCACCAGGTGGCGCACATCGCGCTGCACCGCCACGCGGATGGCGCGGGCCAGCGCCTTGAAGGTGCCCTCAATCTTGTGGTGTTCGTTATCGCCCGCAGCCTTGATGCTGAGGTTCATGAGCGCGGCATCGCTCAGGCTCTTGAAGAAGTGGTAGAACATCTCCGTGGGCATATCGCCGATGCGCTCGCGCTTGTACTCCGCCTCCCACTGCAGCCAGGGGCGGCCGCCGAAGTCCAGCGCCGCGCTGCACAGGCAGTCATCCATGGGCAGGCAGTAGCCATAGCGGGAAATGCCCAGCTTGTTGCCGATGGCCTTGCGCAGGCACTCGCCCAGCGCCAGCCCGGTATCCTCGATGGTGTGGTGCTCGTCCACATGCAGATCACCCTTCACGCGGATGGTCACGCCCATGCCGCCGTGGTGGGCCAGCTGGGCGAGCATGTGGTCGAAGAAGCCCAGGCCGGTGCTCACCTCGCAATAGCCGGGGCGGTCCAGTTCCAGTTTTACGTAGATATCCGTCTCGCGGGTGGTGCGCTGCACCTCGGCGCTGCGCTCGCCGGCCACCAGGATCTCGGTAATCTTCTTCCAGTCCATGCCGTCGGTACCAATCTGCAGGGCCTTGCAGCCCAGGTTCTTCGCCAGCTGCACATCCGTGGCGCGGTCGCCGATGACGTAGCAGTTCTCCAGGTCGTAGGAGCCGTCCATGTAGGCGGTGAGCATGCCGGTGCCGGGCTTGCGGGTGGGGGCATTGTCCTGCGGGAAATGGCGGTCGATGAGGATGGCATCGAACTCCACTCCCTCGCCTTTGAGCGTATCGAGAATGAAGTTATGCACCGGCCAGAAGGTATCTTCCGGGAAGGAAGCGGTACCCAGGCCGTCCTGGTTGCTCACCATCACGAACTCGTAGTCCGTGAGCTCGCGGATGGTGCTCAGCGCGCGGAAGGTGCCGGGCACGAATACCAGCTTCTCGAAGGCATCAATCTGCTCATCGGCAGGTTCCTGGATGATGGTGCCGTCGCGGTCGATGAAAAGGGCCTTTTTCTTCATGAAATCAGAATTGCTTGAGGGCTGCAAGGAGTTCGTCGTTCTCCGCCGGGGTGCCGATGGTGATGCGCAGGCAGTTCTCGCACATCATGATGCGGTGGCGGTTGCGCACGATGATACCCTGCTCCACCAGCGCATCGTAGATACGGCAGGCATCCGTCACTCTGGCGAGGAAGAAGTTGGCATCGCTGGGGTACACTTGCTTGCAGATAGGCAGAGCGGCCACCGCCTGCATCATACGGGTGCGCTCGGAAAGCGCTTCGTCCACCCAGGCGCGGATTTCATCCATGTGCTCCAGACGCTCCATGGCGGCGCGCTGGGTGAGGATGTTCACGTTGTAGGGGTACTTCACCTTGTTGAACAGGGCTATGACCTCCGGATGCGCCAGGGCCATGCCCAGGCGGATACCGGCAGAAGCCCATGCCTTGGAGAAAGTGTTGAGCACAATGAGGCGCGGATACTCATCCAGCAGGGAGACAACGGACGAGCCCTCGGGAGCAAAATCAATGTAAGCCTCATCCACCACCACAATACCGCGGAAAGAATCAAGCACCTTGCGGATTTCTGCCAGCGGCAGCAGGTTGCCGGTGGGGTTGTTCGGGCTGCACAGGAAAGCCACCTTGGCAATGTCCCGGCAGTTTTCAGCAAAGGCGGTACCATCGAACTGGTACCCGGCCTTCAGCATGAACTTGATGTAGTGCACGTTGTTGATATCAGCACAAACCTCGTACATGCCATAGGAAGGCTGAATAGCTACCACGCTGTCCACCCCGGGGGTGCAGAACGTACGGAAAATCAGGTCGATGGCCTCGTCGCTGCCATTGCCCAGGAAGATGCGCTCCGGCGCCACGCCCTTGTAGGCAGAAATCTTCTGCTTCAGCTCCCACTGCAGCGGGTCGGGGTAGCGGTTGTTCGGGGCGTTGTGCGGGCACTCGTTCGCATCCAGGAACACGTGGGCAGCCTTGCCGGCGTATTCATCGCGGGCGGAGCTGTATGGTTTGAGCTTCAGGATATTCGGGCGCACCAGTCTGGCAATACCCGTACCCTGTTCTTCCTGAGGCTGCTCTGCCACGGCCTGTATGCGCAGAGTCATGGCGCGTGCGTGGGCGTCCAGGTGCTCGGCTTCAGCCATAAGCTCCACGGTGCGGCCGATGCTGCGGATACCCAGCGGAGTGATGGTCTGCACCGTCATCTTGCGCTGGAAGCTATCCACACACAAGCTGCTGTAGGCCCGCACGCACCCCATGGTAGGCAGGGTGTGGTTGGTGCCGCTGGCGTAATCACCCGCGCTTTCGCAGCTGTAATTGCCCACGAAAATGGAGCCCGCGTTGCTGACAGATAAGGTCGGCACCCCTTTCATGGCAATGATGAGGTGCTCCGGCCCGTAGGCATTGGTGAAATCGATACAATCCTGCTTATCTGCCAGCACGATGATGCGACTGTTGGCAATGGACTTGGCGGCAATCTCCTTGCGGGGCAGCGCGGCAAGCTGCTTCTCCACCTCAGCAGCCACGGCCTCGGCCACCGCGGCGCTGGTGGTCACCAGCATGGCCTGGCTGTCCGGTCCGTGCTCTGCCTGACTCAGCAGGTCAGCCGCCACAAAGGCCGGCACGCAGGATTCATCTGCCAGCACTTCCACCTCACTGGGACCGGCAGGCATATCAATGGCCACACCGGCCAGCGATGCCAGCTGCTTGGCAGCGGTCACATAGGCATTGCCAGGCCCGAAAATCTTGTCCACCTTGGGTACGGAAGCAGTACCATAAGTCATGGCGGCGATAGCCTGAGCACCGCCCACCTTGAAAATGCGTTTCACGCCACAGAGGTCTGCGGCAAACAGAATGGCGGGATTCACCTTGCCATCTTTGCCGGGGGGCGTGCAGAGCACCACTTCCTTGCACATGGCCACGGCTGCGGGCACCGCCAGCATGAGCACGGTGGAGAACAGGGGAGCCTGACCACCGGGCACATACAGCCCCACGCTCCGGATGGGCAGCGTGTGCTGCTCGCAGTAGACACCGGGTGCCGTTTCACGGCAGCGGGCGGTTTCTCCACTCTGAATCAAGTGAAAATCCAGAATGTTGGCATACGCACTGCAGATGGCCTCGCGCAGCTCCTGCGGCACCCGGGTGCAGGCTTCCGCCACCTCGGCGGCGGAAACCGCGAGTTCTTCTAAATCCACACCATCAAAACGGAGGCCGAACTCATGCAGCGCCTTGTCGCCATGCTCATGCACGGCGTCCATGATGGGGCGCACTACATCGAAGAGCTGGGTGACATCGAAGGCCGGGCGGCGCACCAGCTCCGCCCACTGTTCACGATTGGGTTCCGTTATGATGGTCATGATAATAAAGAAGTTACAGAATCATTTTTTCGATAGGAAGCACCAGGATACCCTGGGCTCCGGCTTCCTTGAGCTTGCCGATGATATCCCAGAAGCAGGATTCATCCAGCACGGTGTGGATGCTGCACCAGCCCTCCTGGGCCAGCGGCATGATGGTGGGGCTCTTCACACCCGGCAGCACGGAGACAATCTGCTCCACGCAGTCCTTCGGCGCGTTCATGAGCACGTAGCGCTTGTCGGCGGCGGTCATCACGGCATCCATGCGGAAGAGCAGCTTGTCCAGAATCTCGCGCTTCTCCGCCGGCAGGTTCTTGTGGGCGATAAGCACGGCCTCGCTCTCCAGCACCACCTCGACCTCGCGCAGGTTGTTGCTCACCAGCGTGGCGCCGCTGCTCACGATATCGAAGATGGCATCTGCCAGGCCGATACCGGTGGCGATTTCCACCGAACCGGTGATGACATGAATATGAGCCTGCACCCCCTGCTCCTCCAGCCACTGGCGGAGAATGACGGGATAGGAGGTGGCAATCTTGCGCCCCTGCAGCCACTGCGGGCCGGTGTACTCATGCTCCTTGGGGATGGCGATGCTCAGGCGGCAACCACCGAAGCCGAGCTTCTTCACAATGTCGGCATCCCCCTTGCGCTCCAGGTACTCGTTGAGGCCCACCACGCCGATATCAGCCACACCATCGGTCACGGTTTCGGGAATATCATCGTCACGCAGGTAAAGCACCTCCATGGGGAACTTGCGGGCAGCCACCAGCAGCGTGCGCTTCGAAGAGCTCACCTTGATACCGGCCTCGGCCAGGATGGACATGGTGTCCTCATTCAGACGGCCCTTGGATTGTACGGCAATTCTCAGATTCATGTTATCGAAAATGGGTTGAATGGGTATTTTTTTCTATCACAGAACAAGGACGCCTCTATGCTAGATAGATGCGTCCTCGTTCTCTAGCACATTATGTGCCGGCAGGTTCAGGAAACCTTGGCGGCGGCTTCCTTCAGGTTCTTACCGACCTTGAACTTCACCACCGTGCGGGCGGGAATCGGAACGTTCTTGGCAGGGTCCTTGGGGTTGCGGCCAACCTTGGGCTTCACTTCCTTCACGGTGAAAGTGCCGAAGTTGCGCAGCACAACGCGATCACCCTTACCCAGAGCATCGGTGATAAGCTCGATAGTCTTCTGGATGATGTCAAGCACTTCGTTCTGCGTAAAGCCGTTGTCCAGCTCAGCGCATACCTTGTTTACAAGCTCTCTCTTAGTAATCGTATTTGCCATAATAAAAATTGCTTTGTTGAAAAGCCGGGCACATTGTAGACCAAAAAATCCTTTTTGTCTCGCCTAAAGTGATAAAAAGTGCCAAATTCTGCGTCACCTGGGCGTTTTTTCGGCCTTTTTCCGGGATTTTAGGTTGACGCAGCGCCCGATTGCCCCCATTCTTATACACGAACATGGCCAATCAGTACAGTATCCAGCTTTCCCGGGACGAAGCGACCGCCCTGAAAAACACATTAGACCGCCGACCGGATTTCCACGCCACCACGCGGGATTATGCTGATTTCTGTTTCGAAAACGAAAGTGTAAATGTGGCCTTTTATCCCCAAAAGGGGCGTCTGCTCATCCAGGGGCGCGGCGCAGAGGATTTTGTGAAGAACATCCTGCAACTGCAACCGGAGGAAAAAGCACCGTCCCTGAGCTCCACGCTGCCCGCCCTGGTGGATACCACGCCCCACTTCGGTGTGGACGAAAGCGGCAAGGGAGACTACTTCGGCCCCCTGGTCGTAGCCGGCGTATACACCGATGAACGATGCGCCGCGGAACTCGCCCGGCTCGGCTGCCGCGACAGCAAGGCCATACCGGACGATAAGAAGATTCACGCCATAGCAGAGAAAATCAAGAAAACCGCCGGAGTGGTGTACGAGGTCATCTGCATCGGCCCCCGCCGGTATAATGAGCTCTATGCGGAAATAGGAAACCTGAACCGCCTGCTGGCCTGGGGGCACGCCCGTGTCATTGCCGCGCTGCATGAAAAAGTGCCCGCCTGCCCCCGCGCCCTGAGCGACCAGTTCGCCAACGAGTGGGTGCTCAAACGCGCTTTGGGGCAGCGCCATATCCCCGTGCAGCTGGAGCAGCGCACCAAGGCCGAAAGCGATGTAGCCGTGGCTGCGGCCTCCATCCTGGCCCGCGACCGCTTTGTGCAATGGATGCAGCAGACCTCCGCCGCCAGCGGGTGTCCCATGCCCCTGGGCTGCGCCCCGCATGTCACCCGCGCCGCCCAGCACTTCGTGGCCACCCACGGCCGGGAACGCCTCCAGGACGTCGCAAAACTCCACTTCAAAGTCACCCAGAAGCTCAAATAACACAAAAAAATCACTTTTTTGCAAGAATTAGCTTGCAAGCTCCCGCGATTTCGTGTATATTCCCGCCGCACCCCTTCACCAAGGGTTCATGCCAGTCATGGGCAGGTGTCTGAGTGGTCGAAAGAGCACGATTGGAAATCGTGTGTACGTCAAAAGCGTACCGAGGGTTCGAATCCCTCCCTGTCCGTCAAAAAAACCTCGCAAGTCAAGCACTTGCGAGGTTTTTTCCTTGAACGGAGTTGATTCAGAAGCAGCCCCCCCCTTGCCAGAGCTCCGATATTTTTCAATAGACCGGGGAGGGGCTTCGACTAAGGCGACAGGAGGCTAGCCCCTGCTCTGTTTCT
The DNA here is from genome assembly GCA_017435365.1 of Akkermansia sp. Classification (GTDB taxonomy): domain Bacteria; phylum Verrucomicrobiota; class Verrucomicrobiia; order Verrucomicrobiales; family Akkermansiaceae; genus Akkermansia. Next base: position 4,127 of record JAFSFD010000071.1, on the reverse strand, counting down.
TCTTTTTCTTGCCTTTCCTGCTGCCCTTTCCGGCATTCTGCTTACCGGACGCCTTGCTGGCACCGGACGCCTTGCTGGCAGCATTCGCTATGGCGGCCTCCAATATGGAAATTATTTTTTCTGTCTTCTCATGGCTGGACTTACGGGACGCATCGCTCAAATCGGCCTTTGCCAAATCCAGCGGGGTCTTCCCCGCATCATTGGCCAGCGTGGGGTCTGCCCCATAGCGCAGCAGAATCTCCACCATCTCCACATTGGAATTTCGCGTTGCCCAATGCAAGGCGGCATCGCCTTCCGCCACATAGAACACATTGTAGAAATAATTTGACTTATCGATAGGGCCTACAAATTCGTACTTACTCCCCTTGATATTCGGATCAGCCCCCTCCTTGCAGAGCAACTCCAGCCAGGTAGGGTCGCTTGACCGCATGGCACTCATAAGCATTGGGCGCCCGTATCCATCAATCATATTGAGGTCGGCGCCGTACTTCATGCAGAATTTGAACACCTCATCATACGGCACACGGTAATTGATGTGATTTTTGGGATATTTCATCACATGTTTGGAGCCGAGACTGTGCGCGGCATCCTCCCAGCACACATGGCCGTGCGCATGCAGGTCGCCCCCGGCCTCCAGCAGCATTTTACACACCTTGAGCAAGGGCTTATTCCCATCGATGGCGCGGGCAAGCGGGGTGGCCGGAATGGCGGGATAATTAGGGTCAGCTCCGGCATCCAGGCATTCCCTGACCGCTTTTTCAATCTGTTTTTCCCACTCCTTGCGGTCCATCGTGAACTCAAAATACTTTGACCTCTCGTGCAGCATATCACAGAGTTTCAGGCTGTACTTCTCCATATCCGCCTCAGAGCCTTTCCTTTTATAACGCATCGGCAGCCTGGCCTTCTTGCGCCAGGGAAGCGCGGCAATCTCCTCCTGCACCTGCATGCCCAGCGTGCGGGCGCCCAGCAGCCATTTGCGCGCCTTGGTGGCATCCTTTTCCACACCATCGCCATCGCGGTAGGCCTTGTAAAGGGCATAGCAGGCATCCGCATCCTTATCCAGGCGCTTATAAAGCTTGTCGAACTCCTCCTCCGTCATGCCCAGCGCCGCTCCCGCCGCCAGAAACAGGGTAGCTAATATCTTCATGTTCATACCGCTCTGAATCTATCCCGCATCGCCCCGCAAGTCAAGAAAATTCAAGCCAGACTATCATCCACTTGCGCCCCATAGTCTGAGCAAAGAGCTCGATAAATCGGATTTTTGCGATTAGTTTGCGAGCGGAAAATAAGCCCCTCCGGGGCTCCATTTTATTTTGTCGCATTCCGGGGGCTTGGGGCTTCGCGTCTCGCATTCGCTCGCTTGCTACGCCCTCACGGGTCCAGCGCTGACGCGCTCTTACCCCCGGCTAGTGTTCTTTCACCCACTTCGTGGGCTCAAAAAATCCTTGGGGAAACGTGTGGTTATCATCATACCGCGCGGTAATAAAGGCTTGCGATTCTGCCGGTTTCTGCTACCATGAAGGCCGCCATGGTACCGCAGGAAAAGAATTACAACAAAACGCTGATTGCCTGTTACCTCGGGTTCGTCACCCAGGCTATCACCGCGAACTTCGCACCGCTTCTCTTTCTGACCTTCAAGGACATCTACCGGGTCTCGCTGGAGCAGATTGCTCTCATCCCCTTCACCTTTTACCTGACCCAGCTTTTTGTGGACCTGGCCGCCACTCGATACGCGGATAAAATCGGCTACCGCACCTGCGTGACCATCTCGCAGGTCATTTCGGCGCTCGGGCTGGTGCTGATGGTGGTGCTGCCGGAGCTGCTGCCCAGCCCCTTCACAGGCATCCTTATGTCGGTGGTTCTCTACGCCATCGGCAGCGGCCTCATCGAGGTGCTGGTGAGCCCGGTTGTGGAGGCCTGCCCCTTCAAGAACAAGGATGGCATGATGAGCCTGCTGCATTCCTTCTACTGCTGGGGCGCCGTGGGCGTCATCCTCGGCTCCACCCTCTTCTTTGCCCTGTTCGGCGTGGAAAACTGGAAGCTCCTTGCCCTTTTCTGGGCGGCCATCCCCCTGGCCAATACCTTCAATTTCCTGACCTGCCCCATCGAGCGCCTCCCGGAGAGCCACGAGGGCAACACCACGCAGAAACTGCTGCGCCTGCCGCTCTTCTGGCTCCTCATCCTGCTCATGGTCTGCGCCGGCGCCTCCGAGGCCACCATGGCCCAGTGGTCTTCCGCTTTCACGGAATCCGCACTGGGGGTCTCCAAAGCCATCGGCGACCTGGCCGGCCCCTGCCTGTTTGCCGCCTTCATGGGGCTCTCCCGCCTGCTCTACGGCAAAATGAGCACACGGCTCAATCTGGTGAAAACCATGCTCCTCTCGGGCATCCTGTGCAGCGTATGCTATTTTGTAGCCTCGCTTTCCCCGCTGCCGGTCATCGGGCTGGCAGGCTGCGCGCTCTGCGGCCTTGCCGTGGGCATCATGTGGCCGGGCTCCCTGAGCATCTCTGCGCAGAAATGCCCCCTCGGCGGCACCGCCCTGTTTGCTTTCCTTGCCCTCGCCGGTGACCTTGGCGCCACCCTCAGCCCGACCATGGTCGGTTACATTTCAGAACACGCCGGCGGCAACCTCAAAACCGGCCTCCTCATCGCCTCCGCCTTCCCCATCCTCCTCGTCCTCACTCTGCTGCTGATTAAAGGAGCCAAAGCAACCTGCCCCTCAGAATCGGCATAACAAAATGCTGCGCATTTGTCCAAGCGGGCTTACAGTCGTCGCCCGCTTTCGAACATCGTTCTCGCCCCACCGGAAGAGCACGCACAAATAAGCGCACCGTAATGGTGCACTTTTTTGTGCTAGTCTTTGAGAAGGGTACGGCACTTCGTAACTGAATGATATTGTAACCATTACAAAGCAGCTTTAATTTTGCCCTCTTAACGCGCAGAAATCGAAAGTCCTTGCTTTTTATGTATTCGCATCTTACTGATATTTTAGCAGATTGTGAAAATAGTCGCTTATTTTGCTGGCGAGTTGACTTGTTTTCAGCTCTAAATCATTCATTTTCGATCGAGTGAAAGGCAGTCTCAACTACCCTCTTCCACCCTGAAAACGGCTAAAATCGAGCCAAAACCCAAGTCCTTTTCCAAGTCCTACGAACTCTTCCCTCAATTTCGCCACCACTTGTGCCATCTCAGGCATCATGTCTTGAATCCTAAACACAGCTTTTGTATAATGGGCAGCACAATCAACCATGACTCCGGCAGAAACAGAAAAGGCATTGCGTGCCTTATTTAAGAAGCTCCGCACCCCGGCGCGTGCTATCTGCCATTTTCCCTAAGCCTCCCCAGCGCCACGAGGTATGCGGCTTCTCCATCTTCTACAAGGGGGCTCTGGTGCGCGAGTATTTCGGCAAGGAGCTGCTCAAAGAGTTCGAGCGCACCTGCCGGGAGAAAGTCCTGTGGGAGTAAGGATTATTCCATCAGAACTCCCGCTCCTTTCCAGAATGCCGCAGCATCCTTTTTCAAAGCCGGAGCCATATAGCGGGTCATGAGAAGAGATGCGTCTCTGTGACCCATTTCCAGTTGCAACGCTGCCAGATTGCGGAAATAGGCCGCATGATACGAAGCAAAGGTATGGCGACAAACATCCGGCACCCAGCTCTTACCCCGGTACCCGGCGGCTCGGCGTAAATCGTGCCATTTGCGGTTCCATCCCTGGGGAATGATGAGGTCTTTCTTCCTGATTCCCTTAATCCCTCGCAGCGGCACGGTTCGCCCGCCTCCTGTCTTGCTTGTCGAGGGGCGAATGATAACCTGCATGCCATCCCAATCGAAATCGTCCTTCCTCAAACGGCTAACCTCAGTCGGACGAATACCGCCGTAGAGCATCAGACTCAGCGAGAACTGCATATCGCGGAACTCCGAGCGTTGAGCTACTTCTTTCAACTTTTCCACCTCAGCCGGAGCAAGGGGAGCGATAGGCTTTTCCTTAACCTTTGGCACTTCGATTTTAGTCACGGGATTCAGGTCACACCATTCCTGTTGAATGCCAAACGAGAAGATGCTATGTAAGATAGCTCTGCCCTTTACAAAGCTGCTGGGGCTCGCGCCGAAAGCCTCTGTCAGAATCT
>JAFSFD010000026.1 GCA_017435365.1 Akkermansia sp. | reverse complement strand
TGGAAAATTGCCTCGCCCGGCGGTCAAGCAAGCTCGCTCGCTTTTCTTTCGGGCAACCCCGTAGCGGGGTGCGGGGCAAAGTTTATCACAAAGCGCGTTTCACGTCAAGCGTATTTTTGAGAAAAAGTTTTCAAAATCCCGCTCCCCCTGTCCTAAGCGCCCCGATTTCGTGCAGGTTAGAGAGAAAAAATTATTTTTATCTACAGCATAGAACGCAAGGAGTCTTCTTTTTTTGCACATATCCTTACAAACGCCTCCACCAGAGCCCCCACCAGTACAGAGGCTGCCACAAGAGCGAGCATATAAGAGGGGGCCAGATAACGAGCATCAGGAGTAGGCACAACAATCATGTAACTACATGCATAAAGCACAGCCATGACGGCTGCACCGACGCAAATAATACAAACAGTCGATGATAAGCGTTTTTTACTCCAGAGGGCGTACACCAACAGAGCATGAAGAGGGGCCATACATATCCAGAGCAATCTCCAGCTCGGTGAGCCAGGCACCTGCGGTGCGCATATTTCCCATGCTTGGGGATTATGCTTCACTATAGGATAGCGAGACTCTACAGCTTGTTTCAGAAACTGAAAGCTGTGGCCTCCACAATAAAATTGGACACGTTGAATAATGGCGGCCGCCATCATCGTTTCGGGATGAGTCCTCCATTCCCCTATGTAGATGTTTTTGAATGCATTCCATTCACACTTGGCCTTGCCATACCAAAATGCAGTGATACTCCTCTCTGCTTTCTCTCCAGTAATTGAGATACATCCCTGCTTCCGAAATTCATCTTGCTCACCTCGAAGAATAGAAGCTATGCGAACATCTGATTCCATCATAGGCATCAGAGGATGTCCTTTCTTCACAGGCAGAATGACATCTACCCCGGAGAACGCTACAAACAACACCATCACCACGCTTATCCCCCACGCGACAAACTTCTTACTCCATGAGAGCATTCTGAACCTCTCAGCTCCATACAATAAACACGCCATCAACACTGGGACGAGCAGAGCTGCATTTTTGCGATATGAAACCAGATGCAGCAGCACTATCAGTACAACAACCGACCACGCCAACCGCTTTCTCTTTGTCTCACTATTACAATATTCCACCAACGCTGCCAGCATAGGCCAAAGGAGACACATAAAATAATAGTCCAAACCAACTGGATAAAGGTGGGATAAAGTGGAGTTCAAGCCTAGATACACGCAATATGGAAACGCCAACAGCCAGACCCAGCTTTGTTGAGCCAGTCTTCGTCCCAGGACGATCATCGAAATCAGCATCACCAAGGTAAGGCACCCCCAAACGATACGCAAAACATCTATTCCACATATAATCCTCCCAAGCAGAATGCATACAATGCGTTTTAAGGCTATGCATTCATATATAAAAAGCGAACTATGCCAATTCGAAACCACTTCTTTCTCTATCCCCCAGGAATAAACATGCACAGCATCATACGACAAACACTCTCCCCCGGCACCCGGGATGCAGGGGAGCAATAAACTCGACGCGACCGCTATAATCAACAGCGAAACAAGCAGATCTTTCCACAAGGGGCTACTTCGACTCATGGTATTCCTTCTCGGTGTTGACTTCCCAGATATTAGCCTTCGTTACAATACCGGTGGTAATATTCTTCACTGCTTCCATAGCAGACACCATAGAGTGGTCCATGTTATTGTAGCGATGCATACCATTGCGGCCTACCAGATATAAATTACGGATACAATCCATCCACTCGCGAATGATTCCGAATTCAGAATAACTTCCCAAATAGGCCGGATAGGCCTTCTGCACTCGATAAACAACGGAGTCTACTACGTCAGCGCAATCGATTACTCCTATTTTCTCCAATTCGCAAGCAGCAAAGCGGCAAAACGCCGAATCTTCCATATTCCAGAGTTCATCTCCCTCATTCACGAAATACTCCATACCTACCCACACTTTGCTCCGGTCCGACACCAGATAAGGGCTCCAGTTGTTGAATATCTGCAAACGGCCTACCTTGACATCGCTTTCCTGCACATATATCCAGTTATCCGGCACAACCCCATATTCCCCTACACTGGTATTCATGTTTCTGCTCTTGAGCTTCAGTCTGTCGAGCAGGATACCCACTGTCATGAAGTCGCGATATACCAAGTGCTCCGCTACATGTTTCACAGCAGCCGGCACGGACTCACCCATTTTCCGGACCAGCTCCTTCACTGAAGTAGTGGATATCACATAATCAGCTTCTTCCGCATACTCTGCACCACTTACCAAATTCCTGATTCTAAGAGAAGCAACCGCGCCATCTGCCACTTCAACAGCGGTTACATCATGTTCGCGTAAAATACGCACACCCAATTTTTCAGCTTCTGCCCCCACAGTCTCCCAAAGCTGCCCCGGGCCATATTTAGGATACCAGAACTCCTCTATGAGAGAGGTCTCGCCTCTCTGCTTGTTCCTCTTCTTCCAGAAAACAAGTTTTCCAAGAGCATGGGCTATGACTTTGGTCACGGAAAGTCCCTTGACTCGCTGAGCGCCCCAGTCTGCTCCAATCTGGTTGCAGGGAACGCCCCAGACCTTGGCTGTGTAGTCACGAAAGAATGTTTTATACAACTCTCTGCCAAAACGATTAATGAAGAAATCTTCCAGACTTTTCTCCCTGCGTTTGCGAATAAGACTCCACAGATAGCTGATGCCCATCTTGAACACGCGAACAGGCCCCAGATTCAGAAGCGTATCAGCGCTGAGGCTGACCGGATAATTGAAAAAGCGGCGCAAGAAAAGAATTCGGCTGAGACGCGAACGTACCAACATCACACAATCCTCTTTCTCCGGATTTGGGCCATACGGTGTCAAGGAGACTGAACGATTCAGCAACAAATCATCACAGGAAGGAGCCCCCTGCAACGGCATAATGTCTTTCCACCACTGCATCACCTTATCCGATTTGGAAAAGAAGCGATGCCCGCCTATATCAATTCGATTTCCCTGATACTCAAGAGTCCGGGAAATGCCACCCAACTGCTTTTCTCTCTCCAGAACGGTCACGTTGCTCCACCCCTTGCGTGCGAGCTCCAATGCCGCCGTCAACCCGGCAGGACCACCTCCAATAATAAGAACCGTCTTTTTCATGAATACAGAATCATCTTACGAGCACCGAAATTCCACACCAGGACAAGCGCTGTTGTCATAAACTTTGCAACAAGGGGATAAATCCCGGATACATCCACAAATACCCACATGAACAGCACAGTAAGAAGCAACCCTATTATCCCGATGAGCGCAAAAACAAAAAATTCCATCGCAATATTGTCCTTCAAGCGGCGGCAAGCAAAAACCCACTTATTGCTGGAAATATATACAAAGACAAGTCCGGCAATAAAACCTAAAGCAGCCGATATCAGATAATGGCAACCAAGCAGCACGTAACATACTGTCAGGAATGAATAGTCTACGATAAATCCTGCGCCCCCTGCGACCAGGTATTTCGCAAAAGTTGCTAAAGATGCGTACTTATCCAATCGTCGCGACATGTCCCCGGCATCTTACACATTCGGAATCCGTAAAATTACATTTTAACTATTTGATTCTTCATTACTTGCGATTAGCAAATAACAGTTAATCAAAGCAAACGGAATGCAGTCACCCCTTTCATTAAATTCTGTTGTAATGTTTTTTTTCATGCTTGACTTACGGATTCCGAAAGCGACACATGATGAAGATAAAACTGACAAGAGAAGAAATGGCGGCTCTGGCGATATTGCGGAGTGCCGGGAAGGATTTGATGGAGATCGCCATTATTGCAAAAGAAGCCATGATTGCCGGGCGAGGCAAGGCCAAGCGGGCCCGGCAGTGCATTGCAGCAGGGGCAGAAGAGCTGAAGAAGCAGGAACGCACCGTGACGTTTGAAAAAGCAGTGACTGCGGCGCTGGAGGCGCGGCGGGAGAGACGAGTGCGGACGGTGTACGATTTCCGGTATTTCACGCGGCGGTTCATGAAGCGGTGCCCGGGGCTGGCGCGGCGGAAGGTGCGGGCAATTTCGGTGCAGGACTGTACGCGGTATATTGAGATGGCATTTGATACGCCTCGGCAACGACAGAAGGCGAGGTTGATTCTCAGCGGGGTGTTCGGCACAGCGGTAAAGCGGGGATGGTGCAACGAGAATCCGGTGGCAAGAGTGGAAGCTCCACGGGTGGTGGAGAAGCAGGTGCCGATTCTCACGCCTCAGGAGATAAGGGACTTGCAGCAGACGGCAGCGCATTACCGGAACGGCAGCTGTGCGGCGGCAGTGGGGATGATGCTGTATGCCGGTATCCGCCCGCATGAGGTGGCGCGGCTTACCTGGGCACAGGTGGATTTGCGGGAGCGGGCGATTTATATTCAGCCGCAGCACAGCAAGACGGGTGGCGCACGGCGGGTGACGATTCACAAACCGCTTCTGCGAATTCTGAGCCGCTACGAAAGAAGGCCCCATGAGAAAAAGATATGCCCGGCGGGCTGGCTGCGTCACTGGCGGGATTTGCGACGCGAAGCGGGATGGAACTCCCCTGCCCACTTCTGGCCGCAGGATGCGCTGCGGCACACTTTTGCGAGTTATCACCTGAGCCACTTCCGCAGCTATGCCGAGCTGCAGGTGGAGATAGGACACAGGGATGCTACGCTGTTGCGAACCCGGTATGTAGACCAACGCGGGGTGCGCTCCGCTGCCCGATTCTGGTCAGAGTGAAAGGAATTGAAAAATAAAAAGTCAGAGCATCCAGAAGAGCGCGAAAGAAGACATCGAAAAATCAGGGTGAAAGATCTTTTCAATGCACGAGAAAGAAGGTGCGTGTTGTAGTATTGTGAAATCGCACTTGAAAAAGCAGTGCAGGATGGTATACTTTGGCACACCGATGGAGCTGACCGAGACAGACCTGCAGATACTGGCTGTGGCAGAAGACCGACTGACCGGTTTTCATATGTACCCATTTGATGAGATTGCGGCGCGCTGCGGGGTGCCGGCAGAACTCGTGCTGGAGCGGCTGCGCGTGTTGCTGGCAAGTGGTGCGGTAAGGCGCATCCGGCAGACTCTGCTCTCCACCAGCCTGGCAGATGGTGCGCTGGTAGCCTGGCGCGTGCCCGGGGAAAAGCTGGAAGCCGCCTGGGAATGGCTGAAGGAGAACGACCCCTTTACCGGGCATGTGGTACTGCGCCGCTGCGATAATCCCTGTGCCCCGGGGGCCGATTACCGCCTCTGGACCACGTTGAAAGTCCCCAGCGGCAGCAACACAGTGGAAGGCCACTGCCGGTTGCTCATGCAGCACATCGGCGCTACAGATTTTGCCCCCCTGCCCGTGGTAGGCATGTTTGCACTGGGGGTGGGGCACGTGCGGCGGGCCGGTCTGAAGCCCGGTGACAAGACTGATGAGCTGCCGGAGATGCAGGTTCCCACCCGTCCGCAGCTGAGCGAGCAGGACTGGCAGGTGCTCATGGCGCTGAAAGAAAGCCTGGAGCCGCACGAGCTGGTGCGCAGCCCGTGGGAACAGCGAGCCGCCAGGCTCGGTATGAGCCACGAGGAGTTCTGCGCCATTGCCGCCGACCTGGACAAGCGCAAGGTCATCGGCCGTTTCGCCACTTTCCTGAACCACACAGGCGGCAGCAATAAGCACAGCGGCACCGGAGCCGCCGGCCTCTTCCACTGGACGGTGCCTGCCGGCATGGAGGAACGCGCCGGTGCCGAATGCGGCCGCCACATCTGCATGACCCACTGTTACTGGCGCAGTGGCGGTGAGCCATTTGGCGGGGCTCAGATTATGGGCGTGGTGCACTCTGCCGACTGGGCCGGGGTACTGGCACACAAGGCCTCCATCGATGCACACCTGGCCTCCTGCGGTATTCCCGTGCTGCACACCGCTATTTTCCGCAGTGAAAAGGCCACCATCAACCCCAGCGAGATTGACCCGGTACGCTACCGGCGCTGGCTGGAGCAGTTCGAAAAAAACGCTGATTACCAGCGCAACCTGCTTGCCATGAACAAGGCAAACAGAGCAAAAATCACCACAACCGCCCAGCGGAAGAAGCGAGCATTCCGGCGCGAACAGGTGCGCAGAAAACCAAGCGGGAACAAATAGGTCAGAACGAGGGTCACGCGGCATACCTCACTGAACACCAGACAAAGAAACCCGGTCCAATGCAAAAGACGCAGCACCCCCACCGAGGCACTCTCATTCAGGGTTCCATCTGCATTTGACGCAACAGCGCAGAAAAGCATATCAACCAAAGGCTTCAGCACATCCAGAGCCACGGGGAACATCAGCAGCCAGGGGTAGAAGAACACGCGGAACCCGAGGGCATGCAAACGACGCACGCCCACTATCAGGAGAAGCCAGTTCAAAACCAACGCGGCAGGCAAAATCACAACAGCCTGAATAAAATCCCGCAAATAGCCCAATCGGTTCAGCTCTCCGTAGTCAAGGCGCTCCACATTGAAAAACTGATTCATCATGGTGTAGAGCTGAGCATCCAGCCACCAGCGGATGAATAATTGGTAGATGACAACCAAAGAAGCCACCACCAGCAACACAGCCCACCACTCATGACGGGAAGCCGTACCATGATGCCCCTGGCGCATCCAATTTACGGCTCTTCTCATCTGTGTCTTAACGCACATACGATGAGCAACCTAACAAATTTCACATCAAAAAGCGAGAATAAAATCACCGGACAAAGAAAACTATTTTTGACATGTAGCTCCATTTTAATTACAAGGATTCACTCTACAAGTGCAGTACTTCATTTTCATGCCCTCTTACAAGCGATATACCAGGCCTGTGAACAGGAAAGCAGGCACACGTGACGTGCTTTGCACTTGCGCCGACAGGGGCAACATGCTACATTGGGAAGTAATGAGCAACAAGTGCATACTGGTGGCAGAGGACGACGCCGCTATCCGGCGCGTGCTGGCGGATTCGCTGAGCGGCGCGGGGTATGATGTGCGCACTGCGCCAAATGGCCGCGTGGCGCTGGAATTGCTGCTGTCGGAGCCGGTTGACCTGGCGCTGCTGGATGTGAACATGCCGGAGCTCAGCGGCTTCAAGCTGCTGCGCATCATGCAGAAGGAATGCCCCGGTATCCCCAGCATCATCCTGACCGCCTGCGGCGATGAGCAGGACCGCGTGAAAGGGCTGCAACTGGGGGCGGATGACTATGTGGTCAAACCCTTCAGCATGGCGGAGCTGCTGGCCCGCGTTGCGGCTGTGCTGCGCCGCTCACCCGGGCGGCAGCTGGCGGTGGCCCAGGAGCTGCATTTCCCCGGCGGCTCACTGGATGGCGAGACCCGCCGCGCAAGCTTCAGCGATGGCACCCCCATTCCCCTCACGGAAAAGGAGTTTGAGCTTTTCCGCTATTTTCTGACCCACCCCGGGCGCGTGATTCCGCAGGAAGAACTGCTGCTGCGCGTGTGGGGCAGCCGCAACAAGGCCGCGCAGACCCGCACCGTGGCCGTCACCCTCACCCGGCTCCGCGAAAAGCTCGGGGCGGAGCCCTCCTCCCATATCGAAACCATCCGCGGACGCGGATACCGCTGGAATGAAGCATGAATAAGAAACTGTTCCTCATCATCACCTTTTTTTCCCTGCTTACGCTGAGCGCCGTCTCCTGGCTGGCCTACGAGGCCTTCACCCTGGATGCCCGCCTGCTGCAACTGGACAAGGACGCCCAGCAGAAGCGCCTGGTGGAGCTCTCCCTGCCCCGCATCCAGACCGAAATCAAACGCCTGCTGGAGCAGGAGCGCAACAAGCTGGGCTATGCTCCCCCCATAGGCCAGCTGGCCTATGCGCCCCCCACCGCCGACATGCCGGACTATGTGCGGGGCTACTTCCTGCTCACCCCTGCCGGCCTGCAGGTGCCTGAGGGTCAGGAAGAGCTGCTGGCAGAAATCGAAGGCAATCCCGCCATCATCGACACCATCCGCCGCAAGGCATTCAACCCCGCGGCCCCGGTGTACGACCCATCGCAGCCTACCCACCGCACCATCGACCCCAGGACCCAGCTCCCCGTTTTCGGTGTGTATGAAGCCGAGAACCAGGATTTCAGCCAGCCGCTGGAAATGAAGGGGGAGCCCGGGCCCTTCTTCTCCTGGTACTACATGGATGACATGGTGTACATGCGCAGCATACGCACCACCCACGGCTCGGCAGCAGAGGGCATACTGCTGGATGCCGGCAAGCTGGCAGAGCGGCTCACGCCCTTCATTGAGCCGGCGCTGAAAGGAGCCACCATTTCCCTCTGCAGGAAGAAGGAACCGGCCAACCTTTTCCCGCTGCCCATGGTGCTGCGCCCCGGGGCCGATGTGGAGGTGCCGGACACTGCCGCCCGCCGCGAAGCCATGCGCGGCACACTGGCCTCGGCCACGCTGGTCACGGTGCTGGCCATCGGCATTCTCTTCGGGCTGCTCTTCTTCTACGGGCGCATGGAACGCCGCCGCTCCGACTTCGTCTCCGCGGTCACCCATGAGCTGCGCACCCCGCTCACGAGCTTCTCGCTCATGACGGAGATGCTGAAAAACAAGCTGGTGCCAGCCGAAAAACTGGAGGAATACCACGAAACCCTGCACCAGGAAAGCCAGCGCCTGAGCCACCTGGTGGAAAACGTGCTCGCCTTTGCCAGACTGACCCGGGGCAAGCAGCGCGGCCGCGCCGATAAAGCCCCCTGCCCCGAACTCATCGACCGAGCCCTGCGCAAGGTGGAACAGCGGCTCAAAGAGGCTGGCTTCAAGGTGCAGGTCAAGCACGACAAACGGGCCGAGCTCCTCACCCTGCACACCGACATCATCTCCCTGGAGCAGATTTTTACCAATCTGGCGGATAACGCCATCAAATATGCCGCCACGGCTGAGCACCCCACCATCAGCATCAGCACCATGCGCGGGCACGATACCCTCAGCATCCGCTTTGCGGACAATGGCCCCGGCATCCCGCCCAAGCTGCAGCGCGGCATCTTCCGGCCCTTCTCCCGCTCTGCCAGGGATGTGGAAGGCCGCAAGCCCGGCGTGGGGCTTGGCCTTGCCCTCTCCCGCGATGTCGCCCGCAGCATCGGCGGCAACCTCGCGCTGGAAAAGAGCAGCGACAAAGGCACAGTATTCACCCTCACCCTGCCACTGAACTGAAAGCGAGCCCCGGCCATCCGGTCGTTGAGGAAAAGAAAACAAATCAGCCCATCGCACCATGCACCTGCTGCTCGATTCCTCGTATTTTCCCAGCTCCTGGGGTGGCGTGATTTACCGTGAAAACGGTGAGCGGGTGGCCGGTGTGCGGTATGCCGAATCTGCGAGAAAAGGCGTGCTGACGCTTTCCGCAGGGGAGAACGCGTTTGAAGTTCACGCTGCCACGGAATCCTTTTCCGGGTCATCCACCAACAAGGGCGGGCGCATGCTCTGCAACGGCAGGCATGTCTACAGCTTCACCACCTCCACACCGGCTCTGCTGGAGGTCCGGACCGCCGACCTCCGCGGTGCCCGCACGGTTTTCAGAACACAGCTCGATTCCTGGAACCGGCGCTTCTGCTGGGCGTACCGGCAGGGACTTTCCTGGTTCCGTGCCTGGCAGTATGCAGGCTGGGGCCACATGCTGGTGGGGCGCAAGTGCTGCTTCTGCTCGCTCTTTGCAGTGAATGCCGCCCCGCGCAGTCTCGGGAAACTGCGGCATCCGCTCTTTCATGAGGCCGATGAAGCGGTCTGGCTTGGTCTGGAGCCTGTGGAGCAAATGCTGGTGCTGGCCCTGAGTGTGCAGGGGCTCTGCGGAATGTACAACTGCAAAGTATCTACCCCGCTCAGCTCCATCTTCAGCCGGAATTGCCCGGCTGTGCCTTCATTTGTCATCAACGGGAACGGAAAATGCGATATCAATCCCGCCCACTTCCGCCGCCGGTGGCTGGGCGAATTCCTGGCCACAGGGCATCCCATCACCTGGCTCTTGATTATCGCCATCTGGCTGCCGTATGCCACGCACCCCCAGCGGGATGAAATGGGCTTTCTGCTCATGGCCTGCATTTTCACGGCAATCGGCCTCGGCTGGATGCTCATTTGCCGCTGGGCGAATCGCAACCCGGAACCCATGGAGTGGTAAAAACTAATGGTTCGAGACTATGAAAATATTTAGCTGATTGGGAACAATATGATGAAAGTGAGATTTTTGATATATTCCGTTCTTTCCGCGTTGTTTGTCATGCCTGCATTTGCTGCCCCGGTGAGGACAGGAATGGAAGCCGAAATGTCGGCCGCAGGCCGCGCGCCGGATTCTGAACTGTTTACGGCCTGCGAGCAGGGGGATGAAGCAAAAGTCCGGACCTTGCTGCAACAGGGCGCTGAGGTGAATATCCGCAATGAGAGGAATTATACCCCCTTGGGGCTCGCCATCAAACACCGCCACACCGGTATCGTTCAACTGCTCCTGCAGCATGGCGCCGACGAGCGCATGGCGGCGCATTATGCCGATTTTCCCAAGGCGGATGAAGCGCTATCTGCCGTGATGGCTCAGGAAAGTGCCTTGCAACCCATGCGCCGGATTCTGACGGATGGTCTCATCGGCAGCTGCTGTTCGCACTACGATGTTTACACCACCGAGGAGCTGCTGCGGCTCAAACAATGCGAACCGGATTTCTATGCCCACTACCTCTCCGAACTGACCCGGGGGAAAGCCGCTGTGGAGCAGGTGGTGGAAGCTTGCCGCGCCTGGTTTCAGGCTGCAAGGCTCTTTGCAGAAATTTATCACGCAAAGGAAATAGCCCCACGGAACAAGCCCGGCGATTTCACCGACAGCGGCAATGTTCGTGCCGCGCTCTGCTACGCTATCCGGAAGGATGCCGCCTGTTTCGCCAGGCACGCCTGCTGGTATACCACGCCCATGGGCGAAATCGGCCCGGATACCACCTCTCCCGTGCTTTATGACTTTGCCGTACCGGCCAATGCGCCGGAAGCCGTGCGCTCCCGACTGGCCCCTATGCAGGAGTTCAGTCTGGGCAAACACTTGAGTATCGATTTGATTGAGGAATCGCACAAACTGTGGCTCAGCCTTCAGAAGCAGGAAGTGGAAACTATGAAACAGGAGCTCCTGCATGATGCGGAAGTCATCCGCCTGTTCGATGCCGCACAAGCTGCGTGGACCCGCTACTACGAGCTCATGCTCCCGCTGCATGTTCTGCGCTGCCGCTGCACCAATGGCGCGGAGTACCACGAACTCGGCATCCACATGCTATCTCACCGCGCCTCTGTTCTGGAGGCCATCCGCCAGATGAGCAAGCCCCAGCGCCCGGAAAGTGAGTATCTCCGCATGCTCTCCTCAACGCCCCGAAATCAGAATTATTGCTCCGGCAATTAAAGAATATTGCTTGGACTCAACGATAAATTGATGTTTGTCGTTGTCGGGGCACGGGACTTCAGTCCCGAAATAACGGTGCTTCCAATCGGGACTGAAGTCCCGTGCTCCGACAGAGTTCCCCCACAAATTCCAATTTGTCCGTCACCACCAATACGGATAATACATCAATCTTTAATTGCCTCATCAATAATCGGAGTAAAACATACCGCCCAGCTGGAATCCACGCTTGTTCGCTGCAGCATCCATATCCCATCAGAACCAGCACCCAAGGGACAAAGTCAGTAATACCCGGACAAGCAGAAAAATCTGCTCGGTTCAACAAAAAGGCTGTCCGCAGGCGTCTATCTGGTAGAAAATGCTTTCTTCCTGCAAAAAAATAGCAGCGGATGGCCTATGGAAAGTATAATTTTTGAGCAAAAGGAGTAACACATGTTTTCTGCACATAGAGCTTTGATTACGGCAACCCTGTTCCTGGTAGTGGGTGCGACGGCTCCGCTGCTGGCCGGGGAGTTGTCACCGTACCTGCCAACGGTGCAAAAGCAGAGGGTCATTGATATCTATCGCCTGACACCGGAGCTGCGGGGGCTGTACGAATCCCGGCGCAACTGGGTCTTCGTGCCGGTTCTGCATCGTGAAATGGCGCCTGGTTGTTATCTGCTTGGCGTAGAAGTTGGATCCGGCGCTATTATTTATCAGTTCAGTCTGGTGAAAAAGCAGTCCGACGGCAGCTGGGTGCTGCTCAACTACACTCAGATGAACGCCGGATATCCCATGCAGGACTGTCGCTGCTCAATCGAAAACGACCGGTACCACGTCGAAATGCTCAGCGGTGGGGAATGGATATCCGTCTTTTCCGGCAGGTTCTCCCAACCGACATGGACTTACCAATATATTGATTCTCAGGAATAAATGCCATGCGGGTTGCTTGACTTCCACTTTGCAGATGTTACAATGTGATGAAAGCGATATATCGTTACAATATGATAAAGAGAGTGTTGAGTTTTGCTTTTTTTATGGGGCTGGTGAGTTGTTCGCCGCCAGCCAGGGACGAGGTGGCCCAGCCACTGGGGGCGGCTGATGCATCCCCCACGGCAGCGCTGAAGGCAGAGGCCTGCAGGGATGCGGACAGCTTTGCTGTGCAGGTGCTTTCTATGCTGGCAGCGGGGCATGAGGGGAACGTTGTATTCTCCCCGGCCAGTCTGGAAGCGGTGCTGCGACTTCTGCAGCAGGGGGCGAGGGGTGACACTGCCGCGGAGCTGGCGGCGCTGCCCATGGGCAAGGCGGGGATTCGCACGGCCATGACACCGGCCGAGGCCAATGCCTTGTTTGTATCGGAGCGACTTACCCTGAATCCCAGTGTGCGGGCCGATGAGGTGCTGAAAGTGCCATTTGCCACTGCTCCCGACAAGGCTGCCTCCATCATCAATCGCTGGGCCGATTGCAAAACCCGGGGGCTGATTCCATCCATCGTATCTCCCCGTGATATCTCGCCGACTACGGCGCTTGTGGCCGCAAATGCTATTTACCTGAAAGAAAAATGGCTGCATCCGTTTCCGGCGGCGAGCACACGGGAAAATGCGGATTTTACGCTCGAAAACGGCAACACTGTCCACGTTTCCCTGATGCGTAGCAAGGCTAAGTACCACTATGCCGAAGGCGAGGGATGGCGAGCTGTAGCGCTTCCATACAACACGGAGGGGCGGCAGGGCGAGCCCGGGTATTTCATCGGTATCCTGCCCAAAGGAAATGCCCGTGATTTTGCCCGCCAGCTCACGCCGCAGCAGTACCAGGATATCCGCAAGGCGCTGGCATCCAATGCGGGGCAGGAAACGATAGTGTTTCTCCCCCGCTTCGAATTGAATCCCGGAACCTATTCTCTCAAGCCGGCATTGCAGGCGTGCGGCTTGAAAAACATTTTCTCCCTGCATGCAGATCTGCGCGGCTTTTGTAACAGCCCGATTTACCTCGATGACGTGCTGCAACGCTGCTATGTAGAGACTGATGAAGAGGGCACCAAGGCCGCGGCTGTTACGGTGGCCGTGGTTCAATGTAAGTCGATATCGCCCGGCCCGCGGCCCAAAGTGATTGCGTTCGACAGGCCGTTCATCTGGGTTATCGGGGATTTGAACACCCCCGCTGCCCCTTACTTCATGGGAATTACGCAGCATCCACAGAGCAAATGAGCATGGTCATATGAGCCGAGGTTCTTTATTTCATGCAATAAAATGCTTTGCTGCCCTGTGCCTTGCGGCGGGGGGACTGACTGCTTTCCTCTTAATGAAATAAAGCGATGAAGAAAGGCTTGATTTACCTGCTGCTGATTCTCGTCACCTTCTTCCTGAATCCGGATTACGTGTGGAGGCAGCTCATCCGGATGTTCCCATCGGCATGGTATGAGTATGGCTGCCTGACCCTGGCAGCGGCGGCATGGTTTGTTTCACTGGGTATTGTCGTGGCGGTGGTGAGGCGCGCCTTCTCCCGCAGGAGTGTGGTTCATATCGGCATGGCCGGTTTCCTGCTTGGGCTCTGTTTCGCCCACACATCGCGGTTCTGCGGGGCGGTGAACCGGCATTTCACCGTGGCGTTCCTGCATGGGAACCTGCACACGGCGGAGCTTCTGCTGCACCTGGGAGCCGATATCAATGCGCCTGATGCAGAGACCGGCCAGACGCCCCTGCAACGTGTGCAGTCCATCCGGTTTGCTCCTGAAACGGCGGCTGTATTTGAGCCCCACCGCGAGAATCTCGCGGCATGGCTGGTGGCACACGGCGCCCTGGCAGCGCGAGATGAACAAGAACGCACCCCGCCGATGCCGTTAAGCGGGACGGAATAAACACCGTTACAGGACCTGAGACAGCACCTCAAGGCAGCGGGTGTTCTCGCGCTCGTTGCCGATGGTGATGCGGATGTATGCGGTCAGGCCATAGGCGGCCATGGGGCGCATGATGACGCCCCGCGCCAGAGCCTTGCGGAACACCTCGACTCCGTTGCCCACATTCACCAGAATGAAATTGGTGTGGCTCGGCACATACTCCAGCCCCCGGGCTGTGAAGAATTCCTCGTAGCGGCGGCGGCCTTCGTTCACCATCTGCACAGAGCGGGCGATATGCCCGGTATCATCCAGCGCCGCCAGCGCACCAACCTGGGCAAAGGCATTCACATTGAAAGGAGAGCGAGCCTTATTCAGCAAGTCAGCCATTTCCGGCGTGGTGATGGCGTAGCCGCAGCGGGCACCGGCCAGGCCGTAGGCTTTGGAGAAGGTACGGAGCACCGCCACATTCCTGCCCTGCTTCACAAACTTCATACTATCCGTCGGCAGCCCGGCAAACTCAATGTAAGCCTCATCGATAGCCACCACCACATGCTCCGGCACGCGGGAAATGAAAGATTCCAGTTCCTCCTGGCTCACCATGGTGCCCACCGGGTTGGTCGGGTTGGTGATGAACACCAGGCGGGTCTGCGGGGTGATGGCGGCCAGCATA
>JAFSFD010000025.1 GCA_017435365.1 Akkermansia sp. | reverse complement strand
ATATCGTCCACGCCGCAGGCGTGGATATCGTCCGGCAAAGCCGGATATCGTCCACACGCAGTGTGGATATCGTTTCCTATAGAGCAGGGGCAGCGCAAAGAGCCACCTATTGGGAAGCCCAAGGCAAAAGCTGTCCCGCGATCCGGCTTCGGCGTGCCTACGCCGAGACAAGCCCGTCTTCGCCCCTTTGGGGCTACGTCAAGACAAGGGGCTCCTTCATTTTTGATTTTGGAGGTAGGATTTTGGATTTGTAGAGATAGCTGCGCCTGGCGGCGCAGGGGAATTTGTGTCGGGGCACGGGACTTCAGTCCCGAAGGGGGGCTTCCCAATGAATGCGGGATGCCTAAGCGGTGCGACATAGGGAACGATATCCACGCCTTCGGCGTGGACGATATCCCGGGCAGAGCCCGGGACGATATCTGCGCCTGGCGGCGCAGACGATATCCTCGCTGCGCTCGGACTTTATTGGGCTGAGAGGTTGCACCACTCTATCTCAACCTCGGCACGGATACCTTCGGCGGAGTTGATGATGTGGCGGGTGAAGTTGCCGGTGCGGAAGTGCTGCACTTCTACCTCGGTGCCAAGCATGCATTCCTTGCGGAAGGTGACGTGAATGCGCACGGGGCTGCCATCCGGCGTGTGCTCTGCGGGCAGGGTGTCCAGGGCCCAGATGAGGTAGGCGCTGTTGTTGATATGGCCATTGAAGTCGATATCGCGGCGGGCGGCGGTGTGCGGGAAGCAGCAAAGCGGGGTCTCGCTCCATTCCGGGCATTCCATGGATGTCGTGATAGGTGGGCATTCACGGTCCTTGAATGCCACATCGGTGCGTTTCAGGGGGAAGGGGCGGCGGGTGGTGATGTCAATGAGCACCCACATCAGGTCGGCGCGGGCGAGCACCTTGCCATCTTTATCGGTCATTTCGACAAAGCGGCGGGCCTGCAGGGCGCTGGCCTGGCCGGTGTTGGTGCGCAGGGTGATGGTCTCCTTCCAGTCCGGGCGGCGGTAAAATTCGTAGTTTCCCTGAGTCTCCACCCAGATTTTGTGATTGGCCACGGCCCAGCCGAAGCCCAGATTGTGCAAGTCGGCATGTTCCTCGGCCATTTCCTGGCAGAGGTGCATGAAGAATTCCGGCTTCATCAGGTGATCTGCGGCACATTCGTAGCTGGTAATGGTGTGGGTGAGGGAAAGGTCGTCCATAGAGTTGACTCTAGCATACGATGATTCTGATGTCAATACACGAAGAACAGATTTGTATGAAAATATCAACAAAGAAAGATGCCGGGAAGCGAGGTTTAAACTTGCGGTAACCGCAGCGGAATGATAGAGTATAAGAAAATTTGACCTGAGGAGTCATTGAGGAATAAATCCGTCGCAGATAAGCGCCCGAACATATAGAACCCCATTCTTTCATCAACATGAAAACAAGCCTGGCCTGTACTCTTTCCGTTCTTGCCCTGGGTGGCGTGGTGCCGCACCAGGTGATGGCAGCACCTGCAGCAGAAACAGCGGCTACTCTGCCCGCGCCTGAGGTGGGTCTCCCCCGGTATTATGGAGCCATGACGGAAGACTTCTCAATCAGCGTGAGTTTTCCGGTGCCGATGGTGCCTGCGGAGGAGGTGGGCAAGCCGGTGAAGCCCGGCGTGGTGAATCTGAGCCATGCGGATGCCATGTCGATGGTGTGGCAGAGCACGTCCATGATGCAGATAAAGCCGGTGCGCGAGCTGCCGGTGCTGGAGGTGTTCACCCTGGAGGTGCCGGCGGGGGTGAAGGGGCTGAAGGGCGAACCGATACCCCCGCTGGTGAAGAAATTGGGCACAAGCCGCTATTTCTACGGCTATTCCACCGGACGCTGCGATAACGGGAATGTGTTCCTGCGTGCCGATAAGGAAAAATACGCCGATGTGCTGAAGCCCCGCCTGGCCGGTATGTTCTACGAGCTGGGGGGCAAGCGCTACCCGGTGGTGAGCCGCCCGGCCACGGTGGCGGATGCCGTGGCCGATTGGGATGCCTTCAGGAGCTGCACCGGGTACAGCGTAAGTGAAGAGGACCGCGAGGCTGCTGCAAAGTTACCTCAGGACGAAATCGTGCCGAACACCTGGGTGCTGGAGCTTCCCGGTGCCGTGAGTGAATACGGCGTGAGCGTGCGCATGCCGGGGCTGCACTGGAATGAGGAGGAAGAATGCTTCGGCCCCGGGAATATTATGGTGCTTCAGAAGCGCGAGTGGAAGCACGTGGTGACCAATACCTACAAGGCTCCTGGTAAGTATGAGCTGGAGCTGAAGCTCGACATGCCCGCCTCTGCCACCACGCCAGAAGAGCTCATCCGCCAGTTTGAGTGGGGACTGGTGCCGGCAGATGCCACGGTCCCCGAATACCAGAAGATGGAGTGGCGCGATGGCGCCCTGCGCGCTCAGGTGAACGGGCAGGAGGTTGTCATCACCCCGCAGAAAATCTATGTGAGCGATGTGCGCCTGCCGGATGGCAGCGTGAAACCGGGCAGCACCGGCATGACCCTGCTGTACGATTGCGGGGAGCAGGAACTCAAACTGCGCACGGTGGGGCTGTACGAAGCTGTGGTGCCGGTGGATGAGGCGAACCGCCCTGAGGTGCCGGAGGATGTGACCTCACTTCGTCCCATGGCTCCGTATATCTACACCGATGTGTGCGCCAGCCAGATGCAGCTTCGTGGCAGCACCACCATCCGCTGCCGCTATGGCCGCGTGAAGGGTGGTAAAATCCGTCTCTGGAAGCTGCGCGGCGAGGCAGAGGACGCCGTGCGTCTGCTCACCGATTACGGAACGCGCTACACCGGCGCCCGCCTTGACTGGAACGATGAAGAAGCCCGCCACGATGCCCGCGTGGAAGAGAAACTGGATGACAAGGACTTTGATGACAACCGCATCGATACTGATGACTTGCCCGGCGTGCTGGCATCGGTGGAGAAGGATCTGCCGGCCTCGCTCGATTCGGAAATCAACCTGCCGCTGGCCGAGTTGTTCCCCGGTCAGCCGGTGGGTGGTTTCTACATGGTCGAGGTGGAGGGCGAACCGATGCGCAAGAGCAAGCACCCCTGCATGAACCAGGGCCTGGTGCAGGTGACGGACCTGGGTCTGCTCTGGAAGACGAATGGCCGCCACCTGTTCGGCTGGGCCTACCACCTGAGCACCGCGGGCGAGGTGCAGGATGCCACATTGCGTCTGCTGGATGCCGAAGGCGATACGCTGGGCGAGCTCCCGGTGAAGAATGGCCTGGTTCAGGGCGATTTCCCGGCAGAGACGCGCTTCCTGCAGCTCTGCACGGCGGAGGACAGTGTCATCCTGAGCCATGAAATCGAGAAGATGGATTGGGAAGCGAACCAGGGCAACACCTGGCAGAATAAGGCATTGATGGAGGAGGGAATCTGCCCGGCTGACCTGCCGGAGCCGCTGGTGTATCTCTTCAGCGACCGCTCGCTGTACCGCCCCGGTGAAAAGGCACATGTGAAGGGCCTTATCCGCTGGGTGAAGAATAACGAAATCCTGCTGCCGGAGGTGGAAAGCATCACGGCTGAGCTGTTCTGCAACAGCGAAAAGGTATGCACCCTGCCGGTGAAGCTGGAGAGCAATGGAAGTTTCACGGTGGATGCTCCCATGAATGCCGTGGGCGATTACTCCGTGCGATTCACCTTGGTGTACAAGGGGGATGATAATGAGACGAGTCCGGATAAGGCCGTGTTGAAGGGTAAGGCTTCCAAGTGGGTGTGCCTGAGCCGCACGGCTGGTATTTCTCTCTCCTGCAAGGAATTCCGCCGCAATGAGTTTGAGGTGGAAAGCTCCCTGAGTATTGATGCAGCCAAAGGACTGGCGAAAGTGGAGGCCAGGGCCACGAACTTCACCACCACCCCGGTGGCCCGGGGCAAGGTGAACTGGCGGATTGTTTCACAGCCCCGCAATTTCCATCCCCGCCAGCCGCAGTGGGAGGGATTCCGCTTTGCGGATTATACGGACACCTCCTGGGCTTATTACCAGGAATGCTACGGCGGCCACGGCCTTTGGGCGGAGAAGGAGTATGATTCGCAGAGCGGCACGCTGGACGATGCCGGGCGGGGGAGCGTGAACTTCACGCTGCCTAAGTCGGACAAGCCCGGAGCTCTGCATGTGGTGGCCACCACCACCGTGACCAACGGCAACGAGCAGAGCGTGCGCAGCGTGCAGGAGCAGACCATGCACCCCGCTGCGGTGTACGGCGGTATCCGCCCGGAATCACTGCTGGCCTCGGCGGGCGGCACCCTGCCGGTGGAACTGGTGGCGGTCAAACCCGATGGCGCCGCGTGGGATGGCCAGCCGCTGGCGGCAGAGCTCACGGTGAAGCGCACGGTGTTCCGCCCGTACCGCTATGGCTCGGTCTTCAAATCGGCCATCCGCAACGCGGCAGATGAAAACACCGAGCGCAGGATTCCTGTGCAGCTGACCGGCACCCCGCAGAAGCTGGAAATCCCGGTGGATGGGGCAGGCCGCTACGATGTGGAGCTGCGCGGCCGCGATGCCGAGGGGCGCGAGTTCTATAGCTCCACCCGCCACTACGTATGGGGTGATGACGTCTCACCCTGGGAATACATGGGTGATACCGGGCTGACGCTGCTGCCCGAAAAGGATTCTTACAAGCCGGGCGAGACCGCCCGCGTGCTGGTGCAGACCCCGGTGGATGCCGAGCTGCTGGTGACGGTGGAGCGCGGCAAGGTCCTGCGCCACCTGCGCCGCAAGGTGACGGTGGACAACCCGGTGATTGAGGTGCCGCTGGAAGCAGCGGATGCGCCCGGTGTGTATGTGAGCGTGAGCCTGGTGCAGAATGCCGGGGCCCGCGGGGCCGATGGCAAGCCCCTGCTCAAGATGGGAACCTGTCTGGTGCGGGTGGAGCCCTCGGAAAAGAAACTGATGGTGCAGCTCCAGGCACCGCAGCAATCCCTGCTGCCCGGTGAACCCTGCCAGGTGAGTGGCGTGATTACCGATGCCGCCGGAAAACCGGTGGCGAATGCTGAGGTGACCCTCTTTGCGGAGGATGAAGGCACCCTGCAGGTGATGGGGTATGACTTGCCGGACCCGCTCCGCCGTTTCTACAGCATGGACGGACGCGATCACTGCGTGGGCACCTTCTCCGGCCTCGGCCAGCTGGTGAGCGAGAACCTGGGCAGCCGCTACTTCGGCAACAAGGGCGTGTTCATCGGCGGCGGTGGTGATGATGAGATGATGGGCTCGGGCGATGTCCCGGACTCCACATCGGCCTATCTGCGCCGCAATTTTAATCCCTGCGCGCTCTGGCTTTCCTCGGTGAAGACCGATGCGCAGGGCCGCTTCTCCGCCACTTACGCCAACCCGGATACCCTCACGCGCTACCGCCTCATGGCTGTGGCCGCAGCGGGGGACAAATTCGGCTCCGGCGAAGCCGGCTACCATGTGACCAAGCCGGTGATGCTGGAGCCCGCCGCCCCCATGAGCGCCACCGAGGGCGATGAACTGATGCTGCCGGTGACGCTGAGCATGCTGCCCGCCGAGCTTCCCGAGGCTGCCAACGGTGCTCCCATCCGCTGGATTGTGGCTATGGGCGGGCAGAATGCGCAGCTGCCGCAGCGCCACCAGATTGTCACCCTGCAGGGGGATGCCCCGGTCACGGTGCATTTCCCCATCAAGGTGAACCGCACCGGCCCGGTGAAGCTGCAATGGGAGGTACAGGCCGAGACGGCCCCCTATAACAGCATGCTGGCCCGCTGCTCGGATGGTGTGCAGCTGAGCTTCGATGCCGTGCCACCCATGCCCTATATCCGAGAGGATTTCAACGCAGTGATTCAGCCCGGCCAGACCTGGAACCTGAGCCAGTGGATGCGGGGTGATTTCCGCCCGGATACCAGGGTGGAGGTAAGCTTCACCACGAATCCGCTGGGGGGTATCGGCTACCCCTTGCAGTATCTCTTCACCTATCCCTACGGTTGCAGCGAGCAGCTCAGCTCCACCGCCATTCCCTGGATTTACCACCAGGAACTCAAGGCAGCCCTGGGTATCAGCTTCCCGGAGGGTAAGAACGTGGCGGAAGTGCTGGCGGATGTGGATTCCCGCCTGGCACGCCGGGCTCTCAAGAAGGGGCGTTACGATTATGAAAACGGCGGCTATACCTACTGGGACGGCGGCACTGAGGCCTGCGAATTCTCGCCCTATGTTTCCATGGTGCGCTTGCTGATGGGTATCGGCAATGCGTTCCACGACAAACGTGACCTGTCGAATGCGCTGGATGCCGCGGGCTCCCGCCCCTATATGGCCCTGGTGGGCCTGGCCCTGACCGGCAATCTGGAAAACCGTGAGCTGGATAAGGTGCTGAAGCGGGTGGAAAACCAGAGCAAGCCGCTTTCTGCCCAGGAGCGCTGGTCGCTGGCTCTTGCTGCCCGTGTGCTGAAGCACAAGCAGGCCGCCGGGCTCAAGAAGAAGGCACAGGCCACCAAGGCTGCCGGGGATGAGGATTACCACCTGCCGCCGCTGCGCGCCCTGCAGTGCCTGCTGGCGGTGGAGGAAGCCCCGAAGTCTGCCGCCACAGCCGGGATGCTGCGCCGCTACGTGCTGGACGAAGCCGGTCAGTATTCCACCTGGCGCAATGCCTGGATGACGCTGAGCGTGGCCCGCTATGTGGTAGCCAGCCGTCAGCGCGAGACCAAGGCGCTGCTGAATGGCGAGACGGTGACGGCAGCCACCCCGCAGCAGTACTCCCTGCTGGCCAGCTCCACCATGGTTCCCTTCAAGGTGGAGAAGAACCCGGTGTATGTGTACGGCAAGGCGGAAGGCTACCTCAGGCATGTGCAGCCTGAACAGGTGGTGGACAAGGGCTTTGCCGTGCAGCGCCGCTACGAGGCCTTGCTGCCGGATGGCAGCTGGAAGCCCGTGGGCTCCTTCCGCGTGGGCGATGTGGTGCGCGTGACGCTGAACGCCACGGCCACCTCTGCCGGCAGCAACCTGCGCTATGTGGTGCTGGAGGACCGCCTGCCCGCCGCCTTTGAAGCGGTGGACCCGGAGCTGGGCAGCCAGGGGATTCCTGCCGGTCTCTGCGGGAACGGTGGCCGCCTGTGGTGGCAGTCCTCGGCGGTGAGCCACCGCGAGTTCCTGAAGGATCGAGTACGCGTCTTCGTGGATAACTGGAACAACCGCGGCAAGCTGGAGGTGAGCTATGTGGCCCGCGTGGTGCGCAGTGGCCGCGTGACAGCCCCCGGCGCCAAGGTGGAGCTCATGTACCGTCCGCAGGTACATGGCCTGAGCATTCCGCAGCAATTCGAGGTAGCCCCGCGGTGAAGCTGCGTTTCAAAGTGCTGACCGTCGCAGGGGTGCTGCTGGGCACCGCTGCGGCGGTGTACTGGCTGCTGCCGCTCTGCGTGCCGCTGCCGCAGCTTACGCCGCCGGAGGATGCCCGCGTGCTTGACCGCCACGGTGCCTTGCTGGGCTATGTGCCGGGTGTGGATGGCTACCGCTGCCAGCCGCTGGATGAATTGCCGTCGCAACTGGTGCGCGCCTTGCTGGCGGCGGAGGACAAGCGCTTTTATTCCCACGGCGGGGTGGATGCGCTGGCCCTGCTGCGTGCTACCTGGCAGCAGCTCAGCGGGCAGGGGAAATCCGGCGCCAGCACCATCAGCATGCAGGTGGCCAAGATGTACAGTCCGCCCGCGCCGCGGAATCTGCGCTCCAAGCTGCGCGAGATGCTGCAGGCCCGCCGGCTGGAAATGACCCATAGCAAGGAGGAACTGCTGCGCGCCTACCTGAACCGGGCGGATTTCAGCAATATGTGCCGCGGCGCCGAGACCGCTGCCCGCTTTTATTTCGGCAAGGGGGCAGGGGAACTGACTGCGCCGGAGTCTGCCTTGCTGGTGGCGCTGGTGAAATCGCCCACGCAGCTCAACCCCGTGCGGCATCCGCAGGCTGCTCTCAAACGCCGCAACCTGATTCTGCTGCGGCTGGGGGAAGGAATGACCGCCCCGCTGGGCGTGCAGTCCCGCAGTATCAATGCCCCCGCAGCGGCAGGTGGGCGGCCCGGTCAGCTCACGCTGGATGCCACGCTGCAGGCCCGCTGCGCCACCATTGCCCGCGAGGAAGTGGAGCGCCTGCAGAGCCGCAATGTTTCCCAGGCTGCCGTGGTGGTGGCGGATAACCGCACGGGCGAGGTGCTGGTGGCGCTGCCCGCCGCCTGCCCGGAAAGTGAGCGCGGCGGTGCTCTGGATGGCACTGCCACGCCGCGCTCGGCAGGCTCCACGCTCAAACCCTTTGTGTACCTCATGGCCTTCCGTCACGGAGCATGGCCCGGCACGGTGCTGCCGGATGTGCCTACCCTCTACCGCAGCGCGGATGGGGTGCAGGCTCCCGGAAATTACGAGGATCACTACATGGGCCCCATCTCCATCCGGCAGGCGCTGGCCTGTTCGCAGAATATCCCGGCCATGGAGGCGCTGAACCGCTATGGCAGCGTGCAGGAGTGCATGGACCTGCTGCGTGCGCTGGGCTTCGAGTTGCCGGGAACGGCGCAGGATTACGGCCTGGGCCTGGCTATCGGCAATGCGCATATCACCCTGCGCGAGCTGGTGCAGGCTTACTCAGTGCTGGCGCGGAAGGGAACGATGCTGCCCTTGCAGACGCGGCTGCCGCTGCGGGAGGAAAAGCCCGCGGAACTGCTGCCGCTGCATGACTGCTACCGCCTGGCCGATGTGCTGAGCGATACGGAGGCCCGCATGCCTTCCTTCGGCACGGCGCCGAACCTGCGCTTTCCTTTCCGCGTGGCGGCCAAGACGGGCACATCTTCTAACTTTCGCGATAACTGGTGCGTGGGCTTCACGGCAGAATACACCGTGGGGGTCTGGGTGGGCAATTTCGACCAGTCACCCATGCAGGAAATCAGTGGGGTGAGCGGGGCCGGCCCCATTTTCCACCGTGTGTTCGAGTTGCTGCACCGGGATACCCCCGCGACCTTCCCGGAGATGCCGGACTCTCTGCACCGGGTGGAGATTGACCGCCGCACCGGCAGCCAGGCAACCCCGGCCACACCGCCCAGCTGCCGCCGCACTGAACTGGCCACTGCAGAGGATTTGCAGCAGCTCCCGTGCGGTCGCTTCGAGGCGGATGGCCGCGCCATCCTGGATTCTCGCTATGCGGAGTGGTATGCCACCAGCACGCGGAAGCACCTGTATGCCCTGGCCGATACCCAGGCGGATACGCGCCCGCCGGCCATCCTCATCCCGGCCAATGGCAGCACCCTGACCCTGGAACCCACCCTCCCGCATTCCGGAGCCCTGGTTGAGCTGAAATCAACCCTGCCGCCCGCCACCACCACCTGGCACAGCCCGACTCTGCACGTGGAGCAGCGCAATGGCAAGTGGTACGCCCGCCTGAAACCCGGAATCCACAGCCTCCGCGTCACCGCACCACCCCATTACGAGGCCGAATCCACCTTCCGCGTGCAGGTGAACCGTTGATTTCCATCTTACCGCCATGTCTTAATATTATTGACAAAAACAGGCAATTTTGAGAGTATTATCAGTAATGAGAGTTCGTAATTTCATCTATCCGCTGGTGGCCGCAATGTTGTTCGGGAATCTGGGTCCTGCTCAGGAGATTCAGTCTGCCCCGGCAGCTCAGCAGGAAACAAAGGAACAGCGCGATGCCCGCATGAAGTGGTGGCGCGATGCTAAGTTCGGGATGTTTATTCACTATGGTCTGTATTCCGGGCTGGGCGGTTATTTCAAGGGGGTGCCCGGTGGTGGCGAGTGGATTCAGTGCAACCTGGGGCTGGACACAGATACCTATGCCGCTGAGGCTCTGCCGCTTTTCCAGCCGGCAGAGGGCTGCACGGAAGCCTGGGCAGAGCTGGCCAAAGAGGCAGGTTGCCGCTATATGGTGCTTACCTCCAAACACCACGAGGGCTTTGCACTCTTTGATGCCATCAACTCCGACTACTGCTCCGGCGCCGTGCTGGGGCGCGATATTGTGAAGGAGTTTACGGATTCCGCCCGCAAAGCCGGGATGAAGGTGGGCCTGTACCACAGCGTGATTGACTGGCACCAGCAGGATTACGACAATACCATCTGCCGCGACCTGTGCTACCCCGTGGGGCAGGAACGCATGCTGAAGGAAAAACAGATTCCCCGCAACCATGCCGCTTATCAGGAATATCTGCACACGCAGGTGCGCCAGCTGGTGCGCAGCTATGGCCCCATCGACATCATGTGGTGGGATTACTCTCAGGGCAATCTCTCCGGCGAGGCCTGGAAGGCGCAGGATCTCATGCAGACCTGCCGCGATGCCAACCCCGGTGTGCTGTTCAACAACCGCCTGTATGCCTTCAGCGGCTTTGATCCCAGCCAGGATACCACTGCACTGGACTTTTCGCAGGGCGATTTCTCCACCCCGGAAAAACGCATCCCCCGCGAGGGGTATCCCGGCCGCGACTGGGAGGCCTGCATGACAGTGGGTAACCGCTGGGGCTACCACCAGGATGACCATGAGAACTACAAGAGCCCGGAAACCATCATCTACCAGCTCCAGGAGTGCGCAGCGAAGGGGGGCAACCTGCTCCTGAACATCGGCCCGAAGGCAGACGGCTCCATCCCCGAGGGCATTGTGCAGGTATTCAAATGCGTGGGTGCCTGGATGAAGGTGAACGGTGAATCCATTTACAACAGCCGGCCTTTGGGAAATGTGCTCGACCTGCCGGTGGAACTGTCCGGTTCTGTGGTGTGGGATGATATCTACATCTTCCTGCCGAAACGCGCCCAGGGTGAAGAGGAAATGGATTACGTGCTCAGTATCCCCGCCAATCAGGTGAATGCCGTGTATCCTACCATTCTGGGGCTGGAGGAATACGAAGTCACTATGGAGCGTGTAGCGGAGAAGGATGAAAACGGCGAGACTCAGTATTACCTTGATTTCATTATCCCCGCCGAAGTCTGGGAGCATGCCGTGGAGGGACTCCCGGTGCTCAAACTTGGTTACGATGGTTAACCTGCTCGAAGAAGATGCCTTATTCCGCTTACAGTCTGCCGCGTGTGGTGGCTCAGCAGTATATCCTCTCCTCTGTGCACAGTGAGGATGCTGATACGGTGACCTATGCGGCCACGCAGAAGAACATGAGCCGCGATGTGCTGGTGCGCAGTCTGCGCCCTGCTGCCATGCAGGATGACCGCAAGGTGCGTTTCTTTGTGGAAACTGCCCGCGTGCAAGCGCGAATCGACCACCCGAACATCGCGGCTCCGCTGGAGCTGCTGGAGGCGGATGGTACCTGGCACCTGGCCATGGAGCGCATCAAGGGCGAGCCGCTGGATATGATGGTGAACAGTGGCCGGGTGCTGCCCGCCATCGTCATCTGCGGGCTCTTGCAGCAGATATGCCGTGTGTGCATCTACCTGGACATTGAGCGAGTGAATTCTATTCCCTTTGCTCTGGAGCACGCCTACCTCATGGATGTAGGCTTCCGGTTCGACAATATGGCGCAGGCCGGGCCGCGTTCGCGACTTGCCAGCAAGCGGCATCTTTTCGAGGCATCCCGTTTGATTGAGCCGGTACTGGACATGGATTCCCCGCTGGCCGGGCATCTCCGCCGGGTGATGCTGCACATGCAGAGCATCGGCACCTGGCGCCCGCTCACTCCGGTGCATTTCAATGAGGAACTCACCCGCCTGCAGATGGAGATGCTGCGCATTCAGGCCGGAGAAAAAGCCCTTGTCTCAAACGCCTACACCAAATGAAGCTCAGGAAGCTACTTAAAACGAGTGCGGCGATTTCGCTGGGGCTTTCTGCGCTGGTTCTGCTCGGTGGTTATGGGTGGCTATATGGCTGGAAATGGGGCGGAACCCCGGCGGCACATGCGACTCTGGCGGCAGAAGATGTGCAGCGCTTGCAGGGGCTCGATACCTACCTGACGACTCAGGCCGTACAAGCCAACTATCAGCTTGTTCGGGAGAATTGGGTGTTCAACATGGAGGAGGATGAAGCTGAGATTCACTGGTTGGTGGAGCTTTCCCTCCGCTTGTCCGCAGATTGGGTTTCCAAGTGCTCATTTGCTTCTGCACGTGAGTCATTGCATGATTTCCTCGCTACCGGAAATGCGGCGGGAAATGCGGAGGCTCTGGCCGTACTGGCCCTGATGAAGCAGGATGTGCCTTTGTTCAAGCTTATCGCAGAGCGGGTAAGCCCATCGGAGTTGCCACGTCTCCTGACTCCGGTGCTGTACTGCGCTGCTCCCGGCACAGAATGCATGCCGGCAGCTCAGCGCCTTGAGCTGCTGGGTTGGATGCATGCCAGGGGGGTATCTGTGGCTGGCAGCATACCTGCTCATTGGTTTGTGGAAAAGGTTCGGTTTTCGATGCTGTATTCGGATGATACCGGTGGAGAAATCTTGGATTGGTTTCTGCGCCATGGCTACCAATTGGGGGCGAGTGAACTTGCGGGTCTGTTCCTGCTGAGTCCTCAGGCGTCTTTGTCCACCTGGCAGAAACTGATAGAGGATGGTATTCTGCCCCAGCCGCCGCGCGAGCTGGTATTCCAGGGCGAGAACTGCACGCTGCTGCAGATTGTGGCCGGGGCTGATACGCCTGCGCCGGATGCCGTGCGCTGGCTGCTTTCCCTGGGGCACCAGCCGAATGCTCTACCCGCCGGAGAAAACCGGTGCACACCCGTAGATGCATGCCTGAAGAGCATACGCTACGCCAGCCTCGGGCAGAGCGAGGAAGAGGATGCCCGGCTGCGTGGCAAGGTGGAGATGCTCGACATCCTCCTGCAGCATGGTGCCATGCCCACGCCGGAAACCCGTGAGCTGCTGCCGCTGGACCGGGCGCTGGATAAGGAGATAACGGAGCTTTTCCGCAAACACAGCTTCCATCTGGATGCGGGAGAAAATCCGTACAATGCCTGCTGTATGCCGGAGTGAGTCCCCCCTGGAGCAAGGCTCCCCGGGAATAGCAATGTTCAAGTAAAACAAAATGCCGCTTCTGCGGCGGGGCAGAAGCGGCATGGGAAACAGGTGGTGCGGCTCGCGTAATCAGGCCTCGTCGCCGTCGTTCCACTCGATGCGGTTCTCCGGCTTCCAGAGTTCCTCCAGTTCGTAGAAGTCGCGGGTTTCTCCGGCCATGACGTGCAGCATCACGTCGATGTAGTCGAGCACGCACCACAGGGCGTTCGGCGTGCGTTCGGCGTATACGGGGGAGATTTCGTACTTCTCCCACACTTCCTTGTCCACATCGCCCATGATGGCGCGGAGATGCGGCACGGAGGTGGCGGTGCAGACGATGGCATAGTCCGTGATGGAGGAGGTGCCACGCAGGTCGTAGATGGCGATATCGGAAGCCTTGGCATCGCAAGCCACCTGGGCGCAGGCAAAGGCGAGTTTCTTGCTGTTCATATTGTGTGTGTCGGTAAGGGGGTTAGATGGTTTCTTTCTTTTCTTCTGCGTTTGCGGAATCTTCAGTGGAGAATTCCTGCGGAGCCGGGGGCTCATCGTCGGGCGTCTCCAGGTCGGTGGGGGCGTCCTCATCCACGGGAATGGGCGGGGGCAGCTGGCGCACGGGCGGGTCGGTCATCTTGCCTGTTTCCAGCAGCTCGGCCACCTGCTTGCCGCTCAGCGTTTCGAACTCGATGAGCTTGTCTGCAATGAGGAGGAGACGCTCCTTGTTCTCGGTGAGAATCTGCACGGCGCGGTTGTAGTTCTCCGTCACGATGCGCTGGATTTCCTCATCGATAATCTGGGCGGTATGCTCCGAGAAGTTGCGGGTGGTCTGGGAGATATCGCGGGCCAGGAATACTTCGCTGTGGTTGGTGCCGTATTCGATGGGGCCGAGCTTCTCACTCATGCCGTAGACGCAGACCATCTTGCGGGCAATGTTGGTCGCCTGGTGGATATCGCCGCGGGCACCGCCGGAAACATCTCCGAACACCACGAGCTCGGCGCAGCGGCCACCCATGGCCATCACGATGTAGTCCAGCAGCTCGCTCTTGTATTCGCTGTGCTTGTCCTCATCCGGCAGCATCATGGTCACACCCAGTGCCGGGCCGCGGGGGATGATGGTCACCTTGTGCAGAGGCAGGCTCTTGGCCAGTGCGGTCTTAAGCAGGCACACAGCGTGGCCGGCTTCGTGCACGGCGGTCATGTACTTCTCCTTGTCGGAGATCTCCAGTGAACGGCGTTCGCGGCCCCAGCGTACTTTCTCTCGTGCTTCCTCAAGGTCGCTCTGGTCAACGGTGGACTTGTTCTGTCGGGCAGCGATGAGGGCAGCCTCGTTCACCAGGTTGGCCAGCTCCGCACCGGAGAAGCCGGTGGTGGCGCGGGCAATCGGGCCCAGGTCCACATCCGGGGAAAGCTTCACCTTGCGGGCATGGACGCGCAGAATCTGCTCACGACCGGCGGCATCCGGCAGGTTCACCGTCACCTGGCGGTCGAAGCGGCCGGGGCGCAGCAGGGCGGGGTCGAGCACGTCCACGCGGTTGGTGGCGGCAATGACGATGACATTTTCGTTGGCCGTGAAACCGTCCATCTCCACAAGCAGGGCGTTGAGCGTCTGCTCGCGTTCATCGTGGCCACCGCCCACGCCATGTCCACGGTGGCGGCCCACGGCATCAATCTCATCGATGAAGATAAGGCAGGGGTTGTGCTTCTTGGCCTCGGCAAACATGTCGCGCACGCGGCTGGCACCTACACCCACGAACATCTCCACGAAGTCGGAACCGGAAATGGTGTAGAAGGGTACCCCGGCCTCGCCTGCAATGGCGCGGGCCAGCAGGGTCTTACCCGTGCCGGGGGGGCCTACCATGAGCACGCCCTTGGGAATGGTGCCGCCCAGATTGCGGAATTTCTTCGGGTTGCGCAGGAACTCCACGATTTCCCACACTTCCTCCTTGGCTTCGGAGATACCGGCCACATCCTTGAAGGTGACCTTGTTCTGGCTGGGGTCGAGCAGGCGGGCGCGGCTGCGGGCAAACTTCATGGCGCCGCCGGGGCCGCCGCCCTGCGCACGGAAGAAGAAGAACAGGAGCAGCAGCACGATGGCGAAGGGCAGTACGTTGATGAGGAACATGCTCCAGGTGTTGCTCTCCACTACGTATTTCACCTGGTTGCCCAGCAGGTCGCGCACCTGCTCACCCTGGAAGGCGGAGTTGAACTCCACGCGCACGGGCTCAAGGTCTTTGAGCTGCGGCTTGGTGGAGGCGGGCAAGCGGTATTCGCCCACAATCACGCCCTGGCCGGTGCCTTCATAGATGACCGGGCTTGTGCCGGTGGTGATGATGCGGCCTTCGGCACCCATGCGGGCGAAGTCCTCAGTGGACCAGATGCGGTCGCCCTGCGGTTCCTGCGGGGCTGTTTCCACGCGGGTGGTAGTGATACCGAAACGGTTGCAGAGGGCACGGATTTCATCCGAATCCGTGAAGGGCATGTAGAACGCTGCTTTCGGGTACTGGGGTACATTGCGGTATTCAAACGCGGTGATGGTACCCTCCGTGGATGATGAATCCAGGATTACTTCAATGGGAAACTCCTTGGGATGGCTCAGCACGACCTTGCCGGCTTTGTAGTCCTGGCGGAACTGCTCCAGCGAGATGCTGCGGCCGGGGGAGGCCAGTGCGCCGTCAAACATGAAGGCTACCATCAGGATGCCGGCGATGACGGCCATCAGAATCATGACTCCCCAGTTCGGGGAACCTCCGGGGGTGGGCAATTTGTTGGGCTGTTTGTTCGGGTCAGACATATGATCCAGTTTTACTTTTTTCGCATTTTACCGCAGTTATTCCACTTGCGGAATAGTCTTTTGTGCCATAAATGCCAAAAATGGCGTCAGCAGAATGTGGCAGAAGCGCGGAAATGTCCGCGCTTCTGCCACCTGTGTTAAATCATGTGACCCATGCGGTCCCGCTTGGTGTCCAGATAATGCTGGTTATCGCAGTGGCCGGGGATAGAGATGGGAACGTGCTCCACCACATCCAGTCCGTGGCCGGAAAGCCCTTGTATCTTCAGCGGGTTGTTGGTGAGCAGGCGCAGGTGGCGCACGCCGAGGTCGCGCAGAATCTGGGCGCCCACGCCGTAGTCGCGCAGGTCGGGGGCGAAGCCGAGCTTGATATTGGCATCCACGGTGTCGTAGCCCTGTTCCTGGAGCTTGTAGGCATGCAGCTTGGCCGAAAGCCCGATACCACGGCCCTCCTGACGCAGGTAGAGGATGACGCCACCCTCCTGCGCCACGCGGCGCATGGCGGCATGCAGCTGGCTGCCGCAGTCGCAGCGGCGGCTGGCGAAGACATCGCCGGTGAGGCATTCGCTATGCACACGGCAGAGAATGGGCTTTTCCGGGTCAATTTCGCCGCGCACCAAGGCCAGGTGGGTCTTGCCGTCCACCTTGGAGTGGTACGAGTAGCAGTCGAAATCACCGAAATCGGTGGGCAGCTTCACCACTTCTTCACGGATGACGAGTTTCTCCGTATGCTGGCGGTGTTCAATAATCTGCGCCAGGGAGCAGGCCTTCAGTCCGTACTTCTTCTGGAAGGAACCCATTTCGCCCAGGCGGGCCATGGTGCCGTCGTCCTTCATGATTTCGCAGCATACGCCTACGGGTTCCATGCCGGCAATGCGCAGGATATCCACCGTGCCCTCGGTGTGGCCGGCGCGGCGGATGACTCCGCCCTCCACCGCGCGCAGCGGGAAGCAGTGGCCGGGCTGCACAAAGTCATCCAGCGTGCAGCGGGAGTCGGCCAGTTTGATGGTGGTGATAGAGCGCTCGAATGCGCTGATGCCGGTGGTGATGCCCTCCTTGGCATCCACGCTTACGGTGAAGGCGGTGTGGTGCTTTTCGGTGTTGTGCTGGGCCTGCATGGGCAGCCCCAGGGCATCCACACGCTCGTGAGCCATGGGTACGCAGATGAGGCCGCGGGCATGCGTGGCGATGAAGTTGATATTCTGCGGCGTGGCAAACTGCCCGGCACAGACGAGGTCTACTTCATTCTCACGGTGGGGGTCATCCGTCATGAGGATGAGCTTGCCCATGCGCAGGTCCTCAATCACTTCCTCCAGGGGGGAGTAGACGATGGGGTCTGAGCCATCCGCCACGGGCACGGAGCAGGGGGGGAGTTCCTCCTTTTCCGGTTCCGGGGCGGGCGCAGGGGGAAGCTCCTCGCCCATGGTGGCGGCATCGCAGCGATTGATGAAATCGTTGATATCGAAAGTGCCGTTGGTGGCGGTGAATTCGATGTGCTTCATGAGGTGGGGCTTACTTGTTCATCTTGGCCCAGGAGTCGCGCAGACCCACGGAGCGGTTGAACACGGGGTGCTCGGCGCTGTGGTCGTAGCGGTCGGCCACGAAGTAACCGGTGCGCTCGAACTGGCAGAGGAACTCAGCCGGGGCTGCGGCCAGGGCGGGTTCCACCACGGCATCCTTCAGCACGGTGAGAGAATCGGCATTCAGGGAGGCCAGGAAGCCTTCCTCGTTGGCATCCGGGGCTTCGTCCTTGAACAGGCGGTCGTAGAGGCGCACCTCGGCCTTCACGCCATACTTGGCAGATACCCAGTGGATGGCGCCCTTGCACTTGATACCCTCGGGCGGGTTGGAACCCACCGTGCCGGGGATGATTTCGGCCTGCACCTCGGTTACATTGCCCTCGGCATCGGCGGTGTAGCCGGTGCAGATCATGCAGTAGCCGCCGCGCAGGCGCACGCAGGCACCGGGGGAGAGGCGCTTGTACTTCTTGGGCGGTTCCACCATGAAGTCATCCTGCTCAATCCATACTTCCCTGGTGAGCGTAAGCTTGCGGTTGCCCAGCTCCGGCTTCTCGGGGTTGATGACGACCTCAACCTCTTCCTCGAAGTCATCGGGCACGTTGGTGAGCACCAGCTTGAGCGGCTTGAGCACGGCCATGCGGCGCTCGGCTTCGGCGTTCAGCTCGTTGCGCACTGCGTTTTCCAGGCGGGCCACATCGGTGTTGCCGTTGAACTTGGTGATACCCACGCCCTCGCAGAAATCCACGATAGCCTTGGCGGGGTAGCCGCGGCGGCGCATACCGCAGATGGTGGGCATGCGGGGGTCATCCCAGCCGGCCACGTAGCCTTCCTCCACCATCTGGCGGAGCTTGCGCTTGCTCATTACGGTGTAGGTGATGTTCAGGCGGGAGAATTCGCGCTGCTTCGGTCTGGCTGGCACCGGGCAGTTATCGATGACCCATTCGTAGAGCGGGCGGTGGTTTTCGAACTCCAGCGTGCAGAGCGAGTGGGTGATGTGCTCGTAGGCGTCTTCCAGCGGGTGGGCAAAGTCGTACATCGGGTAGATGCACCAGGTGTTGCCCGTGTTGTGGTGGTGGTCGTAGGAAATGCGGTAAATCACCGGGTCGCGCATGTTCATGTTGCTGCTGGCCATGTCAATCTTGGCGCGAAGCACAGCGGCGCCCTCGGCGTAATCGCCGCGCTTCATGGCTTCGAACAGAGCCAGGTTCTCCTCCACAGAAGTGTTGCGGTAGGGGGACTCGATGCCGGGAGTTACCAGGTTGCCGCGCTGCTGGCGCATGGTTTCGCGATCCTGCAGGTCGACGTAGGCCAGCCCTTTTTTGATGAGGGCCACGGCGCAGTCGTAGTAGAAATCAAAGATATTGGAGGCCCAGTAGAGGTGCTCACCCCAGTCGAAACCGAGCCAGTGGATGTCCTCCTGGATGGAGTTCACGAACTCGATGTCTTCCTTGCAGGGGTTGGTGTCGTCGAAGCGCAGGTGGCACACGGCACCCAGGTGAGCGTATTCCTTGGCAAGACCGAAATCCAGGCAGATGGCCTTGGCGTGGCCGATGTGCAGGTAGCCGTTCGGTTCCGGGGGGAATCGCGTAATCGGTACCTCGCAATAACCCTCGGCCAGGTCCTTTGCTACCATATCGCGGATGAAGTCTTTTTTCTCCTCTGTCGTCATGCGCGCGATTCTACCCCCAAAATCCCCTCAAATCAAGCCAAATCGGGCTCATGACAGAGTGAACCCGGTCAATTTGCACTCGCCAAGGCGGGTGAGATATGCTAGAATGCCGCACATGGATAGAGAAGCGGTTGAAAAGAGCCTGGGTTATGTGTTCACGGATGAAACGTGGTTGAAACAGGCGCTCACCCACCCCAGCGTAGACCAGAAACGCAGCACCAACCTGAATTACGAGCGCCTGGAGTATCTGGGCGATGCCGTGCTGGAGCTGGTGGTGAGCCGTGAGCTTTTTACCCGCTACCCGAAGGCGGATGAAGGCGTGCTCACCAAGATGCGCTCGGCTATTGTGAGCCGTGCCAATCTGGCAAAACTCTGCGAGGAGCTGAAGTGGGGGCAGTATATGGATATGAGCCCTCAGCTGGAGAAGAATGGTGGCCGTGCCGCGCTCTCCATCCTGGCCAATACCTTTGAGAGCGTTATCGGGGCGGTGATGATGGATTCCAACTACAACGCCGCCCGCAAGGTTTCGCTCCGCTTGCTGGAATTCAGCCTGGATAACGCGCACAATCTCATTACTATCAACCACAAGGGTGAGCTGTTGGAAAAGCTCCAGGCTATCAACGGGCAGGGACCGAAATATATGGTTGAGCCGGTGGATGAATCCAGCCCCGCCGGTCCGTTCCGTGCTAAAGTGATGTGGAATGATATGGAACTGGGCTGCGCCGAGGGGCAGAGCAAGCACAAGGCCGAAATGGCAGCCGCGGCCAAGGCTCTGGAATTGAAGCTTTTTGAAGCTTAAGACTCCTTTTCCAGAGGCACTTTGATGAACGGCTTATGCCCGATGGTAGCAGCGGTCATGGAGAATCCACCTCCATAGATGCCTTCGCCTGTGATGCTGATGACTGCTTTGGCCTTGGAGATTACCATTAAGTCGACAAAGGCTTTGTCCGTGATGGATTCATTGTGAGTATGCCGGAGCACATGACCTACTTTTCCGGGAAGAATGGTGCAGAAATCTGGATGAGTTGCCTCCAGGAATCGGTTGCTGTCTGCAAAGAGGACTATACGCATCCCATACTCGCTGTATATGTTGCGGAGTGTCAGATTAACGGCTGCAAGCATAGCCTTCTGCTCATCCGCTGAGGCTGTCCCATTGAGGTCAGTGCTGTGTTCTTCTACAGCTTCAAAAAAATTCAGGAAACGGAGATGCACAGCCACATAGTTGTTCTCGGTCAGATTGGCGGCGTCCATGGCGTTTTCGACCATGAGTTCAAGTCTGGGCGACATTTTGAACAAAGACCAGAAAGCTGAGCTGAAAGTATATTTTTCCTGTATTCCTGGGGGAAGCACCTTCAAGTCAATAAGGCTGCTGGCCCAGTAACAGTGATATTCTTTGCGGAGGGGATTAAGTTTGGGCCAGGTTTTCAGACACCATAGGAAAGCAACATTGTTGAGCCCTCGGCATATTTCTTTTTCGTCTATTCTCCAATCTTCTCCGGCTGGTTCCAGATAATCATACAGTTTGAAATCTTTATCGTGATAAATGAAGTATTTGCGATTGTTTTCTCTGGCTATTACATATGCTGTTACGATGCTTCTTAACCTATCAGCGATTCCTGTAAACTCAGTTCCTTCTGTCATATAACTGATAATCCGTCGCTGGGGGGCGGTACGTAAGTCTATGATACTGTACATGTTGCATAGCATGTGGAGTCTGGCTCCTTGCATGAAGATTTCGGGGCTGTTGCGGTACAGAAAGCGTATGAATTTACGCTTAAGCCGGAAGTAAAATGTCTGCAGGGGGTGAGAATTCATCTTATTTGAGCGTGTTTTTGAGAGATAGTATTCTTACTGGAGGAGATGTGGGCGAAATGGAAAGCTTTATGCTGGTGCCAGGTATGCACGCCCACGGCTCGCGCGGGAATCCCCACGGAGCGGTTGAACACGGGGTGCTCGGCGCATGGTTTCGCGGTCCTGCAGGTCGACATAGGCCAGACCTTTTTTGATGAGGGCCACGGCGCAGTCGTAGTAGAAATCAAAGATATTGGGGGCCCAGTAGAGGTGCTCACCCCAGTCGAAGCCGAGCCAGTGGATGTCCTCCTGGATGGAGTTCACGAACTCGATGTCTTCCTTGCGGGGGGTGGTGTCGTCGAAGCGCAGGTGGCACACGGCACCCAGGTGAGCGTATTCCTTGGCAAGACCGAAATCCAGGCAGATGGCCTTGGCTTGGCCGATGTGCAGGTAGCCGTTCGGTTCCGGGGGGAATCGCGTAATCGGCACCTCGCAATAACCCTTGGCCAGATCCTTTGCTACCATATCGAGGATGAAGTCTTTTTTCTCCTCTGTCGCCATGCGCGCGATTCTACCCCCAAAATCCCCTTAAATCAAGCCAAATCGGGCTCATGACAGAGTGAACCCGGTCAATTTGCACTCGCCAAGGCGGGGGAGATATGCTAGAATGCCGCGCATGGATGGAGAAGCGGTTGAAAAGAGCCTGGGTTATGTGTTCACGGATGAAACGTGGTTGAAACAGGCGCTCACCCACCCCAGCGTAGACCAGAAACGCAGCACCAACCTGAATTACGAGCGCCTGGAGTATCTGGGCGATGCTGT
>JAFSFD010000001.1 GCA_017435365.1 Akkermansia sp. | reverse complement strand
TTTTTTTTTTTTTTTTTTTTTTTGAGCGTTTTTTGCTTGTTATGTTGTTCATCTGGTGTATTATAGTGACTATCTCCAAATGGTATTACTCGTATGAAACGTACTCTCGCACTTTCCCTTATACTGGCCGCTCTGGCCATGCCGCTCAAGGCTGTCGAATGGTCTTCTGAAACAACTGGTGATCAGACGGTAACTGAAAATGTGACCGTTACTGGAACTGCCAATGTTGGAAATATCACCTTTAACGGCGATTCCACGGTTTCCGGCTCCGGCAGCATCGGCGGCAGCGGCAACCTGACGGTCAATAGCGGTACTGTGGTGTTTGATGGAGTGTCCCGCCCGGATGGTGCAGGGAATATCACCGTGGCGTCGGGGGCAACTCTTGAAATCAAAAACGGCTCCAAACTGCTGAAAAGTAGTCATAACGCCGGTTCGACTGTCACCGTGAATGGCACCCTTAAGGTGGAAGATCTGAGCTATGGCGGCAGTTTCGGCAATCTGCATGATAATGTGGCGGTGAGTGGATATAATGATGCTCTTATCCTGAATGGTGGCAGTAGTGCTGCCACTGGCCCGCGCGTGGAAATTACGGAAACCGGCTCGGCAACGATGGGCGCACGCCTGAATGGTTACGGCGTTTACTTCACCTTTGCTGTTTCTGCCGGTAAGGAGTTTTCCTGGAATGCATCGGGCAACGGCAATGTGTCGGCTCAGAGCGGTGCTGGTAGCGTGCTGGTGCTTGAAGCCGGAAAGGATGCGACCTTCACGCTGGGGAAGAATATCGGAACCGGGCTTACCATTGACAAGACCGGCGAAGGTACGCTTGTGCTTAACAGTACTTTGAATATTGACAGCGG
Organism: Akkermansia sp.; assembly: GCA_017435365.1. Lineage (GTDB taxonomy): Bacteria > Verrucomicrobiota > Verrucomicrobiia > Verrucomicrobiales > Akkermansiaceae > Akkermansia. Next base: position 29,935 of record JAFSFD010000001.1, on the reverse strand, counting down.
ACGCCGTATCAATATTGGTAGCGGTACGGTGAAGTTCGGGGAAAATGCGGCGATAAGCTCTGCTGGTGACGGCTTTTTTGTGAATGCGGGTGCAACGATGGACCTGGAGGGTAATGCCGGTGTTTCCGGCAAGGCTGTGACGGTGACCGGCTCAGTCATCAACGGTCAGAATAACGAGATGAATATCTCGCTGGGCGAGACGGGCACGTTCAGCATATCGGGAGATGCCACTTCCGGCTACAATGGTTCGCTGGTGCTGACGGAGGGGGCAACGATTGATCTGGGTGGCTATGTCTTCTACAACTCCATCGATATTTCCGCCGGCGGTGAATTGCTGAATTCGGAGAATCACCGTGGTTCGATTATGCTGGGGGTGGATGAAAATGGAATTACCAGTGCGGATTCCGACACGCTGGTCAAGTATGGCAGCAGCCTGGCTTCTGCCGGCAGCATAGAGGTGAGCCTGACAGAAGATTTTGCCGCAGAAGCTCCGGATTTCGGGCTGCTGCGTGGTAGATTGTACGCCGCTGATACTCTTTCTATCGAAGGCACGGGGGAAGAATCTGTTTCCATTTCCGGTTATCAGTCTGAATATGGTGCGTTGAGTGCCCAGAATGGTGATATTTCCATCACGGAAGTGGTGGATGTGACCCTGAACAATAACGGAGCCGATAATGCGGCTACGGAGGATTACAACCGCGCCGGTGCACTGAGCGCCACCGGGAATGTGACGGTGGAGGCCGCCGGAGATATCGTTGTTTCCGGGAATTCTGCATCGGTGAATTCCGTTTCTGCGGGTGCTGTTTATGCCGGCATGGATGTCAGCCTTTCCGGCGCCAGCATCAGCATTACCGGCAATTCTGTCGGCGGAGAGGCCGAGGATTCATTCAGCGGGGGCGCCTTGAGGGGTGACCTCGGCTCCATTTACCTGACCAGCACAGAAGGCGATATCGAAATCAGCGGCAACACGGCAGCTGAAAGCGGTGGTGCGCTGTATGCCGGTTCCGGGGTTGAGATCAGCGCCGCCGGAGATGTTTACATTTCCGGGAATATGACGATCACCGCCGATGGCGGCGCCATTTACAGCGACGGCGATGTTTCTATTTCGACTGAAGGAGAGGGCGGGGTGAGCATCACTGAGAACACGGCCGGTGGCAACGGCGGTGCCATCTTCAGCAATGGCACCGTCTACCTGGGCGGCGGCTCTTATGATGTTGCTGATAATACGGCCGGATCTTATGGCGGCGCCATTTATGCTGAAAGTGTGGAGATTTCTGCCGATGCCGGCGATATCACCTTCTCCGGCAATACTCATGATGGAGGCACGGCCAACGACGTGGAGCTTGCCGGTGGCACGGCTGCGCTTTCGGCCTCCAATGGCTACACGCTGGAAATGCAGGGTGGTGTCACCAGTGCCGGAGAAATTGCTATTTCTACTGATGCGGCTTCAGTTGTTAAACTGGGTGGCACCAGCAGCACAGAGAGTCTCAGGATTGAAGACGGCCAGGTGCATGGGATTTATGATGCCGATGGCAACCAGGCTGTCATCAACGTGAGCACGAGCGTGACACTCAGCAACGCCTGCCTGCAGGATATTGCACTGGTGGATGAGTGGGGTGAGGCGGCCCTGACCAGTTCTGCCAGCACTTATGTATACAACGATGCGGTGGGCATGCTCTTCGAGCCGCTGGATGACGGCGCTGTGAATTGCACCTCCAGTGCGCCGCTCCTGAATGGCTTTGCTTCGGTGGATGGTGACCTGAGTATCGGCCTGACGGCAGATTTCCTGAACGCAGCGCTGGCAGAGGCCGGTGGCGAGGCGGTGAATATCTCGCTCACCCTGCTGGAGGACACCACGGCTATTGGCGAAGAGGGAAGCTTTACCCTCAGCCTGGATGAAGCCCTCGTCGGCAGGCTGAATAAATGTACCCTGGAGGAATACGGCTTCTATGATGTAGAGGGTAATTGGCTGGGCTATACCGTGGAGCTTACCGAGGCCGGCGGCGTGGTCTTCTCCATCATCGGCCTGACAGACCTCATCCCCGAGCCGACCACCACCACGCTGAGCCTGCTGGCGCTGTGCTCACTTTGCGCCCGTCGCCGCCGTCGTTAATCGTCTTTTCAACATTCAATACACGCATATACTATCATGAAATCCTGTTATTATCTCATTCCCTTGCTGGCGCTGCCGTTGCAGGCCATTACGGTGGAGACCCGCCCCACACACGGCGTGTTCTACGCTGGTCTCGAAAAGCAGGTCTGCCTGCAAATCAAAGTCGATGCCGCTGCGGCAGACGTCGGCAAGAAAATCACGTCTCTCAGCTTCACCTCGGGTAAGACCAGCACACCCGGGGATATCACCAAGGTGCGTCTCTACAAGAGTACGGAAAACGCCTTTACTCTGAATACGGGGGATGATAACCGCAGGGCTGTAGAGCTTGCAACCGGCACGCTGACCAAGGGTGCGGTGAACTTCACCACGGATATCTCTATCGCTTCCGAGGGTACTTCCTATTACTGGCTTGCCTATGACATCGCAACCAAGGCCAAGGGCAACAACAAGATTGACGGCGTGTGCACGGCTGTTACTGTGGATGGTTCAACAACGGTGACTCCTTCTGTTAAGCTGGGTTCTTATGTGAAGAAACGCGTGTATGGCACGGTGTATCCTTTCAAGCACCGCATTGTGCCTTATTACCGCACTCACTGGATTAATGTGTGGGCTGCCAATCACCTGAATGCGACGCATTTCAAGAACTTCACGGATATTATCCATTTCGGTTATTTGCTGAATGCCGATGGTACAGTCGGCAATCAGTGGTATGCCAGCGATGTGGCAGACCCGATGGCGCATGCGGCTACGGCACGAGAGAAACTCAAAAAATTGCGTGGTACTGCCAAATCCCGCATTATTGCCGGTTTCGGGCATGTGGATGGCGGGTTGACCGCCTTCTATCGCAACACGACTGACCGCACAGCCCGCAAGGCCATTGCCAAAAATATGGCCAAATTGGTGCTTGAGGGCGGCTACGATGGTGTTGATATTGACTGGGAGTACCCGGACAGTGATAGTGAATGGGTGTACCTGACCTACATGCTGGCCGATTTGCGCGATGAACTGGCAGGCTCCGGTGTCTCCATCAGCATGGCCGCAACTCTTTTCCACATGGTTCCCTGGACTGATGCCACAGACCAGGTGGATTTCATCAACACGATGAGTTACGACCAGCAGAGCACTCAGCATTCACCCATGAGCATTCTGCAGGATGATGCCGGGCGCTGCGTCAATACTCTCAAGATGCCCAAAGCCAAGGTGGTACTGGGGCTGCCTTTCTATACCAATCGCTATTACGTCCTCTGGGATCAGGTTGGCTGGAACACGGTGGTGAGCCAGTACCCGAATATTTCCCCTTCGGTGAATCAGGCGTCCATCACCACTAGTAATGGTACCACTGGGCATTCCTTCAACGGTGCCAATCTGATTAAGGAAAAGTGCAAGTGGGTGAAGAACAACGGCTACGGCGGGGTGATGATCTGGGCTTATGATACGGATGTGCAGCTCACGCACAAAATGTCGCTGGGCAAGGCCATGTATTCCGTTATCAAGCAGACCCGGCGCTGATGCCGTTCCCAGCCTGGGAATAAGTTGCTGAGTAATTTTGTCGGGCGGGGTGAGAACTGCGCCCGACTTTCCTGTAGAGACCGCGGAGCAGAAAATGAGATGGGCAGTACCAGCCGGATTCCGGGAGCGGACGCATCATCCGCGAGGTTTTGCCCTCATTGCCTCGCTCACGCTGCTGGCGCTGCTGGCGATGCTGGCCTGCTGCATCCTGGCGCAGGTCGCCTCCGTGAACCGTTTCTCCACGCACGACGTGATTCTGACCCAGGCGCGGCAGCAGGCACTCATCGGGCTGGATGCTGCCATAGCCGAACTGCAGGAGGCTCTGGGCCCGGACCAGCGCATATCGGCTCGTTCGGCCATACTGACGGATGAGGCGAACGGTGTGCCCCCGCATCTGCTGGGGGTGTGGGACAGCTGGAATGCGCCGCTGTACGGCAAGCTGGCAGATGGCAGGAGCATCGGCAGTACCTATTCCCCGGGGCGCAGGTCTATGTTCCGCCGCTGGCTTATTTCCAGCAGGACCCCGGAGCAGACGCGGGATTTCGATGCTGCTGCGCAATTGAGCTGCCGCAAACCCGGCGAGCGAATCTGCCTGCTGGGGGAGGGTACACTGGGGAAAGAGGCTCCGCGGAGCCACCATGTGTATGCTGATTTGCTCTATATGCCGCTGGATGGGAAGAACCGGGGCGGCTTTGCCTGGTGGGTTTCGGGCGAAAACCAGAAAGCCCGTATTTCGGTTCCCCGCGCGGCCGGAACCCGGTATCCTGTGGAGGCGCTGCGGCGCACCTGGGATACGCCAGCTGCCATGCCGGTGGATTATCTTGATGCCAGGGCATTGCCGGCAGCCATGGAGCAGGCGGATAAACTGGTATCGGTGGCGGGGCTGGCCTTGCTGAGAAATGAAGAAATGCCGCAAGCGGGAACTCCGTGGTTCTCGGATTACACCACCACCTCCTGCAGTCTGCTGACCAATGCAGCGCATGGTGGCTTGAAACAGGACCTCTGCCTTCTGCTGAATAAGGAAAGCCTGGATAAAACGCCCTTTGCACCAACGGGGGAGAGCGATGCTCCGCTGGTGCCGGAGCCATGGTTGCCGCAGAGAAATATGCGGATTCCTATCGGCTCCTGGCAGACCTTGCATGCCTATTATAACTGCTGGCCGAATGCTTCTCAGAAAGATGAGCATGTAACAACACGCCTGGTCGGTTCTGTGCGCGAGCACCATACGCGCCTGGGGGGGAGCGTGTTTGATAGCCGTTTGCGGTATGATGCTCCGGGTGCTGAGGCGGGGGAAAGTACTTATCTGGACCTGCGCTCCAGGCAGAGGGGGGATGCAGGGGCCGGGTATGCCCGCTCGCCTGTGATGCTGGCTTACCTTTGCAATGTTGCCATGGGGGTCGAAAAGCTGGAAAGCGGCGAGAACCAGCTGTCGCTCTATTACAGCCCTCTCTTTCTCTGGTGGAATCCGTACAATGTGCCCATGCGCATCGGCGGACGTCGCATGTGGGCAGTGGCGGCTCCTTTCAAGACGATGCCGTTGGAGTCATTTGCGGACATCGGGCAATTCGGCCGCAGGTGGTCCGGCTACGGAATGGTGCGCGCAAATGAGTCCGTCATGGCGGGCGGTGTGCGGAAAGTGCGCCAGGAGCTGGGCTTCATGAGCAGTCTGGATGGCGGGGAGTATTTCCAGAACTCCCTGCATGATGCGCATGAGGATATTGTGTTCCGGCCGGGTGAGGTGCTGATATTTACTCCCGGTAAGAATAAGTTCGGAAAGGGAAGCACGGGGGAGCAAAGCGCAGCCCCGGGCGAAAATCCCTGGATTCCCGGGTACCAGGCAGATACAGTTGCGACCTGGTATTCACCGATGTACCGCTCGTTTGCAGCCCCGGAACAGATTCGGCGGCAGACTATGTTCGGGCTTCGCCTGGGGTGCTCACCGGAGCGCTTGACGGATAGCCGGCTCATGGCGGGCGGGGTGCCGGACTGCATCACGGTGGCTCATGGCTTTGGTGGTATATCTTCTGCTGCTCCGGCTCCGCACCCGCTTGATGCGCAGGTGAATGATATCAGTTCGGAAAAGGGTAAACTCATCCATTCACCGCAGCGTTTCCTGCTGGATTGGTTCGGTGAGCCGCAGACGGCGTGGAATCGCATTCTGACGGAGCCGATGAACTGGTTCGGTGATGCGCAGAGCCTGAATCAGGCACCCTATTATGTGGCATCCATCGGTGTGGTGGCCAAATCGGCCAACCCGTCCGTTGATTCCACCGTCTACCGGTCATGCGATTTCCGCACGAAGCACTGGCTGCATTCCAGTCCGGCGTTCTGGGGGGCTTCCATCCGGCAGGCTGACCACCAGCAGCGGCAGTATCACCCCTACCAGCTGGCGGTGCTGCCGGTATCGGGCGGAATGCTGGCTTCGCCGGTGTCTTCGGTGGGGCGCAACGGTACCATCGGTATCAACGAATCGGGCGAGCAGGTGTCTTTTGCTGCGGTTTCTGAGCTGCCGGTGCATCCCCCGTTTTCGCTGGCGGGTTTTGCCGGTATGCGGCTGCATCCCGGCTGGTTCCGCATCCCCCCGGGAGAGGATGCTGCGCAGCTGGCCTTGCAGCGCATGCAGTACCAGTCCGGGGTGCCGGGGGTGGGTATCGGCAATTCCTTTGCGGACCCCTGCCTGCCGCCGGATAAGGTCTATATCAGCCATTCCGAAAAAGACAAGCCGCTCACCTTGCAGAATGAGTTTTATGACCATGCTTTGCTGATAAACGATGCCCTGTGGGATCGCTGGTTCTGCTCCTCGGTTTCGGATATGCCGAGCGATGATGGCAAGCGCACCATTCCGGCCCGGTATACGCTGGAACAATTTTTGAAGGGGCGGAATACCTTGCCGGTTTCCCGCTATGTGCGCGCCGGTTCATCTCTCAGTTCGGAGAAAGCGCTGAAGCGCATCATGCAGGGGGATGGCTGGAAAATCATCGCCGCGCATCTCATGGTGAATGGTGGGTTTAATGTGAACAGCACCTCCGTGGCGGCCTGGAAAGCCGTGCTTCAGGGCCTGGCTGCCCGCCAGCTGGTCACCGCGGAGGGCGGACGCCTGCGCATGGTGGAACCGAAAAAACACCCGCTGAATGTCACCTTCTCCCGCTTCATGCTCTCCACCACGGATAAAAGTACGGATTCCGTGGGCTCTTACAGCCCCATGCAGGGCTCCGAAACATTCCGCCCGGAGGAGACTCCGGGCACAACCGCCTGGAGCGAGGTGCGCATGCTCACGCCTGCCGATATTGCCCGACTGGCGGAGGAGATGGTGCGCCAGGTGAAGGCTCGCGGCCCCTTCCTCAGTATGTCTGATTTCATTAATCGCCGCCTGGATGAGAAGGGCGGGGATGCGGCCCTGAAAGGAGCCCTGCAGGCCGCCATCGACTCCACGGATATCAACCGTGATTTCCGCGAGGTGCAGGTCACCCCGCAGCAGGGCTCGCTCTACCGTTTCCCCAAGGCAGAGCAGGGGGATTTGCACACGGCTGCCCCCGGCTACCTGATTCAGAGCGATGTGCTTGCCTCGCTTGGCAACATCCTGACAGTGAGGGATGATACCTTCACCGTGCGCGCCTACGGCTGTGTGCGCAATGATCAGGGTGCGGTGCTTTCCCAGTGCTGGTGCGAGGCCACCGTGCAGCGCTCCATCGATTATGTGGACCCCTCCGATTCCCCGACAGCTGCCGAATTCTCCACCAAGCTGAAACACACCGGCCGATTATCCCGCATCAACCGCGTATTCGGCCGCCGCATGCGCATCACCTCCTTCAAGTGGCTTGATTGCTGGGATTTGTAGCGAATACTGCGGCTTTTTGTGCTCACTCACGCCGAGAACTGTGTTTCTTATCTCGATAAATCGGAATTTGTGGGGGAACTCTGTCGGAGCACGGGACTTCAGTCCCGATTGGAAGCACCGTTATTTCGGGACTGAAGTCCCGTGCCCCGACAACGACAAACATCAATTTGTTGGTTAGTTTTGAGTTTATAGAGGTTCCCGATTTGCTGATAAAAAGCAGCCCCGGCGCCATCTGGTGCCGGGGCTGTGCGTGAAATGGGCGGGGTTATCAGTCCTCGTAGAGTTCCTTCACGCGCTCGATGAGGGCGAAGGCATGGCTGAGCATGGCTCGCGTCTCGTTGAGCAGGGTGAGGTAGAGGATGCCGTTGCGCATGCCGCTTTCATCGGCGGTGCTGTGCATCAGGTGGCGGGTGATGCAGTCGGCAAAGTCTTCGCTGAGCTGGTCGCGCTCTTCCAGCAGGGCTTCAATGCCCTTGAAGTTGCCTTCCTTGAGCATATCGGTCAGGTCCGGATAGAAGCGGCCAATCTTGTTGGTCAGCGCCAGCAGGTCGTCGCCCTGTTCCTTGTTGAGACCCTGGTGGTTGTTGTCGATGTGGTTGTAACTGGCCTTCACCAGGGTGAACAGGCGCTCACATGTGTTGAGCGAAATCTCGGTGATGCGGAAGACAAGCTGGCCGCGGTCTGCCAGTTCCTTGGGCAGGGTGCGCAGGGTGGGCAGCACTTCGTTTTCGCGCAGCACTTCCAGGTCGCGCTTCAGGTTGCGGCTTTTCTTGCGCAGGCGCTTCAGGGCATCGCGGTCTTCGCTCAGCAGGGCTTTGACCATGGCGTTGTAGATGCCCACCATGCGGCCCAGACGCCCGCTGGCGGCCTTGCCGAAGTCCTTGACGGCGGCATCGCTGGCCATGTTGATAAGCCGGATTTCATCCTTGGTGCTGCTGGTGAAGAAGGTGGACTTGATGAGCAGCGCACCGGCAATGACGAGCATGGTAATCATGCCCCAGAACCCACCGTAGGCCATGACGATGGCCACGATGAAGGCGGCCAGACTGGCGGCCAGGGCGGTGAGGAACCAGCCGCCGATGACGGTGAGCACGCCGGTGATGCGGTACACGGCGCTGTCGCGGCCCCAGGCGCGGTCTGCCAGCGAGGAACCCATGGCCACCATGAAGGTCACGTAGGTGGTGGAAAGCGGCAGCTGCAGGTTCGTGGCCACGGAGATGAGCAGGGCAGAGACGGTCAGGTTCACGGAGCCGCGCACCTGGTCATACAGGGCGCCGGTTTCTTCCTCCGGAGCCAGCGGGGTGAAGCGCTTTGCGATGAAGTCCTGCACGGGCTTGGGGGTCACCTTCTCGAAGAAGCGCACGGTGTTGAGCGTGTAGCGCACCATGGTGCGGGCGGCGCTGCAGGAGCCGAAACGCTCCTTGCCGGAGCTGGCGGCAGAGAGCTTCAGCTCGGTCTCCGTCACCTTGCGGGCTTTCTTGGAGAAGAACAGGGTGGACACCATCACCAGACCGGCGGCTACCAGCCAGAGCATGTTCACCTGCTGCTTCACATCGGCCAGACCACCCATCTTCAGGGTGGACAGGTCACCGCCGGCGGCCAGGTGGGCTTCACCAATCTCCATGGTGGTCTGCGAGGCCATGAACACGCCGATGAAGTTCACCAGGTCGTTGCCCGCAAAGGCCAGGGCCAGGGCGCCCGTGCCGGTGAGCACGGTGAGACGCAGGGTGTTCACCTTGAACCCATATTGCAGGATGGCGGCAATGATGGTCCATGCCACAAAGGCAATCAGAATGGAGACGCCCAGGTTGGCATCTACCATATCCATGAACGGGCCCTTCATCACCGGGCTGGTCTTCAGCCCCTTGAACACGGCGAAGTAGGTGATGGCCGTGAAGGCGAAACCGCACCACAGCGGGCCGATGAGGCGGTACATGCGCTGGTAGTGGAAAGAGTAGAGCAGGCGGGAGAACCACATCACCACTGTACCCACGGTGAAGGCAATGGCCACCGAGCAGAAAATACCCGAGACGATGAAGAACACCTTGTCGGTGTTGATGTAGTCTGCCAGCGAGCCGGGGCCGTCGCCAATGTTGAAATAGGCCATGCCCAGGGCGGAACCCAGCAAGGCAAAGATGAGCGACACCGTGGTGGAGGTGGGCAGCCCCAGCGTGTTGAAGATATCCAGCAGAATCACGTTGGCCACCATCACGGCCAGGAACAGGAGCATCACCTCGTGGAAGCTGAACATGCTCGGAATGAAAACGCCGCTGCGGGCAATCTCCATCATGCCGCTGGAGAACGATGCACCCAGCAGCACACCCACGGCGGCCACGGCCACCGCCCCGTTGTACGTGCCGGAGCGGCTGCCCAGCGAGGAATTCAGGAAGTTACAGGCGTCATTGCTCACGCCCACCACCAGCCCGAAGACCGACAGAAGCAGGAGCATTCCGTATATCACGTAGTACGTTGTGTCCATAAAGAGTCACACCTTTCTACCATGTTCACTTGATATTGACAAGTAAATTCGCTTATCTGGCTAAATTGTCACACGGCGACCGGGGAAAGTGAATAATCCTGCGGGCCTCCGGCCGTGGAATTTTCCAATAGTCAATCGTCATTCGTCAATCGTCAATCCTTTCATGCATTACTTTCTGCGTTGCATGTGGGTATACGTGCTTGACGCAAATGCCGAACGGGGGTACAATTTCCGCCGCATGAACGCCGAATCAATCAAGAGCACGCCCCTGTGCGATAAGCACGTGGCCCTCGGAGCCAGGATGGTACCCTTTGCAGGGTGGAATATGCCGGTGCAGTACACGGGCATTATCGACGAGCACAACACGGTGCGCAGCGCCTGCGGTGTGTTCGATATTTCTCACATGGGCCAGTTCCTGGTCAGCGGTGAGGGTGCCACGGAGTGGCTCAACACCATGTTCACCAACAACCTCAACAAACTGGTGGACGGCATGGGCCAGTACTCCATCATGCTCAATGAGAAGGGCGGCGTGATTGATGACCTCATCATCTATCAGCTCGGCAAGGATAACTTCTTCGTGGTGGTGAATGCCTCCATGATTGATGAGGACTACGCCTGGCTCACCGCCCACAAGCCGGAGGGTATCTCCCTGGTGAACAAGAGCGCCGACTACGTGGGTCTGGCGGTGCAGGGCCCCACCTGCGAAGAGGTGTTCGCCAAGCTCTGCCCCGGCGTGGAGCTGCCCGTGCGCAACGGCATCCTCATGTTCGAGTGCGATGGCGATGCCGTGGTGGTCTGCCGCACCGGCTACACCGGCGAGAACGGCTACGAGTTCTTCTGCCCCGCTGCTCAGGGCGTGAAGTGGTTCGAGAAGGCCATGGACTGCGGCGCCAAGCCCTGCGGCCTGGGTGCCCGCGACAGCCTGCGTCTCGAGATGTGCTACTCCCTGAACGGCAGTGACCTTTCCCCGGAGAAGACCCCGCTGGAGGCCGGTCTCTCCTGGTGCTGCGACCTCACCAAGGAATTCATCGGTGTTGATGTGCTCCGCGCCCAGAAGGCCGAGGGCCGCCCCACCGCCCTGGTGGCTATTGAATACACCGGCAAGGGGGCTCCCCCCCGCCACGGCTACGAAGTGCAGCTGCCGGACGGCACCCCGCTGGGCGAGCTCTGCAGCGGTGTCCTCTCCCCCTCCCTGGGCAAGGGCATCGGCATGGCCTATGTGCCCGCCGCCCTCGGCAAGGTAGGCACTGAAGTGAACGTGATGGTGCGCAACAAGGCCGTTCCCGCCATCATCGTCAAGAAACCCTTCCTCAAAAAGTAAACCTCACACCCCTAATCATACAAATACCATGAGCAATCCCGTTGAATACAAGTATTCCTCCGAGCACGAGTGGATCAGCCCCATCGTTGATGGCATCGTGACCCTCGGCATCACCGACCACGCCCAGTCCGAACTGGGTGACGTGGTGTACGTCGACCTCCCCGCCGTGGGCGATACCTTCTCCAAGGAGGACAGCATCGCCGTGGTGGAGTCCGTGAAGGCCGCTTCCGATGTGTACACCCCCGTTTCCGGTGAGGTGGTGGAAGTGAACGAGGCCCTGGACGCCGAGCCCGGCACCGTGAACTCCGACGCCACCGGCGCCGGCTGGATCTGCAAGATTAAGCTTGATGACCCCTCCGAGCTGGACGAGCTGATGGACGCCGCCGCTTACGAGGAGTTCTGCAAGTAAAGCCCCTTCGGGCCGCATTCCTCCAGCCGGGAATGCGGCCTTTTCTTTTTCTTCAAAAACGTATAATTCATTGATATGATTACTGCTCAGACTCCCTTTCCCCCGCGCCACATGGGCTCCACCGGTGCGGATGTGCAGGAGATGCTCAAGCTCATCGGCTTTTCCAGCCTGGATGAAATGACCGATGCCATCGTGCCCGCCGATATCCGCCTGAAGGCCCCGCTGGACCTGCCCGCCCCCATGGCCGAGCAGGAGGCCCTGGAGGCCCTGCGCGAGGTGCTTTCTGCCAACAAGCCCGTGCACAGCCTCATCGGCCAGGGCTACTACGGCACCTACATGCCCGCCGTCATCCAGCGCAATGTGTATGAGAACCCGGGCTGGTACACCGCTTACACCCCCTACCAGCCGGAAATCGCCCAGGGCCGCCTGGAGATGCTCATGAACTTCCAGACCATGATTGCCGGCCTCACCGGGCTGCCCGTGGCCAATGCCTCCATGCTCGATGAAGGCACCGCCGCCGCCGAGGCCGTCCACCTCTGCATCGATTCCAAGCGCAAGAGCGATACTTTCTTCGTGGCCGATACCTGCTTCCCGCAGACCATCGATGTCATCCGCACCCGCTGCGAGACCACCGGCGTGAAGCTCATCGTGGGCGATTGGAAGAGCTTCGACCCCGCCTCCATCCCGACCCTGGCCGGTGTGCTCGTGCAGTATCCGGACAACGCCGGCTCCGTGGAGGATTATGCAGACTTCTTCGCCAAGTGCCACGCCGCCAAGGTGCTTTGCTGCGTGGCGGCCGACCTGCTGGCCCTCACCGTGCTCAAGGAACCCGGTGCCTTCGGCGCCGATGTGTGCGTGGGCACCACCCAGCGCTTCGGTATCCCCATGGGCTACGGTGGCCCCGCCGCCGCTTACATGGCCTGCGCCGATGCGCTGAAGCGCAAGCTGCCCGGCCGCTTCATCGGCCTCTCGGTGGATAAGGACGGCAAGCCCGCCTACCGCCTGGCCCTGCAGACCCGCGAGCAGCACATCCGCCGCGAGAAGGCTACCTCCAACATCTGCACCGCCCAGGTGCTCACCGCCCTGCTCAGCACCTTCTACGCCATGTACCAGGGGCCCGAGGGGCTGAAGAACGTGGCCCTCACCGCCCACAAGCTGGCCGCCGGTTTCGCCGCCGCCGCCACCAAGGCCGGTTACACCCTGGGTGCTGCCAACTTCTTCGATACCGTTCAGGTGAAGGCCCCCGGCAAGGCTGCCGACATGGTGGCCGCCGCACTGGAGGCCGGCTACAACATCCGCCTGGTGGATGCCGATACCGTCTCCGTCTCCTTCGATGAGACCACCACCTGCTGCGACGTGAAGGCCCTCTGCAAGGCCCTGGGCATGGAGAAGCCCTGCTGCAAGAGCATGCCCGCCGAGCCCGTGTGGGATGCCGCCTTCACCCGCACCAGCGCCTTCTGCGCCGAGAAGTGCTTCAACGCCTTCCACTCCGAAACCGAGATGATGCGCTACATCCACCGCCTGGAGGCCAAGGACCTGGCGCTGAACGAAGCCATGATTCCGCTGGGCTCCTGCACCATGAAGGCCAACTGCGCCGCCATCATGATGCCCATCACCTGGCCGGAGGTCGCCACCCTGCATCCCTTTGCCCCGGTGGACCAGTGCCAGGGCATGCGCGCCATGCTCGAGCAGCTCAAGCAGTGGCTCGCCACCGTCACCGGTTTCCACGGCGTCTCCCTGCAGCCCAACAGCGGCGCTGCCGGCGAATACGCAGGCCTGCTCACCATCCACCGCTACCAGGTGGCCCAGGGGCAGGGACACCGCAACGTCTGCCTCATCCCCAACTCCGCCCACGGCACCAACCCCGCCTCCGCCGCCATGGCCGGCTTCACCGTGGTGCCCGTGAAGTGCGATGAGAAGGGCAACATCGATGCCGACGACCTCAAGGCCCAGGCCGAGAAGCACCGCGACAACCTCGCCGCCCTCATGGTCACCTATCCCTCCACCCACGGCGTGTACGAAAGCGGCGTGGCCGAGCTCTGCCGCATCGTCCACGAAAACGGCGGCCAGGTCTACATGGACGGCGCCAATATGAACGCCCAGATCGGCCTCACCAACCCCGGCACCATCGGTGCCGACGTGTGCCACCTGAACCTGCACAAGTCCTTCGCCATGCCGCACGGTGGCGGCGGCCCCGGCGTGGGCCCCATCTGCTGCGCTGAGCACCTCACCCCCTACCTGCCGGACCACTGCATCGCCGGCGATGCCCAGAAAACCGCCGCTGTCTCCTCCGCCGAGTACGGCTCCGCGGCTCTCTGCCCCATCACCTGGATGTGGCTCGCCATGATGGGCCACGAGGGCCTCAAGCTCTCCGCCCAGATGGCCATCCTCAACGCCAACTACGTGGCCAAGCGTCTGGAGAACTACTTCCCGACCCTCTACTCGGGCGAGGGCGGTCTGGTGGCCCACGAGTGCATCCTGGACACCACCATCATGCTCGCCAAGAGCCACCTCTCCGTGGATGATATGGCCAAGCGACTCATGGACTACGGCTTCCACGCCCCCACCATGAGCTTCCCGGTGCATGATACCCTCATGGTCGAACCCACCGAATCCGAAAGCAAGTACGAGCTCGACCGCTTCGTGGACGCCATGATTGGCATCCACGGCGAAATGACCGCCGTGGCCGAAGGCACCGTGCCCGCCGACGACAACGTGATGGTGAACGCCCCGCACACCGCCCTGGCTGTGACTGCGGACGAATGGACCCACCCCTACACCCGCCGCCAGGCTGCCTACCCGGCCCCCGGCCAGCAGCTTCACAAGTTCTGGCCCGGCTGCTCCCGCGTGGACAACACCTACGGCGACCGCAACTTCTGCTGCTGCTGCGACACCCTCGCCCAGTGCGAGCTCTGAAGCCTCAGCCGCAGCCAACCGAACAATCACCAGGCCGGGGAGCAATCCCCGGCCTTTTTTCAGCCCCGGCCGCTGCGATATGCACACAGCGGTGAACGCCCGCGCAGAGCGCAGATGGGAAGCCGGACTCGCCGGGACTCTGCCATCATTTCGGCTGGTTCAAAAAGAATAACATAGATATATCATCTTTTTATTTTGCCAAAACTGCAAAAAATGCCATTTTAGGCAGTTTATTGCTCCATTCAGGCTACAACTCAGACAAATGGGGACTTCTAAAAACTCGAAACGAATCAACAAATTGATGTTTGTCGTTGTCGGGGCACGGGACTTCAGTCCCGAAATAACGGTGCTTCCAATCGGGACTGAAGTCCCGTGCTCCGACAGAGTTCCCCCACAAATTCCCATTTAGTGAGTTTTTAGAAGTCCCCAAATGGCATTTTAATGCTTGGTCCATGCCACTTGCATGAAATTTTAGATTGATGCCGAGTTCATTTTACGCTGGAAAAAAATCGGATAAGTGATACAATACGAGCGCAGTAGTGATTCTTCTTCCTCTCGTTTCCTACAGCCTTTTATTCATGCCATGCAAAAGCAACAACAGATTCGTAATAGTACAGCGGAGTTCCTAATCTTCGCCATGCAAGGTGATGCGGAGGGTATAGAAGTGCGCCTGGAAGATGATACGGTATGGCTGACTCAGCAGATGATGGCATCGTTGTATGGAAGCTCAAGAACAAATGTCCTGGAGCATATTCAACACATATATGCTGAAGAAGAATTGGATGAAACGGCAACTTGTCGGAAAATCCGACAGGTTCGAAAAGAGGGGAAACGAAACGTTAATAGAGAAACACTTTTCTATAACCTTGACATTATCATTGCTGTTGGTTACAGAGTCAACAGCAAGAGGGCTACCCAATTTCGCCAATGGGCCACGGCGGTGTTGAGAGACTTTGCCATCCGTGGCTATGTGCTCGACCGCAAGCGTATGGAGAACGGCAAATTTCTGGGGCAGGATTACTTTGAGCACCTGCTGGCAGAGATCCGCGAGATTCGCCTGAGCGAACGCCGTTTTTACCAGAAAATTACAGACATATATGCCACCAGCATGGATTACGATGCCCATGCACCGGAAACCCGTGCTTTTTATGCTAAGGTCCAGAACAAGCTACACTATGCCGTCCATGGGCATACCGCTGCAGAGCTGATTATGGAACGAGCCGATGCTGGTGTGGAGCACATGGGTCTGGCAACTTGGGAGAAGGCTCCGCACGGCAAAATAGTCAGGACTGATGTAGTGGTGGCCAAAAATTACCTGAAAGAAAATGAATTGGAAGAGCTTGGCCGTATTGTGAGCGCCTATCTTGACCTTGCTGAGAACCGCGCCAAACGCCACATCCCCATGACCATGGAAGATTGGGCCCGCCACTTAGACCGCATCCTGCAAGCCGATGATCGAGAACTGCTGCAAGATGCCGGCAGAATATCTGCCGAGATTGCCAAGGAACACGCCGAAAACGAATTTGAAAAGTACAGAGTAACTCAGGATAAGCTCTTCAAATCCGATTTTGATCGTCAGATGGAGCTGCCTTGCTTGGAGTAATAGCTCTCCGAGCGGCTCTTAAAAATTATCGCTTTTATTCTGAGCGTCCTCGTAGCTCCCAGTAGAATCGGCTCAAGATTTACTTAGGCTGAAGCGCAAATCAAATGAAAATGAGCCGAAGAAATCCTTGTCGAGCAATTCGTATTCGCAGTAAAATCTTACTTCTGAAGCTTCGTCTTTACTGAGCAGTTGCACAACTTGCGACAATTGAATAGAGTCGGCTTTTGAAAAATAAGTATACGAACATTCCAATCTTAAATTTACATAAAAAGAACCAAGACCATGAACCAGGATAAGTGACTTTTCCTGCCGATTATGTGCAATTTTTGTGCAACATTCCTGCCGATTATGTGCAATTTTTGCTCAATATTCCTGCTGATTATGTGGTGGAGAGTTTGTACGCTATTTATCATAAACGAATTACTGCTATTGTTGATTTTCTGCTCTGCATGGGCTCTTTTTGAATGATGATTGTCAACTTAAGTTCCTCGTCTCGTCCCCAAATAGAAACGCTCCCACGAGATGGGAGCGTTTCAGATGAATTGTTTATCTACACACTATTTAATGACTCGATAGTAGCTGCGCGCGTTGAATTGTCAATTGTGTGCTCTCAATTCTTCCGTAATGCCTTATACAATTCGTTAGCCATGGCTTCCTGCACTTTTTGATAGAAGTCAGGATCGCTGAACAGCTTATCGAATGATATTTTATTTTCCATGAAGCACTGGGTAACGATGCTTTTGAACTTATCCGGGAACAGGGATTGCACAAACATCTCGGTGCTATTGTCTCTGGCATATTTGCGGAACTTTTTAACCTCTGCATCCCTCATGAACATCTGGTAAATGCCCTCGATGATGACTCGGTCAGCATCGGTGAATTTACCACTGAAGCGTTCATTCACCTTATCAATGATGCTCTGGAGCGTGTCTTTCTTTTTGACTGGTACCTTTGGAGGTGTCGGATTGGTAGGCTTGAATACGGGTGGCTTTTCGTTCAGAGTGATTGCGCCCCGGAAACTCTCTGCAAGAGAGGCGTATTCCAGCTTGATCTTGTCCTCAATATTGCCGTTCGTCTCATCATCTACCTTGGGGAGGAGTCGGACGAGGTGCAGCGTGTATTGGTATTCGTTGAACAAATCCTGATCATGAAGGCGTACCAGCTGGGTCACAAAAGCGTATGCCTTATTGAATTTTTTCACATAGTCCCGGGCGGCATAGCGCTCATCTGAGTTCAACTCCATATAGCGGGCGATGACGGGGCGGAACATGCCAGCCAACCTGCCTAGAGCGCCGGCATCCTGCGCTTTGCCTGATTGAGTCTTCATGTACTTATTGAAGATCTCTACATCATCGTGGTTGTAGAGCGTAAGTTCAGCGAGTTTGTTCCTCAGGTCGTAGACCTGGTTCACATCCGTGCTGCCTTCCATCGTGGTGGTTTCGTAGTACGGCAGGAATGCGTCTTTGATATCCTGCTCGGTGTTCTCAAAGTCCATCACAAAGGTGCTGTTCTTGCCTGCGGTCGTTCTGTTCAGTCGGGATAGAGTCTGCACTGCGGTCACATCACGCAACTTCTTGTCCACATACATGGTGTAGAGCAGCGGTTCGTCAAAGCCGGTCTGGTACTTGTTGGCTACCACCAGAATATTGTACTGGCTGCTGTGGAATGCCTTGCGGAACTTCTTATCGGTGGTGATGTACTTGCCGTTCTCGTCCTGATTCATGGATGCTTCGGTGAATGGCTTGTCGCTGGGATAGTCATCGAGCTTCACTTCTCCGGAGAAAGCAACCATAACATCGCTCCCCGCACACTCCTCGGCGTGTTCCTCGATGTATTTCTTGATAGCGAGGTAATAACGCACAGCGTTGGCACGGCTGTCTGCCACAACCATAGCCTTGCCCTTGCCGTTGATCTGGTAGCGGCAGTTCTCCAGGAAGTTGGTCATGATCATTTCCGTCTTCTGGGCAATCGTATAGCCGTGCTGCTTGTAATATTTGAAGAGAGCACGCGCAGCCTGGCCTTCGATGAGCTCCGGATTATCCTTTGATATACGAATCAGCTTGAACGCTTCCTTTACTGTCACATAGTTGGTCAGTACATCCTGAATGTATCCTTCCTCAATAGCCTGTCGCATGGAGTACACATGGAATGGAGCCTTGACAGGCTCGCCCTCCGGGGTGCGGCCAACAACGGTGCCGAAGGATTCCAGCGTTTGTGCTTTCGGGGTGGCGGTAAATGCGAAGAATGACTGGTTTTCGTGTCTGCCCTGACCGATAACGGCGTTGATGTATTCGTCTGTCAAGTCTACTTCTTCCTCCTCAATTCCGGCATCCTCGGCATATTCCTTAATAGCTACGCCAATATCAATCAGACTGCGGCGAAGCGATTTGGCACTTTCGCCGTTCTGCCCCTGATGCGCTTCATCGATAATGATAGCGAATCTGCGCCCACGGAATTTCTCCATATCCTTCTTGGCAAAGAGGAACTTCTGGATAGTGCAGATGATGATGCGCTTCTTGTCGTTGATGGCATCGGCCAGGTTGCGGGAGTTCTTCTTGTCGTCGATAGCCTCCACCAGCCCGGCCTTGTGCTCAAAGCTGTTGATGGTGTCCTGAAGCTGACCATCCAGCACCACGCGGTTGGTGACAACAATAACGGAATGGAACAGACCCTTGTTCTGCGCATCATGTACAGATGCCAGTCGGTACGCAATCCACGCAATGGAATTGGACTTGCCTGAGCCGGCAGAATGCTGAATCAGATAGTTGGTGCCCACTCCGTTCAGGCGTACGTCGGCCATGATTTTACGCACCACATCGTACTGGTGGTAGCGCGGGAAAATCATCTTCTCCTTGGTTACTGTCTTGCTGACTCCATTCTTGCCCACCACTTCCTCCTTTTCTTTCACAAAGGAAATGAAACGCTTAATGAGGTCGAGCAGGCTGTCGCGCTGGAGCACTTCTTCCCACAGATAGCTTGTAGCGTAGCCGTTCGGGTTTTCCGGGTTGCCTGCACCGCCGGTCACACCGGCACCGTTGGAGCCCTGGTTAAAGGGTAGGAATCGCGTCTTGCCGTCTGCCAGCTGAGTGGTCATCCATGCTTCGTAAAGATCCACAGCAAAGTAGACCAGGAAACGGTGATTCAGGCGGAAGGCAAACTCCCTGGAGCTGCGGTCTTCCTTGTACTGGTTGATGGCGCATACATAGTTCTGCCCGGTCAGCTGGTTTTTCAGCTCCAGCGCCACCACGGGGATACCGTTGAGGGATAATACCATGTCGATGGTATTGGTGTTGCCTGTGGAGTAGCGGAACTGGCGTGTACAGCCGAGTATGTTGGCGGCGTAACGCTCTGCATCAACAGGGTTCAAATCGGACTCCGGTTGGAAGTAGCACACCTTCAGCTTGCAACCCATGTCTTCAATGCCGTTGCGGAGTACGAACAGCACGCCCTGATTCGAGATGGTAGTCTCCAAGCGGTGGTACAGTTTATCCGCTGCTGCGGCGCCGTAGTATTTGGTGTACTTGGCCCATTCTTTGGGCTGGGTCTTGGCGATGAACTCGCAGAGCACATCCATGTAGATACACTTGGCTACATCGTGTTCCCGGGTGCATACCCAGTTGCCCGCCGCATCCTGCCCCTTGAATTGGGTGTAGCCGCCTGCCGGGGAGATTAAAAAGGATTCTATATCCCGCTCAAATCGTTTTTCGCTTTTGTCCATGTTATGCCTCCTGGCTATGAGCAATAGAAAGGATTCCTTTACCGAGCTTCTTCAGTATATTCAGGACCTCTCTAATTTCCGTTTTCCTAATAATTAATCGTTGCCCAATGGAATAGTTCTTATCGCCAGTTTTGGATAAATACTGTTCATCTACCATTCCATTGTTGTGTTCGAATAAGTGCCTCCGCTGAAAATAGAGCTTAAGTGTACGCAACTCATATTCGGAGAGCCACCTCTCATATCCGTAGCCAACTGCGCTTAGGAAATGATTGCTCCCTTTGTCAATAATCTGAAAATCATTTACTCGTACGCTTTTTCCGGTTATTTCTACATATCGTCGTTCAGCAAACTTCTGAAAAGCAGAAACACAGTCGCCAAGGCTCTCTTCAATCATGCTTCTGCACATAGTTTCAGCCTTGTCCATATCGTATAGTTCACAGTAAAGCTCTTTTACGCGAGGAAGAGAGGCCAGTTTCTTTTCAATAATATCAAGAGACTCAGAAAAAGAAGAACTCGCTGAATTATAACCACAGCAAGGACAGAAGTAAGCTGAGCCAATAACACTATACGTGGTGCTGCACTTCTCGCAGGTAATTTCTTGTTCCCATTCCGGCAGCTGCCCAATGGGATTGTTGATAAACGAAACCCTTCTTCCTGGCTTGCATGTTATCTTACAGAACTTATTGTTGCGTGTTGATCGAACTATGCGCTTAAAAGACTTATCCAACTCTTTTTGAACATAGTTTATTGCAAAACGTTTTGTAATCTCATGTATCTGCTTAAGTTGTTCCTGCGTCCACCACTTATCTGAGGTGTCAACGTGACCGCACATCGGGCAATGTACTTCTTCATCGGACACCTTATTTTCCCAATCATTAAGCTTGATCTTGAACTTATACAGGCAGTTTCCATTCGGGCACTCACGGTCGAAATATCCATTTTCATCCGATTGTATTTTTATAGGTATGTTCATAATCTTACCTCCTTCTTCCCGGTTACGTATTCATAAATGAGGGAACGCTTGTACTGTTCCAGCTTTTCGATTTTTGCCTGTTTGATAGCGACGAGTCGGTCGATTTGGGCACACTTTTTTTCGAGATAAGCGGTTATGCAATTCTGTTCCTCAACCGCCGGCAAAGGAAAGACCAATCGAGATACTGCGCTTACGCTTGTATGTGTTAACGCTGACCCTATTTTTGAGAGTTCAAACTGATGCTTTCCGACGAGAGAGTTTAAACAGTAGCAAATATATGGTGATGTACACTCAGAATTAGCTGTAAAGATAATCATTGATACTACATTTGCTCCAGCAAGTTCAGGTGGAACAATACATGATGCCCCGATATTTCCATCTCGCACAATCAATATATCTCCTTCATTAACAATTGACTTACTGAGAAGCTGATTCGATTGCTCGGTAATATAAACAAGATTTTCAGTGCTGATTTGATAGTCTTTCACATTCAACCCTCTAAGGAACGGAATAGTACCTTTAATATCAAAATATTCTGACGGACGAATTACTACTCCGACGACAATCCTTTCGGATAAAGTATTGGCTTTACGCATTTGCCATTTCTCAGGAATATCCCCAAGCCACTCAACGCCGCTATCCTTCATCGGCACAGTGGGATCCAGCCCTTTGGTGACAACCTCGGTAATCAAGCTCTGCTTGTAGGCCTTCAGCTTTTCAATCTGCGTCTGGACGTTCTGGATAAGGGCATCGATTTGAGCGTGTTTTTCATTCAATAACAAAACTATTCTGCTCTGTTCTCCCGCAGAAGGAAGAGGAAGCGCAATTTTCTTAATACCTGCATAATTCAAGCCCTGCCTTACGCCAGCCCCCATTCCATAAAACCCTTTTCTTACATCATAACTGTGAATGAGATAATAGAAAAACTGGCTATTCATAGAGGGGGTACGCCGTCTGAGTGTTACATATGCAGATGTAACAATTCCTTTTTCTCGACAAATCCCCACACGCAGACTTCTTTGATCATTCTGTAAATCAGTCAAGCGCAGTACTATATCACCCGGTCCTATAACATTGTATCCTTCAAAACTCTCAGGTAATAGTCCATCCAAAGTGTTTATATCCTTGCGGACTATATTACCGTAGCTCAAAGAAAGCAGATTGTTGGACTGCATTCCTGTGTTCTTATGTTTGTGTTCAGAAAAGATTGAACCAAGCTGAACTGTGGACCATCTGGAAGGAATTGCTCCAATCCACTCCACCCCGCTATCTTTCATCTCAAGCATGGCCGAACAACTCCTTCATCAGTTTTGTTTCTTCTGCTTCCAGCTCCTTGATTTCCTCAAAAATGGAATCGGAAGACGGCGGGGCTACGAACTTATAGAACAGGCGGGTGAAGGGAACTTCGTAGCCGATTTTGTCCTTTGCCGGGTCGATGTAGGCATGCGGGTTATAGGGCAGCACATTCTTTGCCATGTAGGCCTCGATATCCTCGGACAAGGGGATAATCTCCGTGTCGGAAGCTCCCTTGAGCGGCTGTTTCTTGCCACGCTTCAACAGCGGCTTACCGGAGTCATCCACCTGTGCGGTTTCGACTGTAACCTTGGTGAAACCAAAGTAGCTGTTATCAAAAACCTTGGACTCTACCACAAGCCCACTTTCCTCATAGATCTCATCCGTGAACTCCTCGTAGGCGCGGAGGATGAGGTCGACGCATGCATCGTCCAAATCCACGCGCTTGGAGCCGATGTTCTTACGGCGCTTGGTAAAGCACTTGCTGGCGTCAATCAACTGCACCTTGCCGCTGCGGTGCATGGGCTTGCCCTTGCTCAGCAGCCAGATGTAGGTGGAAATGCCGGTGTTATAGAACAGGTCGGTGGGCAGCTGGATGATGGCCTCCACCATGTCGCCCTCGAGCACGTAGCGGCGAATCTCGGAAGCACCGGAGCCGGCATCGCCCGTAAACAGGGAGGAGCCGTTCTGAATGATAGTCATTCTGCCGGAGCTTTCCTTCATCTTCTTCACGCCGTTGAGCATGAAGAGCATCTGACCATCTGAAATAGCGGGCAGCCCGGGGCCGAAACGCCCATCGTAGCCTTGCTTGGCTTCGTTTTCCACCTGCGTTTTCTCTCGCTTCCAGTCAATGCCGAAAGGTGGGTTAGAGATGATGTAGTCGAACTCATAGCCGGTGAAAGCATCCTCGCTCAGCGTGTCGCCGAATTTCATGCCGGAAGCGTTGCCGCCTTTGATAAGCATATCGGCCTTGGCGATAGCGTAGGTTTCCGGGTTGAACTCCTGGCCGAAACAGGTCAGCGTGGCTTCATTGCTGATGGATTGCAGACGCTCAGTCAGACAGCCGAGCATCTGGGAGGTGCCCATGGCCATGTCGTAAGCCGTCTTGGTGCAGCCCTCGGCAACAATCTCAGCCTTTTCGGGGGCGACCAGAAGCTCGGTCATCAGATAGATGATGTCGCGGCTGGTGAAGTGAGCACCGGCCTGTTCATCGTAGGATTCTGAGAACTTACGGATAAGCTCTTCGAAGATGTAGCCCATGTCGGCAGAGGTGATTTTCTCCGGGGACATATCAGCCTTTGCCGAGTTGAACTCCTGCAAGGTCAGGAACAGCACACCGCCTTTGACCATCAGGTTGACGGTGCTGGCAAAGTCGAAGTTCTCGATAATGTCCTTGATATTGGAGGAGAAGCCCTTCAGATAGGCATCGAAATTGCTTTCCACATTATCAGGATCTGCAATCAATCGGGCAAAGTCAAAATTGCTGGTGTTGTAAAAATCATAACCGGAGACATTACACAGGATACCATCACGGATAACACCTTCAACCTGCTGAGTATCGAGCTTTTTCGACATCTCCACAACAGCTGCTTTCGTTGGCTTCAGAGCGTCATCAAAACGCTTCAGCACTGTCATGGGCAGAATGACCTTGCCGTATTCGTGCGGCTTGAACAGCCCCACCAGGTGGGTGGCAATTTCCCAGATAAGATTGGCTTTCGCCTGAATGTTTGCGTTTGTCTGCTTTTGAAGTTCAGTGATGGACATAGCTATTTTCTTCATTTCTGTGACTTGCACAGTCTCTCATCGTTCTCGGGTATTCTAGCATATTATACAGATTAGACGCAAGTGATTTATTTTCGTCGGCCTTGTTGATTTTCTAACATTTTTTCAATCGTTGTTTGTTGACAGGTTGTGACTTTTTCGACTAGTGCGAAATATTTATAGACAAAAGTGCAAGCTGCAACGACTAGAAGAAGAATAAGCCCCGAGATGGGGTGTCTTTGTAACCAAGAAGCAAACTGTTTAGCTGATTGAACTGTTTTCTCCCATTGAGGCTTGTTGCCCCTTTGTTGGGCAATTCGCGTCTTATAGGCTTTGTCATTAGAGGAATGCGCTAGTTGCTTTTTCTTTCTGTGCTTCCTTGATGTATTTGTGACTTTATGGGTCATGTGTTCTATATATGTCAAATGTGATAGAAAGGCAACATAAATTTTAAGAATGACTTACATTTTGTGTTGACTCTACTCAGACAAGCTGGTATTCTGTGGGTGGAGCTCCTAATGAACATGATGACCCAGCAGAGTAGAGAAGACGCGTTGCGTGATTTTAAAAATTTGGTAAGAGAGTGGCTGCAAGAACATGGTAAATCGGCCAAGTGGCTAGCTTTGAATATCCGAAAGTCAACGGGAACTGTCAAAAACTGGCTCTACACACCACTCAATATCACTGATGCAAATCAAGATGCAATACGCAGCGTATTGAGAAGGTATGAAAGTGGTGATAGTTCTTTATGTTCGGAGAAGCCAGAGGAGGTAGTTGTAGAGTATTTGCAAATTTCCTCAGAGGTGCAACCTGCGCCAAAGTTGCCTTTGTGGTGTAACGCCGCTGAAGTACCCAGTTCATGTTTTAGCGTGCGCGACGAATCTGAAATTATGGAAGAATATGGGAATTATGGATCTCATATGGGGTATGCGACATACAATGTTGTCAAGGATCTTGCGGAGTGGGCGACAAAGACTTTGATGATTGCTGCAGCAAATGTTTTACAGCCCTTGTATGAAAAAGTGAAGGATGATTCGGAGAAGATTTCAGTTTTTATGCAAATGGAAACTGATGGCGGAAGCATGCTTTCATCGCGACCCGCTTGCGTATATGGCAAAAGCTGTGATTTAAGAATAAGGAAAGCGGGCGCAGATTGTGAAGGTAAAAAGGAAATCGTATACCTGCCCATAGTTCGGAATCAGTGGCAGGAGGTATATGTAGAAATGGCTGCGGTAGCATCCGGAAGACGAGGTACTATAGAATGGATATGCGAGACTCTTAATAGGGCCGCCGTTACGCAAAGTGCAAGTAATATGGAAGACTTCTTCACGCGAATGCGAGTTTTAGCGGAAGATTCTGCTCCTGCAAATCTCCCTCTTTCGGATGATGATATCCCCTTTTAAAATTGATAATTTCTAATAAGATGCCAGGTACACACTTAAACGATTTGGAACGTGGATTGAGCAAGACATGGGCGTCGAACAATATGCCCAAAAGTAGTCTCTTATCTATACACATCAACGGAGAAAAGGCTATACGTGGATTGAATGACGTAGAGATTGAGTTTAAGTACCCAGTCACTGTTATATGCGGTAGGAATGGTAGCGGGAAAACTACTATTTTGGGGCTGGCTAGTTTAGCCTATAATGGAGACGGAACGTATCAACCAACAAATACAAAAAGGAAGTATTATACGTTTGGGGATTTCTTTTATGAAGGTCCAGGGGATGAGACATGTATTGGCGTTCACATTGAATGGCGAATTAAGGACGAAAGAATGTTGCAGCTTACGAAACAGTCCAGCAAATGGATGCACTATGAGCGACGTCCCAAACGTGCGATTCAGTATATTGGTACGAATCGAATACTGAGTGCGACAGAGCGAAAGGTTTTGCGGGCTCATTTCAAACCGGATCAGAGAGTTTCCAAGCGTGGGGAACTTAATGATGTGTACAGAGGGTATTTGAACGATATCTTGTCAAATGAGTATGATAACGCAATAGAACTGTCACATTATGAGTATACATTGCGCTCTTGCACTGTAGGTGGAGTGTCCTACTCAAGTTTTAATATGGGGGCGGGGGAGGACGTTATAATTGAGCTTCTTTCTACTATTCAAAATTTGCCTGATGGAGCCTTGTGTGTAATTGAGGAAATTGAACTTGGTATACATCCTGAAGCATTGAAAAAATTAGCTCTAGTGTTGCAGCAAATTGCGAAAAAACAGAAAATTCAATTTGTGATATCGTCTCATTCATCCGATTTTATTGATGCCTTGCCGAGAGAAGCTCGCGTGTTCCTCAATCGCAGAGGAACTGTATGCAATGTTATATCGTCTCCTTCTACTCGTTACGCAATGGGAAAAATGACGAACGAGAGATTTCCCGAGCTCTCCATAATATGCGAAGATGAGATGGCAAGTTGTATTCTACGCAGAGTGTTGCCAAACGAAGTGCGTAGACGGGTTGAGTTGCTTCCTCTTGGCGGCAAGGATGAACTCGTTAAATTGTACCTTGTTTGCAGTAAAATTAATAGTAATTTCAAGGGCCTTATAGTATGGGATGGTGATGTTAATAGTACCTCGGGAATTGTCGAAAAAGCAGAGGCCGAAAAAGTTCCATACGCGTTCTTGCATTCTAGCGCTACTCCTGAGGAGAATATAATGCGCGATATTTTGGGACAGGGTGTTTCTTGCTTGGCTAATCGTCTGAATATGGATTCAGAGGAAGAATTGAGACTTCTTCTAAATCAATGTTTGATTCAGTCCGATAAACACAATTTTGCATACGAACTTGCGAATGTAACAAATATGCAACCACGTGAGATTTTGGACTGCTGCATATCGGTTGCAGTTGAGTGTACATCAGATAAATACGTAGCTTTAATTGCAATTATAAAAGGACTTTTGGATGGAGAAAATATAGATAGTTATAATCATAATCGTTCTTAAGCATAGACTTATAGGCAATCTTGATATATATCGGAAAGATTGCCACGTGCCGCGCAACTGGCAGAACCGCTGGCTGGCCTTGCGCCGTGCAGCAGGCTTCACCCACTGGGTGCCGGATGTCTGTCGCCATACCTTCGCGAGCTGCCACGCCGCCCATTTCCGCAACCTGCCTGAGCTGCAGCTGGAAATGGGGCATAGAGATTTATCTCTCCTGCGCAGCCGCTACATGATGCCCACCTCCCGCCGCACCGCCGCCCGCTTCTGGCGCATGCTGAAATGAGTCCGCAATGCTCCCCCAACGAAGCAGCCGAGCCGAAAATTGTGGACGAGACGAAAGTGACCGTCCACCCCAAGCGGACGAGCCGCCAGGCAACCGTCCGCCAGCGCGCGCTGCCACGGCACCTGACTGCGCCGCTCCCCGCCCAGACGAGCCACCCATCAACCTCCGACTAGAACGCCCCCCCCCGCTAAAACTACCCGCCGCCCCTACTTTTGGCCCATGAATTATCATTCAACTATCAGGAAAAGTTAAACAATGCACCTTGTCTTACCCATTGCCCCCTGCACGACGCCCCCGCTACCGGACGAGTTGCAGGCAACTGTCCGCCATCGGGCGCAGCGATGCCTTACTACAGCGGACGCTCCGCTGGCAACTGCCCGACTACCCTCACCGAACGAGCGCTCAGCAAACGTTCGCTCCTGCGGACGAGCCCTAAGGCAACCGTCCGCAGGCGAGCGGAGCAATGCCACCCCGCGGACGAGCCGAACGCAATTGTCTGGAAGCGAGCGAAGTAATGCCGACTTACCTTGAGCTTGCCACGCTCTGATAACCACCCCAAAATTTTCCAGCCGCCTCCATCTATTGCCCACGAAAATGCGGACTTCTTCTTCCTATTGCTCATGAATTTTTATTCAATTATCAGGAAAAGTTAAATAATAGTCTTACCGCATCCATTGCTCCCAGCCCGCCCCCCACTACCGGACGAGCCACCAGCAACCGTCCGCAAGTGAGCAAAGCAATGCTACCCGACTATGCTGCGCTCAGATACTCCCTCATAATAAATTACCCACCACCCCCAATTTATTGCCCATCAAGATATCGCATTCGTTCGCCCCTTGCTCTGCTTTTTGCATTTCCGGGGCTTGGGGAAATCGAATTTTCTGGTGGCTGGGGTGGGGCAGGGGACTAATATTTAGTCAAAAAAAGGAGGAATTTGAAAATATGCGCTTGCCAGCGGGGGATTTATGGCTATAATAGCCGCTCACTCACAAACGAGCGTATGAGTAATAACTTAGCTGAAAGAGCTCTGCAATACCACGAGCAGCCGCGCCCCGGCAAATTGGAAGTGCTGCCGTGCAAGTCCTGTTTCACCATCGATGACCTGACCCTCGCCTACTCCCCGGGCGTGGCGGTGCCCTGCATGGAAATCGCGAACGATACTTCCGTGACCAGCCGCTACACGAACCGCGGCAACCTGGTGGGCGTCATCAGCAACGGCACGGCGGTGCTGGGGCTGGGCAACATCGGTGCTCACGCTTCCAAGCCGGTGATGGAGGGTAAAGGCCTTCTCTTTAAGATTTATGCCGATGTGGACGTCTTCGATATCGAGCTGGATATCAAGAAGCCCGAAACTCTCATCGAGGTTATCAAGACGATGGAGCCGACTTTCGGCGCTATCAATCTGGAGGATATCAAGGCGCCGGAATGCTTCGTGGTGGAGCAGCGTCTGCGCGAGGAAATGAACATCCCCGTGTTCCACGATGACCAGCACGGCACGGCTGTTATCTCCGGCGCGGCTCTGCTGAATGCCGCTCACCTCACGGGCCGCCTGCTGCAGGATATGCGCTGCGTGGTCTGCGGTGCCGGTGCTGCCGGTATTGCCTGTGCCAAGTTCTACATGGCCCTGGGTATCCGCCGCGAAAATATCTTCATGTTCGACTCCAAGGGGCTCATTCACACCGGCCGCCTGGACCTGCACCCCACCAAGGCCATGTTTGCCCAGAGTGAGGACTGCACGCTGGAGGTCGCCCTGCAGGGGGCGGATATCTTCCTCGGGCTGTCCAAGAAGGGGCTTCTGAAGCCTGAGATGGTGAAGAGCATGGCGCCGAATCCCATCATCTTCGCCTGCGCTAATCCCGACCCGGAAATCACCTACGATGAGGCGAAGGCTGCCCGCCCGGACTGCATCATGGGTTCCGGCCGCAGCGACTGGCCCAACCAGGTGAACAACGTGAGCTGCTTCCCGTACATGTTCCGCGCGGCCCTCGATATGGAGGCCACCAGCATCAGCGAGGCCATGAAGATTGCCGCTGCCCGCGCCCTGGCCGATCTGGCCCGCCAGCCCGTGCCGGCCGAGGTGGTTGCTGCCAATGGCGGCGTGCCGCTGGAGTTCGGGCGCGATTATGTGATTCCGAAGCCCTTTGACCCGCGCATGATTGAGTACCTCTGCCCGTCCATTGCCGAGGCCGCCGTGCTTTCCGGTGTGGCTCGCCGTCCGCTCCCGGAGCGCGAGTCCTACACCGCCGAGCTGAAGGCCCGCGTGGCAAAGGTGCATGAGCGCACTCACGCCCTTGTGGATAGTTACAAGGCCTGAGCGGATTCCGCCAGATGATGTTTTCGAAGCGGCGCAGAGCCTTCTCTGCGCCGCTTCTTCATTCGACAGACTTTAATTTTAACTTTGCCTTATATAAAAATGGGGCAAGCCGCCACCAGATGGCGGGCAGGGGAGAAAGGCGCAAAAATAATTGTGATTTTTTTAAGCTTGCCGCATCAAGAGCTTGTGAAGAAATTCAGGGATGCAGGACAAAAAAAGTCAAAAATACGCTTGACGCCGGAAAGGTGCTGTGATAAACTCCGCCCACGCCCTGCTACAGGGCAGCCCGAAAGAGAGAGCGACAAGACGCTCCGCCGGCCGGGCGAGGCAATTTTCCAAGTATGACTTTCCGAGGCGCCGGGGGCTGCTGAAAAGTGGTTCCACTGGCTCAACAACCTGCCAGGCGGGGCGCCGGAGAGGATAAAGAGAGGGAAGGAAAAGGTCGTGACGCGTGCCGT
>JAFSFD010000070.1 GCA_017435365.1 Akkermansia sp. | reverse complement strand
TGATGTGTTATACGTACTGGAGGGGTAACAAATTGGAATTTGTGGGGGAACTCTGTCGGAGCACGGGACTTCAGTCCCGATTGGAAGCACCGTTATTTCGGGACTGAAGTCCCGTGCCCCGACAACGACAAACATCAATTTGGTGTTTCGTCCAAGCAATATTCTTTAATTGCCGGAGCAATAATCGAGTCTTTTCTCTGCCCATTCCTTCGTTCACATGGTCAGCGCTTTTGCTTGCAGTTGCGGACTTTCTCTTGCTCAAATTCAGCGGAGAATTTCTCACGTTTGCTGCGCTTTGCACGAAATATTCTCAAACGATACAAAGATACTCATCCTACTAAGTTATCCTATCGCTCTATGAAGTTCAAGGCAGCCCTGCAGGAAGACTTTGCTTTAGATGTCCTTAAGTCTGTATTAGTATGACCCGCTTTGCATGACACTACTCCAATGCGTTTGCCCCGAGTACCAAAATCTTTAAGCTTGACTTGCGGGGCATTTCGCGGTAGGCTTGTGCGCGTCGAAACCAGACATTTATACTACTATGTCCCGTACCCCCATCATTGCCGCTAACTGGAAGATGAACAAGGGCCCGAAGGAAGCCAAGGAGTTCCTCGCCGCCCTTAAGGATGAGCTTACTTGCGAGTGCAAGGCTGTTGATAAGGTAATCGTTCCCCCGTTTGTGACGATTCCTGCCGTCATGGAGACGCTCAATGGCTGCACCTGCATTGGCGTCGGCGCTCAGGACGTGAGCGACCGCGACAACGGTGCTTTCACCGGCGAGATTTCCACTGCCATGCTCAATGAGCTGGGCTGCAAGTATGTGGTGCTTGGCCACAGCGAGCGCCGCCAGTACCATGGCGAGACCAACGCCTACATCAACAAGAAGATTAAGAAGGCCCTTGCTGCCGGTATCTGCCCGATCTACTGCATCGGCGAGACTCTGGAGCAGCGCCAGGGTGGTGAGCTTGAGACCGTGCTGAAGAGCCAGGTGGTGGAAGGCCTTGAGGGCCTGACCGCTGAAGAGGTGGCCGGCCTGGTCATCGCTTACGAGCCCGTGTGGGCCATCGGCACCGGCGTGACCGCTTCCTCCGCTGATGCCCAGGCTGCCCATGCCTTCATCCGCGGCGTGGTGGCCGAGGCTTTCGGCGCTGCTGCTGCTGAGGCTGTGCGTCTGCAGTACGGTGGTTCCGTGAAGCCCGACAATGCTGCCGAGCTCATGAGCCAGCCCGATATCGACGGTGCCCTCGTGGGTGGTGCCGCTCTGAAGGCTGATTCCTTCGCCGCCATCATCAAGGCTGCTCTGTAAGGAAAGCGCTTAGATATAAGCTTCAAAAGAAAGCCCGCAAGCAAATGCTTGCGGGCTTTTCTGTGGCTTCAGGGAAGAGGTGCGGCGCGCCTCAGGGCTTGTAAACGCGGGGAACGCGGCCTGTGATGCTGGTGATAATGTTGCTGGGGATGGTTCTGGCGCGGTTGGTGAGTTCCTGCCAGGGCACGTTGGGGCCCATGATTTCGGCCACATCGCCGGGTTGCACCTTGGACATGTGGCTCACATCCACCATAATCTGATCCATGGTCACGCGGCCCAGCACCGGGCAGTATTCGCCGTTCATATAGACGCGGGCGCCGGTGTTGGAAAGGTAGTGCAGGTAGCCATCGCCGAAGCCCAGGCCGATGGTGGCCACGCGGGTGGGGGCGCTGGTGATATAGGTGTGGTTATAGGAAACGCCGTGGTCGCTGGGCAGGGTGCGCAGCAGGGTGACGCGGCTGTAGAGGGTGAGGGTGTTGCGCAGCTCGCGGTTGTGCGGCGAGGGCATGGGGGAGTAGCCGTAGAGGATGCGGCCCAGACGCACCATGTTGGTGCAGGGGGCTTTGTAGTTGAACACGGCGGAGCTGCTGCACAGGTGGCGGTAGGGGATGTTCAGGTAGGTGCTCATCTCTTCCACTGCTTGTTCGAAGCTGCGAATCTGGCTGTGCGTGAAGGAAATATCTTCCGCCGCGGCAGAGAGGTGCGAGTACACACCCTCGATGCGCAGGTTTTCGAAGTCTGCCAGCCGGGCTCCCATTTCTGCCACGGAGTGCGGCAGCAGACCGGCCCGCCCCATGCCCGTATCTACATTGATATGCAGGTTGACCTTCTTGTTGTACAACTGGCCCAGGGAATTATAGTGCTCAGCTTCCTCCAGGCTTGAGAGCGCCACGCGCCAGCCATTCTGCACCACCATTTCGCGCTCGGCAGGGAAGCAGGGCCCCAGGATGAACGGGCAGGTCCGCACGCCGGTGGCCTGCACGCGGGCGGCTTCTGCCGGGGTAGCTACACCGAAGAATTCCAGGTCGCAGTCATCCAGCGCCTTGACTACGCCTTCGATGCCGTGGCCATACGCTTCGGCTTTGACAATGGCCATCTGTTTGTGGCCGGGTAATACACGGCGCACCACGGACAGGTTATGACGCATGGCATCGGTATCGACTTCGGCCCAGGCACGGAAGAGTGAAGTATCCTGCATGCCCTCATTCTATGCCCGCTGCCGCGTAATTGCAACCTTTATTTCCGGGGTGTCTGCGCAAAAAAAGTAATGCAGACAGGTATCTGGCTTGAAATTGCATCCGTTTTCACCTATACTACGCGCGTGAACATGCCAGTAATCATTTCTGCAGCAGATCCCCTCAATTCGATGGGCTGGGGACTTATGGAGCTTTTTGAGAAGGGCGGCCCCCTCATGTGGCCTTTGCTTTTCCTTTCAGTGGTTGCCTTCATGGTCATGTTCGTGTGCCTGTGGACCACGCGTGCATCTGCCGTTCTGCCCACGCGCATGGTCATGTCTGTGGAATCCTGCATCCGCCGCAAGGATTATGCCGGGCTCATGAGCATGTGCGAGCGGGATGGTTCCAGCTTTGCCCTCACTATGCATGTGATTGTGATGTTCCTGCAGCGTAACCCCCGCGCCAATATTGATGAAGTGCGCGAGGTGGCTTCGGCCGAGGGTGCCCGCCAGACTAATATCCTGACCCGCCAGATTAACTGGCTCTCCGATATCGGCGCCATTGCGCCCATGATTGGTCTGCTGGGCACGGTGGTGGGCATGATGAAGACTTTCATGGAAATGGCTGCCGGTAACTTCGAGGGCGTGAAGCAGATGCAGATGGCTCACGGTATTGCCGAGGCTATGATTACCACGGCCGGTGGCCTGGTGCTGGCCATTCCGGCCATGGCGGCCTATGTGTTCTTCCGCAGCCGCATCCAGAAGCGCATAGCGGATATGGAGGTGGCCGTGACCCACATTCTCTCCGTGATTGCCGTGCAGATGGATCGCGAGCGCCGCCTCAGCAGCACCTACCAGCGTGGCACCACGCAGGAAGTGTTGGAAGAAGAAGATTATTAATCCCCTGCCGGAAGAGTTTTCATGAAGTTCAACACCAAGATTCCCGAGCCCATCGGCTTCCAGCTGGCCCCCATGCTGGATGTGGTGTTCCTCTTGCTCATTTTTTTCGTGGTCACGCAGAAGTTCATCCTCAACGAGCAGGATTTGAAGGTGAAGGTGCCCACAGCTCCGAAGTCGACGGAGGAAACCTCCCGCGCCATTGACGAAATCATCATCAATGCGCGTGAGGAAGATGGTGACCTGGTCATCACCATCGACCGCGAAGTGTTCACCCGAGAAAAGCTGCATGCCATGTTGCAGCGCATGATTGCAGTGAACCCGAACCAGCCGGTGCGTATCCGTGGCGATGCGCAGATGAGCTGGCAGCGCATGGCGGACGTGATTTCGACCTGCTCTCAGGCGGGGGTGTGGAATGTGTCCTTCTCCAAGCAGATGCCCGAAACGAAGAAATGAGGCGATGCCTGTTAACCAGTTTTAATTCTACCTGTCATGAATAGTCAGTTTTCTACCGCGCTGGTGCTGGGGCTTTCCCTGGTGCCGGCTTTTGCGCAGCAGCCGGATACTGCAGATGCCCCCCTGGTGGCTAATGCGGAGGTTGATAATTATGCCATTGCCGAGCAGGTGTATGCCCAGGCCCGCACCACAGCAGACCCCGCTGCCCGTGGCCAGGCCATGGGGCAGGCAGCGCAGCTTTTCCACAATTTCATAACCCGTTTTCCGAAAGCGGCAAATCTGGAGAAAGCCATGTACCTGAAGGCGGTATGCCAGGCAGAGGCCGGGGATGCCGCCGGCTCCAACAACACCCTGGGTGAGCTGGCCAACCGCTGCAAGGGCGAGTATGCCGCCGCCGCTGCCTACAAGCTTGCCAACCAGTCCACTGAGCGCCAGATGTGGCAGAAGGCCATCGGCTACTATCACATCACCGTGCGTGAGACGCAGCGAGCGGATTTGCGCAATGATGCGCTCTACCGCCTGGGCCGTGCGCAGCTGCAGTCCGGCAAACGTAAGGAGGCAGAATCCACTTTCCGCACGCTGCAGGCCCTCCAGGGGATAGATCCGCTCATTTTGCAGACCTCGCTGCTCTCCATGGCTCAGATGAAGACGGAGGACGGCCAGGATGCGGAGGCCTATGGCCTGTTCAGGGATATCCTGAGCATGAAGACGCTGG
This sequence comes from Akkermansia sp., assembly GCA_017435365.1. Classification (GTDB taxonomy): domain Bacteria; phylum Verrucomicrobiota; class Verrucomicrobiia; order Verrucomicrobiales; family Akkermansiaceae; genus Akkermansia. The sequence goes on along the minus strand of JAFSFD010000070.1, from coordinate 4,826 downwards.
ATGAACGCGTGCGTGGCACCGCCACGCTGCAGGCGGCTCGCCTGGCTGCCCGCCTGGGTAAGAATGATGAGTCGCAGCAGCTGTACAACCGCCTTTCCGGGATGAAGGGCATGGAAAAGTACGTGGCTGAAGGGCAGATGGAAAATATCATGTCCCTGTATAAGCAAGGGAAGTATGCCGAGGTGGTGCGCCGCGCCTCTGCCCAGCCCCGCAGCCTGGATGACCCTGCCAAGGATGCCCGCCGCTCCATTATCGTGGGCCAGTCTGCCATGGAAATCAAGCAGTATGAGGCTGCCGCCCTCTGGTTTGAAATGGCCGAGCGCGCCCAGCCCGGCACGGTGCTTGCGGCAGATGCCGGCTACCGTCGCATCATCTGCGTGCAGCAGGTGCGTGGTGCCAATTTTTTCCAGAATGCAGAGAAGTATCTGAATACCTACGCCGTGCCCGGTTCACCCACCGCGGGGCTGGCTAGTGTGGACCTGGTGCGCCTGATGTATGCAGACCGGCTCATGACTTCGGATGTAGTGGCGGCTGCCCGCCAGTTTGATGCGCTGAATTTTGAGAACCTGCCGGAAGCCGTGCGCCCGGACGCCATGTATAAGAAAGCCTGGACCGCGGCACAGGGAGATGCCTACGACCCGCTGCCTACGCTTTCTACCTACATCGATTCCTTCCCGGCTGACCACCGCATGCCTGATGCACTGACCCTCCGCGGCACCTTCCTGGGCAAGCAGAACAAGGTGAATGAGGCCCTGGCCGATTATGACCGGGTTATCCGTGATTATCCCGATTCGGATTCCGTGGCCGTCTGCTGGCAGCGTGCGGCCAAGCTCTGCGCCGGGCGCGATGCCGATAAGATGGTGCACTACTACCAGGGCTTCATCAAGTGCTCTGAGGAAATGACCAGGCAGGGCAGGCAGATTAAGCCCGGTGCCCTGGCTGAGGCTCACTACAACATCGCCGGCGTGCTGGCGGATAAAGACCCGGGCGCTGCCGTGGGGCATTTCCAGGAAGCCCGCACCCTCTACCCCGAGCAGTATGCCGCCCTGGTGGATTTGCGCCTGGTTCAGTGTTTCTTCAAGATGAAGGATGCCGAGAATCTGAAGAAAGCCCTGGAGGTGCTCGAGCGCAGCAATCTGGCTTCGTACAACGCGCTGCCGCCGGCTATCCTGCGCTGGTGCGGCTGGACGCGTTTCCAGTCTCAGGATTATCTTTCCGCCAATAAGTATCTTTCGGATTCGCTGCCGCGCGAACCCCGGGAGAAGTACATTGCCGCCGATGGCACTGAGCAGGAACGCCCCAAGGTGGAGCCCCTCGTCTGGAAGACCCTGGCCAAAGCGCGTCTGGAGCTGCGGCTTTTTGCCCGTGGTCTGGAGGCTGCGGAGCATTACGTTTCCATGGAGAAGCAGCCCTACCGCCTGGCGGAGGGCATGCGCGACCAGGCTCTGCTGCTGATTGGTTCCGGGCGCCCGGCAGAGGCGCGCAAGGTTTGTGAGACCGCCATTGCCCTGGGCATTGATGGCCCGATCAAATCTTCGCACTTTATTACGCTGGGTGATGCGTACTATCTGGAACACAATTACAGCGAGGCCGCCAAGTACTACGGACGCACGGCCAACGTGGTGAGCGATAAGGAGCTCAAGCCGCTCGCTTTATACAAGATTGTATGTGCGCTCAAGAAGTGCGGCAAGGAAGGCGAGGCTGCTCAGTATGAACAGGCTCTCAAGAATGAGTTCCCGCAGTGGTCACCGGCAACCGGCGTGCTGCTCCAGCTCGATGACCCGAACTTCGGTGCGCCTCAGCCCTGATTAAGTCTGCTCCATGTCTTTCGTTTCTACTCCGAACCGGCGCAAGCATTGGTACCATCTGCTTTCCATCGGGCAGAGGAAGCTGGTTATCATCTGCTCTATCCTGGGGCTGTTGCTGCTGGGGCTGCTGGCTGTGCTCGGGGTGTATGGCTACCGGGCCTGCCAGTTTGACCTGTCGCGCGTGAGTGCGGGGATGAACTCCAGCATTTTGTACGATTCTGCCAACCGGCCCATTGCATCCATTGCAGATGATGCGGATACCTTCGTTTCGCGAGACGAGTTGCCGCAGAACCTCATCAATGCATTTGTTGCCCGTGAGGACGAAAACTTCTTTGAGCACGACGGCATTGTGCTCTCTTCCGTGCTGCGCTCCGTCATCCGCAACATCATGTCCATGCGCTATGAGCAGGGCGCTTCCACCATTACCATGCAGCTCACGCGCAATGTGTTTGAGCTCTCCGGCAAGTCGATGGACCGCAAGATGCTGGAGGCCATGCTGGCCCTGCGCATTGAGCAGAGGTTCGATAAACTCACCATCATGGAGCAGTACCTGAGCCGCATTTATTACGGCCAGAATTGCTACGGTATCAAGGCTGCCGCGCGCCACTATTTCGGCAAGGCCGTGAAAGACCTGGACCTGGTGGAATGCGCCACGCTGGCCGGTCTGGTGCGTGCCCCCTCGCTGTTCAATCCGGTGCGCAGCATGGATAAGGCCCGCACGGTGAAGGCCGAAACGCTGCGGCGCATGCTGGAGTGCGAGATGATTTCCCAGGAGGTGTGCAATGAGGCCGTGGCCGCTCCCATCGTGCTGAAACGCGCATCCCGCTCGGTGGAGTCCGGCAGCTCGTATGCGGTTATGTGGACCCGCCGCGAGCTGGAGGAAATGGGCAGCGAGGTGCCGGAGCATGCCGGTGGCATTTCTGTGGTTTCCAGCCTGAATCTGCCCCTGCAGCAGTATGTGGAGCAGGCGGTGGAGAAGGCTCTCACCGCCATTGAGAAGCCCGGCAGCTATCCGGAGGCCTGGCTGGCCGGCCTGGAACCTGAAGCCGCAGAGGCTGCCCGCACTGCCTTTGCGCGGCTGCGCCGCCCGGAGGGACTGAAAGTCCGCGGTATGAATAATGATTTGAAGGACCTGCTCCAGTGCTGTGTGCTGGTGGTGGATGCCCGCCGCAATCACCGTGGCAAGGTGCTGGCCATGGTGGGGGGCCGCAGCGTGGTGGATGGCCGTGACCGCTGGCAGGAAAAGGTGCGCCCCGGCCGGGTTGCGGCGCCGTTTCTGTTCTGCTGTGCCTGTCTGCCGGGTGGGGATGATATGCACATTGTGGCCCGCAGCACGGAAGTGACCGGTCTGCGCCTGGGTTATGATGTGGTGCGCTCGTTCTATGATTCGCTGAAACTGCAGGTGGAGTTCCCCGGGCGCGAGCAGGAGCTGTATCTTTATAACGGTTTGTACCATATCCGCCGCCTGGACCTCGCCCGCCTGCTTTTCTGCCTGCAGAACGAGGGCAGGGGATACCGCCTGAGCATGGTCAACACCATCTGGAACAGCAATCAGCAGCCCATATATAACTACGAACCGGAAAAATCACCGGAGTATATCCGCCGCGAGAGCGCCACGGCTGTTTCCCAGCTGCCTCCTTTCCGCATCACAGAGGGTGAACCCATCAGCATGAATGAACTGCTGCCGGAGGGCTCCGGGCAGTGGAGCATGGTGTTCCGCCAGCGTGCGGTCTGCGCTTTTGTGTGGATGGGGTTCGATGATGCCACCCACCCGCTGGCCTCAGCCCGCGAATTGCGCCCCCTCCTTTCCCGCGCTGCCTCGCACCTGGCCCGCGAGGTGTTTGATAAAGCCCGCGCTGAGCTGCGCGCCCGGCAGAAGGCTCAGGAAGAAGCTCAGCAGCAGCCCAAGGCATCATGAGTTCGCCCTACACAGCCTATCTGACCGCTGCCGTGCAGGCCGCCAGACTTGCCGGAGCGTTCCTGCGGGAGCATTTCTACAGCATCAAGCTGGTGGATGAGGCCCTGGCACATGATATCAAGCTGCGCCTGGATAAGGAAAGCCAGCAGCTGATAGCCGGCCACCTGCTGGCCGCATTCCCGGAAAGCTCCATCCTGGGGGAGGAGGGGAACGAGGGCTCTGAGGCTGCCGGGTACCAGTGGATTGTGGATCCCATCGATGGCACCGTCAACTACTTCTACGGCATCCCTATATTCTGTGTGAGCATTGCTTTGCAGCACCGCGGTGAGCTGGTGCTGGGCTGTGTGTACGACCCCATGCAGCAGGAGTGTTTCACCGCTGTTGCAGGCGGGCAGCCGCTTCTGAATGGCCGCCCCATCTCCGTATCCACCCGTGCGCAGATGCGCGAGGCCGTGGTGTTCATCGGCCACGGCACGCACGATGGCTCCGGCGAAACCGGAATCCGCCGCTTTGCCCATATTTCAAAACAGGTGCGCAAAATCCGCATTCTCGGCAGCGCGGCGCTGACGCTCTGCTACATTGCCGCAGGCCGCTTCGATGCGTATGTCGAATCCCGCATCTGCCTGTGGGATTTTGCCGCTGCCCGCGTCATTCTGGAAGCCGCCGGTGGCCGGCTGGAGTTCGAACCGCACGGGGAGGATGGTATCAAGGGGGCGATTGTGGCCTGGAATGGCCTTCTCCCGCTGCACGAAGCTTTGCAATTGGACTGATTGCGTATGAACGATTCTCCCTCTGTCCGCTATCTGGCCTGGAAATGCCTGCTGCGCTGGTCGCAGGGCGGCGTCTTTGCCGAAACCCTCATTGCCCGTGCTGCCGCAGAGCACAAGCTGGCGCATGCTGACCGCTCCCTGCTGCAGGCCATTGTGTACGACACGCTGCGCCACATGAGCTGGCTGGACCACATCCGCAAAACCCTGCGCCCCGGTAAACTGGAGGAGAAAATGCGCTGGCTCGTGCTCATGGGGCTCTGCCAGCTTTTCGTGCTGCGCCAGGCAGAACACGCCGCCGTGGGCGAAACCGTGCGCCTGGCTCCGCAGCGC
>JAFSFD010000069.1 GCA_017435365.1 Akkermansia sp. | reverse complement strand
AATTATAGGGTGAACTCTGCGCTGATGGAAGCAGAAAGCCAAAAAATGCGCCAAAACAGGCGCATTTTTTCGTCAACGGCTCTCTATGACTTTACTTCATACTGTCCGGTCTTGTCTTAATTTGAGTTTTTAGAGGTTCCCAAATTGGAATTTGTGGGGGAACTCTGTAGGAGCACGGGACTTCAGTCCCGATTGGAAGCACCGGTATTTCGGGACTGAAGTCCCGTGCCCCGACAACGACAAAGTCCAATTTGTTGCAGCGACGATGATATCATTGCCCCCCGGTGCTTCGAAAAAACATCGGAATCGGCCGCTACCGGCGCACGGGGGGGCACTGATAAGTTACTTACCCAGGCAGAAGGTTGCAAAAACGCGGGTGAGGATATCCTCTGTGTCAATCCGCCCGGTGATGGAACCGAGGGCATCGAGAGCAGCGCGGAGGTCTACATCCACCAGCTCCGGAGATTCCCCGGCCACGAGGGCTGCGCGAGCGGCGGACAAGAAATCCAGGGACTCCTGCAAGGCGTGGCGGTGGCGGGTGTTGATGGCGGCCAGCGAATCCCGCTCGCCTGAATCATGCAGGAAGAGCATTTCCACCGCGTGCTCCAGCTCGCTGAGCCCGGTGCCCGCTGCGCAGGAAATGCGGATGGCGGCAGTCTCCCCCGCCCAGTCCGGGTGGGCCGGCTGGTCGCATTTGTTGAGCACCAGGAGGCGGTGGGCACCGGTCTCGGGCAGCTCCAGCGGGGTGCGCGGAGACGTCACATCCGCCACCTCCAGCAGCAAATCGGCCTCGGCACCGGCGCGGCGGCTGCGCTCCATGCCGGCGCATTCGATAGCGTCCACACTTTCGTGCAGCCCGGCGGTATCAATCAGCCGCAGGCGCAGGCCGCCCAGGGCCACGCTTTCCTCAATCGTGTCGCGAGTGGTGCCGGCCGTGCTGCTCACAATGGCGCGTTCGTAGCCCAGCAGCATATTCAGCAGGCTGGATTTACCCACATTCGGCGCGCCGACTATGGCCGTGCGGATACCCTCGCGCAGCAGGCGCCCCTCATCCGCCGTGGCCAGCAGGCGACTCAGCAGAGCTTCCACCTCATCCAGCTGAGCCAGAAGAGTTTCCGTGGTATCCGGGGCTATATCCTCCTCCGGAAAATCAATATAGGCCTCCACATGCGCCGCTACGTTGATGAGAATATCGGCCGCAGCGGCCACACGGGTGCCGATGGCTCCCTGCAACTGATTCTGCGCGGCTCGCAGCGCGAGGTCACTCCCGGCGGAAATGATATCCATGACAGCCTCTGCCTGGGTGAGGTCGAGCTTACCGTTCTCGAACGCGCGGCGTGAAAATTCCCCCGGCTCAGCCGGGCGGGCACCGCAGGCCAGCAGGCGCTCCAGCACGCGCCGGGTCACCAGCATGCCGCCGTGGCAGCTCAGCTCCACCGTATCCTCGCCGGTGAAACTCGCTGGCCCGGCGAAATAAGTGGCCACGCATTCATCTACCACGCGCCCGCGCGCATCGCGCACGCGCACAAGGGTGGCCATGCGCGGCGGCAAGGCCTTGCCCGCCGTGCACTGCTGCACCACGTGCAGCGACTCCGGCCCGCTCACGCGGATTACGGCGATAGCCCCGGTTCCGGGAGCTGTGGCTATGGCGGCTATGGTCTCACTCGGCTGCATCATCGGGGTTCATATTCCCACATTGCCACTCGCTTCGCAACCCTTTTCTTCACTTTTCAGCAATTATATTGGAGCTTGTATCCAGATAAGCGGTTGCTTGCCCCCACTCCACCCCAATGCTTGCGTATTGCGCCCGATAAATGAGAATTTGTGGGGGAACTCTGTCGGAGCACGGGACTTCAGTCCCACTCCCCGATGGCGAAAAAATTCACTTTAGGCTTGCAATCTGCAAAAAAGCTGGTATATTCCCTGCCGCATCGGTGGGCAATCCGGCCCGCGCGATAAGCGAAACAACATCAAAACAAAGATAATCACTATGAAGAAGATTGCTATCCTCGCCCTGACGGCCGCCGCTTTCGTTTCCTGCCAGCAGCAGCAGCAGCAGCAGGTGAAGCCCGAGGTGACCGTTCCCGCTCCTCCGGTGGAAGTTGTGAAGGGCAAGTAAGTGATTCCGGAAAGGGGAGTCACCCCTTTCATTTTCACTTCAATTCCTTATCCTGCACCCGTCCAAATGGTCGGGTGTAGATTTTTTCTGCTCACTCGCCACCTATTTTTTATACTTTAGACTTGATTTATCAAAGAAGGGTGCTATATTGTTTTTAGCCCACCAAGCTATCCTTGCCTGGTCGGGTGCATCAAACAACATCAAAACTAGTAAGATAATTATGAAGAAGATCGCTATCCTCGCTCTTACGGCCGCCGCTTTCGTTTCCTGCCAGCAGCAGCAGCAGCAGGTGACCCCCGAGCCGGTTGCTCCCGCTCCCGTGGTGACTCCCGTTAAGAAGTAAGTGATTCAGGAAAGTTTATCTTTCCCCATATTACTCAAACAAATTGCGCGTCTGGTCCTGCCAGATGCGCTTTTTGTTTCCCCTGCCCCGGCGAACCGGAAGATTAAATTTACAACTTCGCATAATATTTTTGAACGTTTATCCCGGCAGATAGCATCATACCTGCATGATGAATAATAATCTTACTACAAAATTCATGGAAGGCCTGCAGGCGGCGCAGAAAGCGGCGCAGTCGGCAGGGCGCGCACAGATTTACCCGGCAGAGCTGCTGCTGGCCCTGATGGAACAGGAAGGCGGCGTACTTTCCGCAGTGCTGACCCGGGCGGGGGTGGATGCCGCCCGCCTGAAGCGAGAACTCAGTGCCCAGCTGGAGCGGCAGCCGCGGCAGCGCGGCGGCGTGGCGCAGAGCCCGGGAATCGGGCCTGAGCTGGACCGCGACCTGACCGCCGCCGAGCAGCAGCGCCAGAGCATGAAGGATGACTACCTGAGCGTGGAGCACTTTGTGCTGGGCGTGTTCGAGGCAGATTCAGCACTTTCCCCGGTGCTGGAGGGCTGCGGGCTGACCCGGGCGAAATATCTGGAGGCGCTGAAGGATGTGCGCGGCAACCAGCGCATCACCGACCAGGACCCGGAGGAGAAATACCAGACCCTGGAGAAATACGGCACCGACCTGACCGCCCGCGCCCGCCAGGGCAAGATAGACCCGGTCATCGGCCGCGATGCCGAAATCCGCCGCGTGTTGCAGATTCTTTCACGCCGCACCATATTCTCAACAGAACATAGGAAGGACCCAGTTCGGCGGGAAGATCATTTTCCAGCAGATAGGTCTTGCCGGAGCCCCATTCTCCGCAGAGGAGCAGGGCTCCAAAGGTATT
>JAFSFD010000024.1 GCA_017435365.1 Akkermansia sp. | reverse complement strand
TTTTCAGGGTTAATGGCGTGGAAAGTACCGTCCTCGTGGGGCCAAATCCATGCAATATCGTCACCGATGATGCTGGTCTTCCAGCCCTTCTCAGCCAGAGCGGGCGGGGGCACAACCATGGCCAGGTTGGTCTTACCACAGGCAGAGGGGAACGCACCGGTCACATAGGACTTGCGACCCTGGGGATCCGTGATGCCGAGGATGAGCATGTGCTCAGCCATCCAGCCGTTCTTGCGGGCGATGCCGGTAGCAATACGAAGAGCAAGGCACTTCTTACCAAGCAGAGCGTTACCACCGTAACCGGAACCGTAGGAGATAATCTCACCGGTCTCCGGGAAGTGGCAGATGTACTTCTCCTCGTTGTTGCAGGGCCAGGTCACGTCTTCCTGACCGGGCTCCAGGGGAGCACCCACCGTGTGCAGGCAGGGCACGAAGTCGCCGTAGCCGTCACGCTTGGGGTTGCCGCCGCCGTTGAGCTCGTCCTCGAGACGCTTGAGAACCTTCTCGCCCATGATGGTCATGATGCGCATGTTGGTCACCACGTAGGCGGAGTCGGTGATTTCGATACCGATCTTGGCCAGGGGGGAATCCAGCGGGCCCATGCAGAAAGGAATCACGTACATGGTACGGCCCTTCATGGAACCATCGAGGAAGGGGTTGAGAATGGCGCGCATCTCAGCCGGGGACTTCCAGTTGTTGGTAGGACCAGCGTCCTCCTGCTTCTCAGAGCAGATGAATGTGCGTTCCTCTACGCGGGCCACGTCAGAAGGAGTAGAACGAGCCAGGAAGCAGCCGGGGCGCTTCTCGGGGTTCAGGCGGATGTATGTGCCTTTCTCCACGAGCATGTCGCAGAGCTTGGTGTTCTCTTCCTCGGAACCGTCGCACCAGTAGACGGAATCGGGTTTGCAGAGCTGGCGGATCTGCTCCACCCACTCAGCAGCCTTCTTGTGTGTAGTACCTGTAATCATGGTGCCACTAAATTACCACACAACTAGTAAACTTGCAACACGAAAATTTTAGAATTTTCGGCATTTTTGTCCTCTTGTGCCGGATGTTCCAGAAAGTGATTGCATGGCGGGCCGGCTTATGCTAAAGTGGTGCTGCCGCAATGAGAGAGGAACTCCCGCCAAACCAGGATATTATTTTCACCCAGCAGATTGACAAAGTCATGCAGGGGCGCGGCGGCGCCGTGAACAAGCCCCGCCGCCTGGTGAGCAGCGCCGCAGTCATTTTCTGGCATCTGCTCGCCCTCGTTGCGCTGAACTTATGGCTTCTGCGCCTGCTGGGCTACATCTCCCCGCCCTGGTAAAACGACCCAGCCTTTTCCCTTACTTTCCTCGGGCAGAATGGCGTTCATCTGCTCCGCAATTTTTTCCAACCGCTCCCGCTGCATGCGCTTCAAATCCTGTAGCTGCGCACGTGTTTCCCCGGGGCTGCCATACTGCAGGCGGTTCATTACTTCCGGTGTGAGTACAGAAGCCTCCGTCTTTTCCGGCATGCTATGCAGAATGGGCTCGCTGTGCGTATCTGAAGGCTCATCAGATTCCATCCACACCCAGCAGCCGCTCGCAAGCAAGCCACCGGCAACCAGCCCGGCAAGTCCAATCCACCAGCGACTGCGCTGCTTTTGCAACAGCGCCTTCCACTCCGCGGCACTCGCGGTGCGCTGCTCCCAGTCCTGTATGGCCGCCTTTCTCAGGCTCGAAACAAAGCGGCGAGGGTAGCGCCGCAAACTCTGCGCCGGAATATGCTTTGCAAACGAATGCGCCAACGCGTACAAATCTGACCAAGCGCCCACTTTACCATGCTGTTGGAACTGCTCCGGGGCCGCATAACCGGGAGTGCCGACCAGCGTAATGGTGGTAGGCGGGGTGCCGAGCATGGCTGCACCGAAATCGATAAGCACAGGTTGGTTCCCTGTCCGGATGATAATATTGGAGGGTTTTATATCCCGATGCAACACATCATTGCCGTGGAGATAAGCCAACGAATCAAGCAAATTCTGCAAGACATCTGTGACCAACTCCACCACACCGGCATGCTCGGGCAGCCACTCCGTAAGGCGCGCGCCATCCACATACTCCATCACCATGTAGGCTGTGCCGGCGGCCTGAAATATATCATACACCTTGACGATGCCCGGGTGATTCAGGCCGGCCAGAATGCGAGCCTCGCGGCAGAACGCGGCCAACGAGCGATTGTACGGCTCTGTCTGAATTGCCTGAACCTCAGCCGTGCCGGGCACGCGAAAGCAAAGCGAGGTCGGAAAATGCTCTTTGATGACCACCTCTCGCTCCAGATGCGAATCATAGGCAAGGTAACTGATACCTCCACCACCCTGCCCCAGAATCCGCCGTATTTCACAATGTCCCAGCAGTGTGCGCGCTGGCAGACCGGAACCGTTGCTGGCAGATGCAGTCTTCACTTATTTAGACGGCAGTATCACCTTTCGCGACGTAAGAGCAGGCGTCTCGTCCTCCAGCAAGCGGGAAATAGCCTGCGCTATCATACCTTCCATCGTAGTGCCGGAGGCCACAGCGCGCTCCGCCAGGCGATTGTATAACTCCGGCGCAAGCTGAATCGTGAGCGAGAGCGCTGCATTCACACTCACCCCCTGCACCACTGCCGCCGGAGGCCCCTGCTGTAGCGCCGGAAGCTGCACCATCACCCGCTCCAGCAACTGCTGCTTCAGCGGCGGTATGTTCTTCTGGCTCATCCAGTTGCGCACCGTAATCTCCGATACGCCACACTGCTCAGCAATCCAACGATAATCCAGGCCGTGGCTCTTGAGCCACTGCTTCACTGAATTCTTGAACTCTGCTTGCTCACTCACCTGCATCGCGTCATGGGCATTCTACCACAAAAACGTCTGATGTCAAGTTACGTCAAAGCCACGCGAAAATCTATTCCACCAGCCTGGCCACCTCTCGCGCCACCAGTTGCTCCATCGGCACACCCTCTGCGGCAGCTACCTGCGCTAGTCTGGACATGCTCGCTATCGGGAGCTCCACCCTGACCTCACGCGTCTCTTTTTGCGATACCTCCGACATTATTTTCAACTCCCTATTTTCTTCGGTCATACTCTTGTTATTTTGTAATATTCTGGCATTGCGTCGCTTATCCATCTCCGCCATTTCTTCGTGCACTCATTCTACCACGAGACTTGCGCCTTGTAAATTATCTTTTCGCGATTTTATTGTTGACATGTTCGCTTTTTGAGATAAACTAAAAATCGGTTACGGTACACTTCTGTTCCATCAAAGCAAAAAAAGAAAACAACTAGAAAGGCATTCTGATATGAAATTAACAAAGAAAATCAATGGTTTCACATTCATCGAGCTACTGTTCTTCCTCGTGGTGATTGGACTTGTAGTCGGTGGATGTTACCTGTTCATGAAATAATACGAGCAGAGAAGAATGAAGGACGCCCCGTTAACGTGATGGCAGTGTTAGAGAGTACATCGGCGAGGCGGTACGATTATCTGTTCTCAAGAATAAGCCACGGTCTTATACACACAGTCATTGGCGGTGTGATAGAGGATGAAGTTCATCCTTAGACAGGAAGTAAACCTCTCTCATTATTTTATGTTATGAAAAGACAAGTTGTTTATGTATTAACCACAGTACTTTCCTCTCTTTTTCTTCTTACCAGTTGCGGTGAAAAAGAGCAGGCTGCTGTGAAGGTCATGCACAACAAGGCAGTAGACGCCTTAATTGAACAGGTCGGCAAGGCCGATGTCGCCTTGGAACTCTACAAAAAAGAGTTCCGGCAGCGCAAGGAAAACTGGATTCGTATGAAGCAGCTGTGCATCAGCTACGAAAGACGAGCTAATGAAGCTGCTCAGGCAGCGCAGAAATTCCGCGCTGCCGGCAAGGAAAACCTTGCCGTTATGAAAGAGCAGGAGAGCCAGAAGTTTGCCTCCCGCGTAGCCTTGTTCAAAGAGCGTGAAGTCAAGGTGGAAGAATCATTCAAAACTTTCCAACTTGAACTGGAAGAGAAAAAGGTAGCGCTTCAGATTCTCAAGGACGAAGTATCTGCGCTTCGTGCCATGGGCTCGCTGGGCGATGATATGATGATCGACCAATCTGAAGAACGGCTCGAAAAAGCCAGAGAGCTCGAGGAATCCATCAAACAGGATTGCGACAGGGCTCAAGCCGCCATTGACGTCAATCTCTCTGCCTTCTAAGTTACCAACAACAGGAGAGCCACACATACAACATGTGGCTCTCCATTTTACTTTATATGGAAACTCTCGCTACGATTCTTGAGATTATAGGGGCCCTCCTGATTATTGCTTCACTCGGTATGTGTATAGCCGGAAACCCCTTGGGTATACTTGGCACGGCTGTCGGGTTCCTGCTGTTCGGATTGGCAGGCGTTGCCTACATGAGCAATGAAGATAAATTGAATCTTGCTGCCGACATCTTCAAAAATGATGGGGAAATGCTAATCACAAAGCATCACCAGGATTCCATTTCGGCTATCTACGTGGCCTCAACGGAAATTCAGAACAACATAAAAAAAATACGTTCTGTAGCTGCAGATTTGGAAAACAAAGCAGCGGATGTTTCAAACGAAGAGTCGAAACAGATTTTCAAAAAGAAACAAAACAGTCTTGCTCAACTGGTCGGCAAATTAGAAGGCTCACTCCATAATCTGGAAAGCTGCGCATTCGAACAGATTCTTGTAAACTACATTGAGCAGCTCTCCGGGCCGACCGGACACACTGACATCTCAGAGAACATCAACGAGGAACTCAAGGCGGTACGTCAGGTAATGCAGGAAGTTGAACAAATCAATTCTCTCTAAGCACTTATGGTCATTGTATTTCTTATCATCGCGCTCATGGTTGGAGGCGGGCTTTATTCATATCTCGAAAGCTACGCAAAAGAAAAACACGCAGACGAGGCCTGCGCCTATTATCTGGAGACCATCAAATTAGAAAAAGAGCCGCTTAGTGGTAACACGCTGCAAGTTCCGGAATCGGTTCTGACATATGCAAAGAATTACCTTCCCCTGCTCTACCCGAAATGGGAACAAATCCGCACGAATTACGCCCGAATCAGCGGAGAGGTTAAGCTCATGGAGACCAGGTACAACAATCTGGTAAAGCTTAACACCCTGAACAAGAAACCGATTAAGGTTGAAAGGCCAAAAGTCTATCAAGAGTGGCTGAACAAACAAAACAAAGAGCTTGAGGCTTTCAAGAAAGCCCACGAGCAAATCAAGCAGTCTGTAGAAAAATATTACGCAGAAGCACAAATTCGCGGTGTAGATTCCGATGCCGAAATGCAAAGCATGGTTGGCGGTATTGTCGAATCTGCTAACATCGTTCTTGAAGAACATGGCTACGAAGTGAAGGACGTACCGGTGGAAGTAACTTCCGAAGATACACTGAAAAAGGAAAATAAACCGGCGTCTAAAAAAGCAACTGATGTATCCAACTCCACGACAAGCAAGCAGAAAGAAGCAGCGCCGGATAACGGAAAAGCAAAGGATTGTCAAATAAAAAAGTCAAAACAGAATAGTTCAGAAAAAAAGGGGACTTCCGCCAGGCAGAAAGAAATTAACGCCTACATGAAATTGGCAAATGCGTATAGCAGAAAAATCCAGCAACTGGCAGAGACTCTGGACTCCGTATGCTCGCGAGACGATGCGCGACGCTTGGAAGGGAAACTATTTTCCCTGACCAATGAACTCATACCTCTTCGCGAGCAATGCAAAAATTTCCGATTTGAACATGTGAAGGACTTCAACGCTGAAGTTGTAGCGAACGAGAGTGGCACATTCTCATCGATTGGCACAGCTGCTCAGCATGCGTGCTCCAGGCTTCAATTACTGGAACAATCCGGGTGGTTGAGCAGGAGTACCATGAAAAATCTCAGAACAGCCTTAAAAAATTAAACCGAATAACGCTTATGAAACATGGATTCACTTTTATAAGGAGAGTATTGTCCATCGCTCTGGCTGCGATTATGCTCACGGCTTGCGGACAGCGCGTGTCCAACTGGCAGGAAGAAAAAATAGAAGAATTGAATACCGAACTACTCAAGGCTGATCATCCTTTGCGTCTGCGTGTGCAGGAACGCCACCTGACCGTAACGGTAAAAGAAGCCAAAGTCACCCACTTTGAAGCAAAGACTAAACACGATCTAGGCTGGACTGGATGGGATGGTTGTAATCTTGAAACCTGCACCTTTGATGTAACCTTCACTTGGGACGGTGTTCTCCACAAAGGCGGAAAAACGGTGTTACGCATCGTGATGAACCCAATTGATAATGAAGTCTCAACAGTCGAAGTTATCCAGACAGATGCAGCCATCAACCTGGGCGATAATGACACTTGGAAAAGTCTAAGCAAGGAAATTCAGGATTTATTTGGTTCTGCTGATGGAGAATAACTTCATTAACATGACAGAAACTCCTCACGTGTTTCTTTTGCAAACGGTCAGACTCCGCAAACATGGTGCAAGTTTCCTCATTATAAGATAAGAGTCACAACAAGTAAGATTCCCCTAACAATACACACAAACACATGAATAACGAAACAAATCCAAAAAATGAAAAATCCGCTATATGGAAGGCCCGATTAAAGCAGTTTGGCATCTGGCTGCTCAAACTTCTTTGTCTGGTATATACAATGAAGTTCCTCTGGCGCTCCATTAAGAACTTCTTCGGTCTGCTCAAGGCCATGTTCTCTACCTCGCAGTACAGCCATCAGAAAGCATCAAGCAACAGAGCCAACGCGTGGGGTGAGGGAAGTTACACATGCAATGGGTGCGGCAGAAGGCTTGCTGTCGGCATATACGAATGTCCATCCTGCCATTACGGAGCAGACAAGCCGGTAAAGGATCCGAACTCCAAAGGTTGCTTCTACTGCCTCTTCATGCTGCCATTTAATCTGGCCATGGTTATCATTTCCGCCCTGCCGCTCTTGATACTACTTGGACTTATCGGAATGGCCGCAGAAGCAATCAATCCCACAGCTGATAAACCGAACGAAACTACAGTAGAGGTGCGTGATGCAGCCATTACAGCTCCCGCAGAAGAAGCGACTCCTGCACCCGAGTTGAACTGACACCAGACCTTGCTCCCAAACAAACATCAAAAGAAAGCCCGCCTTTTGGCGGGCTTTCATTTTAGAGTGGTAAGGGCATGACTTCGTGGTCGTGGTTGGCGGGGTCCTGCGGAGCGGAGGGGATTTCCTCACAGGCGCCGCCGTTGAGCACTTCCAGCTGCGTGATGGGGCGCACCGGCATGACCGCATCGCCAAGGTCGGCGTAGTAATGTTTCTGCGTGATGCGGACAAGCTGCCCGGGCTTGAGCTCGGCAAGCTTCTGGCGCATGTCATCCGGCTGGCCGGGCACATCGTTGCGGGCGTCCACCACCAGCATATTGCCGGCAGCGGCCTTGTCGTCACCATACTTGCCGGGTTTCTCGTAGGCTTCATTGCTGAGCACGCGGAACTGGGCGGCTTTCGTGGCATGGTCGCAGCGATCCGGGCAGAGCGCCGTGCGGAAATAGCAGGGGCGCTCCTGCATGCCGAGGAACTGGGCGACCACCGTGTTGGAAGCCAGGAGCTCAGCCTTTTCAGGAAGCGGAGCGGCGAATACGGCGGGCAGCAGGGCTGCCATCATCAGGAAAAATTGCGATTTCATAACGTCTACTGGTGTTTTGATATAAATCAGGCGTGTTTCGTTGAAGCTTTTGTTCAGATTTTTCGCAAAAGGCAGCAGAATCCCCCTGCCCCGAATCCATGTGCCGGCAGCAGGCGGTAGGCCGGGAAATCCGCCAGGCGAGAGCGGAATGGCGCCAGCAGAGGCACTTCCACCGCTTCCCAGCCGGGCACTCGCTTGAGGATGTAGGCCATGACCTTTTCGTTTTCCTCCGGGTCGTAGGTGCAGGTGGTGTAGACAATGTGGCCGCCGGGATTCACGCACTGCACGGCAGAGAGCATGATGCCCTTCTGCCGCTTGGCGTTGCCGTTCACCATGCCGGAGCCCAGGCAGCCCGGGTTCCTGATTCCCTTGCAGAGCAGCGATTGCCCGCTGCATGGGGCATCCACCAGCAGCAGGTCAAAGGTCTCGCCGCTGCGGGCCCACTGGTCGGGGCGGTTGCCGCTCACGCGCACCTGTGGCATGCCGCATTGCTCCAGGTTCTGCCGCAGAATACCACGGCGCCCGGGGTGTACCTCATTGGCGGTGTGGTTCACCGCCCCGAAGCGCGCGGCCATGAGCATGGTCTTGCCGCCGGGTGCGGCGCACATATCCAGCGAGGATGCCGGCGGCGGCACCACCGCCAGGCAGGCCGACTCCCAGCAGGAGGAGAGGTCGAGCGAATAGTACAGCCCGCGGGCATAGTCCTCATATGCCGTAGGTTTCACCCCTGCTTCCGGTACATAGACCCGCGGCGGCAGCCAAGGTGCTGCCAGTTCTGCGCAGGGGAACGGCGGCACATAGTCCTGCGGAGCCAGAGCGGTGAGCACCACCGCCCCGCGGGATGACTTGCCCGCCCGCATGGCCGCGAGCAGTGACTCTGCCTCTGCCCCCTCTAATCCGAGGCGGGCGCAGAGTCTCAATTCACCTTTGCCTGCGGGCTCTGCACTCATGCTTTGCCTCGGGCTTCTGCTTCCTCCAGCGCCATCCTGGCGGCGCCGATGATGCCGGCCTCGTTGCTGAACTGGGCGGGAAGAATGCGCAGTTTCTCATAGTGCGGGCCGTAGGTCTGCGCTTTCAGGTAGCGGTGCAGCGGCTCAAAGAGCAGGTCTCCGGCCTTGGCCACGCCACCGCCGATGATGAAAGCCGCGGGGTTCAGGATGTAGTGGCAGCTCAGCAGACCGGTGGCCAGCTTGCGGGCAATGTCATCCCACATGGCAAGAGCCACGGGGTCGCCGGCCTTGGCGGCAAGCTCAAGCGGATAGGGTGCGCAGTCTTCCAGCGGTTTATCCTGCCCGGCCGCGGCATAAGCAGCAGCGGCATCTTCCTGGATGCGAGGATGGCCGATGTAATTCTCCAGCGCGCCGTGATTATGGTAATAGCCCAGGCGCCCCTGGTAATCAATGCTCAGGTGCCCGAGCTCACCGGCCGCACCCAGAGAGCCACGCAGCATCTGGCCATTGGCCACGATGCCGGAGCCCACCCCCGTGCCCAGCGTGAGGCAGACCAGGTCATTCAGCCCCTTGCCGGCGCCGAGTTTCCACTCTGCATAGGCCATGCAGTTGGCATCATTGTCCACTGCTGCAGGCAGACCGGTCATTTCCTCCAGCATATCGCGCACCGGCACATCATACCAGCCAGGCACATTGGTCAGAGAATCGGCAATGCCGCGGTCGTGATCCACGAAACCGGGAATCCCCATGCCCACGGCTTTCACATCCGGGAACTGGGCAATAAGCTCTTTGAGCCGTTTGCCGACTTCGGCAAAAATCGCATCAGGTGACACAAAATCCTGCGTGCGTACGGGCTCTGCGCGGCCGATGAGTTCTGTTCCGCGCACTACGGCAAACTTGATGGAGGTTCCCCCCATGTCCACACCGATACTCAAATCATTCTCTGCCATATGGGGGACATGCTATCACATTTCCCGGCCATGGAAAAGATAAAAAAAAGCTCCGGGGAGGATTTGTTCCTTTTCATGGATATCCGGCATCTGCACCACAACCATGGGTTGAGGCAACAGTCCTGTTCCCACGCCCACAGGAAACGCCACGGCCAGCAGCATTCTCCAGCGTATTTTTCCAGGCAGCTCCATCATATGCTGCCAGTCTAGCATGCCCACCAGGCACGAAAAACGATGCCGCTCTGCTTTTTATATCATTAAAAACTCACTATAAACACCTTACTGGCATGCAGATTTCCTTCCTTGTCCGCCACTATTCGCAATAAATCGCACTTTGTGACTCATCCTGTTGCCATTAAATAAGTTATTAACGAATTTTCTTCAGTACGATTTCGACATCTTCCCGGGCGTGGGCCGGATAGATATCGAGCCTGGAGTCGTGGCAAAAGCAGAGCACATTCGCCATGCGCCCCTTCAACTCCGAGGAGAAAGGAATACCATACCGGTCGCAGATTGCTGCCACCTCGCGGTCGCGCAGTTCAAAGTCATCATACGTCCACATGAGAAGCAGCCAATCAGCCCCGGAGAAAGGATACAGAGCAAGCTCCCAGTTGCGGTAATCATCCTCATATTCAGCAACAAGGCCGCCGCCGTCCACGGATTCCGGCTCCTGCAACTGCTCAGAAATATGGCGACTCATTGCCGCTGCCGACAAATCGAGGGGGACACTGGCCACGCTGACCTCGCGCGCCGGGAGTATCGCCAGTCGGGCCAGGCGGCGGCAGCGGGGTTCATTCGCCCCTTCGGTGACCAGCATCCACCAGAATGCGTTTATCATGCATATGGCCAGCAGCAGAGCGGCGAAACGCATTTCCGTCCATACCGGGGGCAGAAAGTACGCAGCCATGCCGGCCGCCACAATGGTGCCCAACGTCACAGCATACACCCGCTTACGCGCCAGCAACGGCCGCTGCACCCACCACCATAGCACAGTGATAGCCACAGTGCCGGTAAATATGCAGTAGAAAGCAAGGTCCGACATGAGTATGCGCTGCAGCATACGCGCCAGCCTGCAGAATGTCAATCAGAAACCGTTGGGGAACCTTGACGGAGTACGGAGCTTTCCTGCCTCAGCGTAGCCCCACAGGGCGAAGACAGAACTCCCGATTATTGATGAGGCAATTAAAGAATATTGCTTGGACTCAACGACAAATTGGAATTTGGCGAGCCGCAGGCGAGCGAAAAATCAGCCCCGGCAGGGGCGTAAGAACACTAGCCGGGGGTAAGAGCGCGTCAGCGCTCGCAGCCCCCGGTATATTGAAAAAATTATCGGAGCCCCGGCAGGGGTGACAGAAAGCACAGTATCAGTGTATTGCATCGCCTTCTGTCACCCCTCCGGGGCTCCATTTTATTTTATCGCATTCCGGGGGCTGCGCCCGCTTTGCGGGCTTACCCCCGGCTAGTGTTCTTTCACCCACTTCGTGGGCTCAAAATTCCTCGGGCAGATAGGGGGTTCTTCCAAAATGTTGCTGATGTTTCTATTGCTTACCAAATCTTTGGGATACGTGTGCATCGCTTGGTGATGTGAAACTTTATCCTTGTCAGGCGGCGTAGCTTTCTGTATGCTCAAGGCAACAACACCCCTTTTCAGATATGGCACTTACCGACACCACCCGATTCATAGAAGTAGATTTTCCGAATCTGAGCGAATCCGTTCCGGCATTCATCGAGGCGCTCCGGCACCGGGGATTTGCCGTGGACGAACATTGCCTGGCTGGAAAGGTCTGGGAATTGAATCTCAATAAGGGCAGCCAGCTGATGCAGCTTATGGGGCTGCAGGTGGGGCTCAAGCTCCAGATCTGGCCGGAAAATGGCGGAGTGGCGGTGCGGATGAGCCCGAATCTGCTCACCCGCCAGGGGATTCAGGCTGCTGCTCTGTATATCATCTGGGCCCCTGCTCTGCTTCTGCCTGCCTGGGGGCTGTTGCAGCAATACAAGCTGGACGAGGAGGTTCTGGCCCTCCTCGTCCGTTGTCTGAAGCATCATCCGGTCACAGAGGTGCGCTGAACCGGCACCTTACTTCTTCGGGAATGAAACCTTCACCTTCTTGCCCTTCCAGGCACGAACGAAAGCCTGCTCCAGTCGGGCATCGGTGCGGTATGGTTCGATGAGGATTGCGGCAGCGTCATCGTGACTCTTGCCGTCCAGCATAGCCTGAAGATATCCCTTCATTGCTTCCAGACCCCGTTTTCCGTCGAGGTGTACAAAGAAGGTTATCATCATGGCAGAAAGCAGGTAGGTATCCTTGCCACGGGGCATGTAGCCATACATGGTCTGCTGGTCCATGGTCAGAAAATCCCGGAGTTTAAAGTCGAAATCCAGCGCATTGTGCGCGGATTTCTTCTTAGCCTCGTGCAGGATGATGGAGAAACCGCGGTCGAAATCCAGGTCTTCGCCTACATACGGCACATAGCCCACATATTCGGCCCATCCTTCGTTGGCCCAGATGGGGAGGCTGTTGAGCAGAAACTGCTGGTGAGTCAGCTCATGCACCAGCGCGTGCGTATTGATATCCTCGCTCTGCACGGCGCCGGATTTGTTAAAACCAAGCGAGGGGAACGGAATCATCACCTGATCCATGGCAATGTCTGTTTCCTTCAGTGGATAAGCCCCTTTGCGGTACGCCCCCAGGAACACGCCGGCCGAGTCCTTGGGACCGCCGGCGGCGAAGTAGGCTTCCATCGTGGGGTGCAGTGTGACGATGAACTTGCGGTCGCCGCGGTCGGTGGACGGACGAGGAACGGGAATCACCTCGGAAATGGCTTTGTTGGCGGCAAATGCACATTCGCAGAGCCGGGCCAGCGTCTTCCGTGCGCCCGGTTCGAGTTTCACCGGTGAGAAGTAGACGAAGTTATTAGACGCATACATGTGTCCGGTTTTGCCGGGCGGCAAGGGCTGTTCCAGCAGCTCGGTATCCTCGGGAACTGCCACTTTGCGAGGCCAGTCGCCAGGCGCTTTAACACGAACGTTCTTCACTCCCATTTCGCGCAAGGCCTTGCGCTTGTTGCTGGCGGCCTTGCGCACATTACGTTCCGTGTTCTGTTT
The DNA here is from genome assembly GCA_017435365.1 of Akkermansia sp. Taxonomy (GTDB): domain Bacteria; phylum Verrucomicrobiota; class Verrucomicrobiia; order Verrucomicrobiales; family Akkermansiaceae; genus Akkermansia. Next base: position 137,256 of record JAFSFD010000024.1, on the reverse strand, counting down.
CTTCTTTGCCTTTTTCCTGTTGGAAATCGGGGCTGTATCATCGTCTGCCCATCCCTGCGGGGAGAACAGGAGGAAGGCTGCCAGCGAACTCAGAAGTATGAACAAACGGTACATGGTAATAATCAGCGGGTAAGACCATCGCGCTTGGCCTGGTTCCAGTAGGCGTACTCGGAGCGGTTGAAATCCACGTACTCAGGAGAAAGATCGGTAGTGTAAACCACGTAATCTTCGCTGCCCAGGTTCAAGTTGATACGAATTTCGAACTCGCGGGCCTGCACCAGTTCGCGCAGGTCGTCGCTGGGAGTATCCGTCTGTTCGCCGCCACGGCAGGCAGGCAGACCGGCGATATCAATATCAATCTTCTCTTCCACCACGCGGGTGCCGGAATAACCCACGGCGTGGATGATACGGCCCCAGTTCGGGTCACCGCCATTCCAGGAGCTCTTCACCAGGTTGGACTTGGCCACACCTTCAGCCACTTTCTTAGCCTCCTCCTGAGTGGGGGCACCTTCCACCCGCACGGTCACAAACTTGGTCACGCGCTCGCCATCCTGCACAATGCGCTTGGCCTGCTCCAGCATCACATAGTGGAGCGCGGCCACAAAATCATCCCAGCCTTCGGCGCCGGGAGCCAACTGCACACCGGAAGCTCCGTTGGCCATCACCAGGGTGGTGTCGTTGGTGCTCATGTCGCCGTCAATCGTGATGCGGTTGAAGGAATGCTCCACCCCGCTGCGGGTGATGGTGTCCAGATCCTCGCGGGATACGCCGGCATCTGTGCAGATAAGGCATATCATCGTGGCCATGCAGGGGGAAATCATGCCGGCGCCCTTGCAGCAGGAGCCAATGCGTACCGGCTTGCCGCCGATGGTGATTTCCACGGCTACTTCCTTCTCACGCGTGTCGCTGGTGATGATGGCGGAGGCCACATTGTGACCGTTTGCGGCAGAGAGATTGGAGCAGAGCTCCGGCAGACGCGGCGTAATGCGCATCATGGGCATGGGCAGGCCGATGACGCCGGTGGAGCACACGGCCACCTCGCTCGGGTTCAGCCCCAGCTGCTCGGCCACCACCCGGCATTCCGTGCGGGCATCTTCCACGCCGCGCACACCGGTGCAGGCATTGGCATTGCCGCTGTTGGCCACGATGGCGCGGATGTTGCCGCGGCTCAGGTGGTGCTCGCTCACGCGGACGCAGGCGGCGCGCACTCGGTTAGTAGTAAAGGTGCCGGAGGATGTGGCCGGCAGTTCTGAATAGACCAGCGCCAGATCCAGACGGGTGGCCTCCGGCTTTTTGATTCCGCAGCTCAGTGCGTTGGCTACATACCCCCTGGCAGCGGTCACGCCACCCTCAATGCTCTTCATGGTGCAATCAGACATGGTGTATTATGTAAGATTCTATGTACGCGCTTAATTTGCCATATTTCCCCCGCTTCTTCAAGTTAAATCGCCTGCTATGCCGAAAAACGTGAACCGCCCCGGCGGCGCTTTGCTACCGGGGCGGTGTCAACTTTTCTCTCTCTTTTACTGAACCACGCTCTCGCGGGTTGCCTGCTCATCTTATCATGATATCCTACTATGTCAAGAGGATATTTAGATTTCTTTTGTTTTTTTTCACAGCACGCTTGACAAAAAAGGCACGACATGCCATCCTGTACCCATGAAATATAGTAAGATAGCAATACTGGCGCTATCTGCTCTCGTTTTTCTGATACTGGCCGCAACAATAATCATGCACCTCATCCCTGAAAGCGGAGACCGAGTTGAAAATGCCCGGCAGCGTGTGCAAGCCGGGCTGGGGGAGCATTTCGGCAAGCCGGTCTTTATCCGCATCATCAAAGAAGATGCGGCCTTCGAGCTCTGGGTTCAGGAGAGGAATGGAATCTGGCACATCCTTAAAACTTACTCCATCGCCGGCATGAGCGGTGGCATCGGCCCCAAAACCGCCGAGGGCGACAAACAGGCTCCGGAGGGATTCTACCGCGTTTACCCCCGCAGTATGAACCCCCGCAGCAAGTTTCATCTGGCTTTCAACATAGGCTACCCGAACCGCTACGACCGGGAGCTGGGCCGCACCGGCAGCTTCATCATGGTGCATGGCAGCATCTGGTCCGTGGGGTGCTTTGCCATGACGGATGCCGGGATTGATGAAATCTACACCCTGGTGAACGAAGCCTTCAAGGCGGGAGCAGAGAGTGTCCCGGTGCAGATATATCCCTTCCGCATGACCGCAGAGCGCATGAAAAAGGAAAAGGGAAACACCCACTATGCCTTCTGGCAGCACTTGCACCCCGGCTGGCAGCACACAGAAAACCGGCAGGAGCCTTACCCTGATACCGATACTCCATGATTCACCGCTTTCAGCCCATCCCCCCTTCGTGTCCATACAAGCCGAACTGGCCATTGCGGCTGACGATTACGGCGGCCCTTGGCTTGCTGGCAGGCCTTCTCTGCTGGTGCTGCGGCGGGGCTCATCCCGCTGCATGGTTCTGCGGGGCCGCGTGCTTCACCTTCTCCATCTGTCTGCACGAGGATATCGAGATGAAGTACGCACCGGACACGCGCGCAGGAGACTACCTGAGTGGTAAATGCAATGCGTGGCGACTCATCCGCAGCGGAATTCTTCTCTACCGCGAAAGCAAGCCCGGCCTGTGCATTTTCCTACCGTGGGCAAGCTTGAAGGAAGCCAGGATGGCAGCCGACGGCATCAGCCTGAGGAATGAGGAAACAGACACCTTTTTCCTGCTGCCGATTGCCGGAAGTAAGAAAGAAACAACACTTCTCCTGATTCAAGGACAAATTGCAGAAAACAGGGTAGATGAAGAAAAGACCGGGGCTTATGAAAAAGCGGCCTTCTTCATGGGTGCCCCGTTTCATATCCCTGTATTACCCTGCGCACTCACAGCGATACCCTGGTTCATCCTCGGAGCAATCAGTCCCTTTCTCTTCCCAGAATCCGCACCCATTTGCGTGGTTTTTCTGGCGTTTGGAAGCGCATGCGCCACAGCAAGTCACTACGACCTTGAAGAGGATTTCCTCAGTGAAAACTACGTCGGAGATGAAGTCCGCAGAACCCGCCGCGGCATCATCACGCGCACGGATGGGGGCCTTACCTTCTATATTCCCTGGGATGACATGGATGACGCCACTATCACAGCGGCAGACTCCGTCTTTCTGAAAATGCGCGGCGAGCGGGTCGGGCTTGTGCTCACGAACCTTGATGGTCAGATGCCTGTGCGGATAGCGCGCAGGTACACCAGAATTCATTGGTGGATATGCAACATCGGCAGAGTGGCCCTCGTTTTTGCGTCCGCCATTGCCGGTTTTCTGTGGTATGCACTGTGGAATTGAAATTTCTCAGTAAAAACGGACGATTCTGCTTGAAAAACGGCGGTAGTCGGGGTATGTTATAAAGCAAATGAGCGGCAGCCCCGAGCAGAATAATGAGAAACGCACCGTACCCGGCGTATTTGTGTGGGATATGGTGCGCAAGGCTTTGCGAGCAGCCGAGGAAGGCGTCTATTGCTGGCTGTTTGAGAATAACGAAATCTTCTATACTGAGCAATGCGTGAAAATGATGGGCATGTCCATGAAGGATTGGGCGCCCAATGTCTTCACCGAGCCGGAGAAAACCATTCACCCGGAAGACGTGACCTTTTTCGCCACCACGGTGAAGCGCTACATCGACCGCCCGACTTCCTACCCGCTGCGCGTGGAAGTACGACTACTCAACCAGCGCAACCGCGGCTGGCGCTGGGTGCGCATCAATGGCCTGCTGGAGTACGATGAGAACAAGAAGCCGTGCCGGCTGGTCGGCGTGTGGGTGGATATCACCCGCCGCAAGATGGCTGACCTGCACGCCATGGAAGACCGAGACCTCTTCCGCACGCTCATCAACTACCTGCCGGACAACATCTACTTCAAGAACCGCGAATCGCGCTTCGTCATTGCCAATGAGGCTACGGCTAAGAAAATGAAGGTGCGCACGCCCTCCGACCTCATCGGCAGCCGGGACTCCAACTTCTTCGACCCGGAAATGTGCGAAATTGCCCGCACCGAGGAAGCCCAGATTATGGCTACCGGCAAGCCTATCTTGAACCGCATCCACCACGAGAAGTGGAAAGGCGGCAGGTCCACCTGGGGCAAGGTCTCCAAGTTTCCCTGGTATGCGGCAGACGGCACAGTGAAAGGCATCGTGGGTATATCCAGCGATGTCACCAAGCTCATTGAGACGCAGCAGAAGTACCAGCGCCTGGCCAAGCAGCTGGATGAGAAGAATAAATTGCTGGAGAAAGAGATACACCTGGCTCGTGAGGTGCAGCAGGCCCTGCAGAACGTCAATACCCCGGACCGCGTGTGGCAGCACAGCAGCGGCACCACCCGCAGGGCGGGGTTCCACCATGTCTACCTGCCCTCTGCCGGAGTGGCCGGCGATTGCTTCGAGGTGTTCCCTGTGGGCCAGAGCGGTGTGGGCATGCTTATCTGCGACGTGATGGGCCATGGCGTTCGCGCGGCGCTCATCGCCTCCATGATGCGCGGACTCATGGCTCAGCTGGCCAATCTGGCAGATACGCCGGCGCTTTTCCTGTCCTCGTTGAACCGCCAGATGTACCGCATTTTTGCCCAGGCGAACATCACGATGTTTGCCTCCGCCTGCTATGTGTATCTTGATCTGGACCGTCGGCGCCTGACCCTGGCCAGTGCGGGGCATCCGGCCCCCATCGTGCTGCCGGCTCAGGGCAAAGCATTCCAGCCTGCCATACCGCGCACCCCGGCGCTGGGGCTGCTGGAAAACGCCATGTTCCGCGAGAGTGAAATCCGCCTGGAATCCGGCATGAAGCTCATGCTCTTTACAGATGGACTCACCGAAGCGCAGGATGCCACCGGCGATGAAATCGGCTCTGTCCGCATTATGGATTTCCTGCACGAGCGCAAGCCCCAGAGTATCCGTGAAATGCTCGATATCTCGCTGGCCGGCGTGCACCAGTTCACCGGCAGCGCCCGGCAGGATGACGATATCTGCCTGCTGGGGGTGGAGTTTACCGAGGAATAAACGGAAATTCCGCGAATTTTCTACCTTGGCGCGTAAAAAATGATTGCATTGGCTCGCGTTTAGCGGTAGTCTAATTGCCAGTTAAAACCATTTATCCATGAGCGAAGAAAAGAATCAGGGGAACGCAGCTTCCCTCAATCTGTCCGATTTGGCAGATTTCCAGTTCGGACCGTCCTGGGCACGCCCGGGTGCGGCCAGCAGCCCCGTGTACACTGAACGCCCGGCTCGTGAGCCTCGCGCCCCCCGCCGCCGCGAAGGTGGCGAGCGCCGCCCCTTCAACCGCGACCGCCGCGATTCCGGCGAGGCACCACGTGGCAAGGGTGAGCGCCCGCAGAAACGCGATTCCCGCCGCGAACCCAAGCCGCAGCGCGAACTGCCCGCACCCGCAGAGGGATTCCGCGTGGAGCTGCGTCCGGCCAACAGCATTCTGGAACTCTTCGCTGCCAACATCCAGAAGCAGAAACGCGCCCTGCCCCTCATCGATCTGGCTCGCGTCGTCATGGGCGACAAAGCCCGCTACGACCTCGTCTTCATGAAGCTGGAAAACGGCCCCATGCTCATTCATTCCACCAGGGGCGACCAGGCTTGCTGGCTTACCGAGGCTGAGGCTGTGGCCTACCTCTGGAAAGCCCCCTGGTTCTCCGAGCTCTACACCAGGGAAGAAATTGAGGTGGAGGCTCCCAAGGGCAATTTCACCGCCGTGGCCGTCTGTTCCCTGGGTGGCGAACTCATCGGGCCGGTGACCTGGCACGGATACCAGGCTGCGCTCATGAACCTTTACCGCAACAAGTACTCCACCATGCCGCTGGATGTGTTCAAGAACCGCATCTCGGTAGATAAGACGGAGGAAACCGTGGCTGCCTGGGTGCAGGCTGCCAGTCACAAGACTGTGTGGAAACCCACCCGCGAGGGGGCTGCCGATACCGTGCTGGAGGATGCCCGCGCCGTGGAGGCCGATTTCCTGGCCAACCACTACAGCAGCGTATACGAGGTGGTGGACAAAGTGTTCATCAACGGCTCCACCCCGCGTGCCGTGCTTTCCCCGGGCATTGCGGCCCATGTGGCCATCCTTTCCGATAAGACCCGCCGCTTCCCGCAGATGCTCATCCCGAACCTCTGCCACGGCATGGCCCGCCACCATATGCCCATCTACAAGTGGCACGGCAATCACTTCACCGGCCCGAGCCGCGTGCGTGCCCTGCCCGCCGATACTGTGCTGGCCGACCGCATGATGGCCATTATGAACTGGGCCAAGGAAAACTCCGGTAAGAAGGCCGACATCATGTTCGCCGAGCTCAGCGGCGTAGCCGCCGGTGAAGATGAAGCCAGCCGCCAGGCTGCCACTGATGCCCACGCCCCCTATGTGGCCGATATGATCTGGCTGCTGGAGCAAGGCTACATCGTAGTGACCAGCGATAACGCCGTGTGGTTCCCCAAGGGCGACCTGGCTCCCGAGCCGGTCACGAAACCTCAGCCCCGCAAAGGCGGCAACAAGAAAGGCAAGAAGGCCCCTGCCCCCAAAAAGGACGAGCAGCCCATGGCCTGATTCCAACCTGCAAACTCATTAAAAGAACCCCGCCGGTGATAAGCCTGGCGGGGGTTTTTATATAGGGGGCAATCTGTATTCCTCACTCTCGCACGTAGAGGATGTATTCCGGACGCCGGGCGTGGGAACTGAATGCAGGCAGATTCAAATCCGTATGGTGAAGCGCTCTGTATTTGTCAGGCGCATCCCGGAGCAGTTCTCTATCCTCCTTTTCGCTACGGACAGAACCAACTACAAAGCGGGGGGAACGCTTGCGGATTGCTTCAGAAAGTTCCTCGCGGTGCTGCGCATAGCCGCCTGACACCATCGAGGGAATAAAGTGAGGCCGCATAGGCACTGTCCCGGTCAGGCGGTGCAGGTGCAAAGCACCATCGACATCGAGAATAACCACGTCGGTTTTATCACCTTGGGATAATTGGCGGACAAGCCCCTGAGTCACGGTTTTCATTTCCGCATTGCCATTATGCGGCTTCAGGTATTGCACTGCGAGCGGCAAACCGGCAGCAAAAGCCAGTACACTGACCAGCACTGCCGCACCACCCCATTTGACCAGACGCTCTTTCCACGCAGCAAGTAAAATAAGGCCTGGAAGCAAATACACACTGAACACAAAGGCGTAGTGAATGTATCGCCGGGTGCCGCAATAGGCAGCATATACCGATAGCATCAAGGAAGCAAGCAGGACGATATATACCAGACCCGCTCTGCGGTCTCGCCAGAAAACGGGAACAAGCAGGCTAGGCAGCAGGGCCAGCCAGCCGAGGCATGCGGCCAGCCACTCCGGCAGCGCCTGATGCAGATGCAACGGCACCAGCTCAGAGGCCAGTAACCAGCCGAGCGTGCCGAGCATGGATTCTGACAAGGATGAGGAGCCGTACCTCCACGCTATCCCCACATATTCATGCCAGAGTGGCAGAAGGGCATCATAAGCATGAAAATACCACAGAACCGGCCCCAGCAGGCAGGCTGAGCCCAGTAACTGGACGAATCCAGCCCGCCACCAGTCACGACCGACGGCAAATACACCCCACAGACAAAAGGGCAGCCAGAACACAGCCTGATTATACTTTGTCAGCAATACCACTGCCACCGAAAAGCCCAGCATGAACTGCACGCCAGCCGATGGTTCCTCGTCCTCTACCGCCCAGCGCGCCAGCCAGAACAGCGCCATCTGCTGCAGCACCCAGGTGATTTCTGCCGGGTGCAGGGAGAAATACAAAAGGGCGACGCTATACATTCCGAGCACGCCGAGTGCTGCGCCCTGTGAGACAAACAGGCGAGCGGTACGGTAGGCAAACAGTAAGCCCAGCCCTACCAGCGGAGCCTCCAGCAGGCAGGCGCCCAGAAAGCTGCCGGGGGTAAGCAGAGAGCCCGCCCCATGCAGCAGAAAGACCAGCGGCCCCTTTAAATCTGACAGCTCCACGTATGGCAGGCGTCCCTGCATCCACCCCTGCCCGATGAGGTAGTATATGTTGAGGTCATATTCCGGGCGCAGGTGCATGCTCACGCTCGATGGGCTGAAGCCGAAACGCATGATGGCAAAGGCTGCCAGCGTACCCAGCAGGTACACCAGCCAGCATTCCCCGGCAGATGGACGCGTTTCCATTACAGTCAATATAACGCATGCCGCCGTATCCTGCAAGCATCTTCGGCGTCAGTTTGAGCTTGACTTTCAGCGCTTCTGCCCGCAGAATAGTGCAGCTGCGGTGCATCCCCGCGCTTCCATATATCATGCTGCTGAATGTAAATCAATACGGAGACCCAGTCCTTCGCGCCGTAAGCGCCCCGGTGGAACATGTCGATGATGAGCTCAAGACTCTGGTGGAGAACATGCTGGAAACCATGTATGCCACTGAGGGTATCGGCCTGGCTGCGCCGCAGGTGGGGCTGAATATCCGCCTGGTGGTCATTGATATCCCCGAAGATGAGGAAGAAGGCACCGAGCCGGAGATGATTATGGTGAATGGCGAGGAGAAGCCCATGCGCAGCATCATGCCGCTGGTCTTCATCAACCCGGAGATCGAGCCATACGGCAAGCAGTATCTCTTTACCGAAGGCTGCCTGAGTGTGCGCAACATCCGCGCCAATGTGGCCCGGCCGGAGTTTGTGAAAGCGCGTCTTCCCCAGCTGGACGGCAGCGTGCTGGAGCTGGATTGCGGCGGTCTGCTGGCCCGCTGTCTGCAGCACGAATGCGACCACCTGGACGGCTTCCTCTTTGTGGACCGCGTGTCCTCTGCCGCCAAGATTACGCTGACCAAGAAGCTCAAGAAGCTCGCCGCCATGCGCTGAGCCTGGCGGCTTCCAGAAGCGTGGCGTATACCGTCCATCTGCTGATTTTCACCCTTTCCGACCCTGTGCGCTGTTTTATCAACCGCAGGGTTTTCAGCCCAAGCAGAGCGGGCAGCATGGCAGTGAACCGCAGCCGGAACGTACCGAGTCGGGAGGCATAGTCCTGGCCATCGTTCAGATACCTCCTGGCACGCTGCAGCCACAGAAGCGGGTCAGAGCAGATATAGCGGCGCCCACGGGCGGCATCTTCATCCATATCGCGCAGGATATTGACCAGCTGAAGCCCCTGCCCGTACCGTTTTCCGGCTTCTGCCATGATATCGCGCCGTTCGGGACGGCAGAATCGCCTGCCCATGGTGGCAAGTCCCAGATCCGTCCAGAACTCACCCACGCAGCCGGCCACCATGTATGTATACTGCCTGGTCTCCGTATCGGATTGCACACAGCCACAGCCGGCAAAATAAGTGAGATCCCACAACTGGCCTTCAATAATGGTGGACAACACGCGGCGAATCAGGCGCCTTTCTTCTTCACTTGCCCGGTGCAGCAGCTCCAGACACTCATCAAAGCGGCGCAGCAGCATTGCTTCGCTTTCCTTGCTCTGGGCATCAGCCATCTCGCTGCGCAACATGGGAAGTAAATCAGCGGAATAGTTTTCCCCGGCAATGGCGAGCCCCATCTGCCGCAGTACCTCGGCTCGTTTTTCAGCCGATGCACAGGACGTATCCGCCACGCTGTCCGTAGCTCGGGCCAGCATATAGCCCAAGGCAATTCCGCGCCGCATGGCCGGCGGCAGCCACACCATGCTCAGGTAAAACGAGCGGGAAACCGCTTTGAGCAGAGCAAAATCCATAATCAACTCAACTGGCGCAGCGCACCGCGGATGAGTTCATCCGTGCCGGCCTGCGGGTTCTCCTTCAGCAACTTCACAATGGCCTTGCGGGCCTCGGCCTGCTTGAACCCGAGTGCCACCATGGCCAGCTCCGCATCAGAGGCCGCCTGGGTGGTGGTCCCCTGCTGCTGGGCTTCCCAGGTGGAAGCCACGCCTATCTTATCCTTCAGCTCCAGGATGATGCGCTCGGCAGTGCGCTTGCCCACACCTTTGGCGCGGGCGATGGCCTGCACATCCCCCTGCACCACAGCCTGCTTGAAGGTATTGGTGTTCAGACTGCTCAGGATGGCAATGGCCGTGGCAGGGCCGATACCGCTCACGCGGTCGATGAGCAGGCGGAAAATATCACGCTCAGCATCGGTGGCAAAGCCGTAGAGCACCTGCGAAGTCTCGCGCACATGCATGTGGATTTTCAGCATAATGCTCTGGCCGATGACCGGATTGAGCTGGTCAAAGGTGGACAACGGCACCGTTACCTCATAGCCCACGCCGTTCACATCCACCACCAGCGACTGGGGCAATGCGTCTGCAACCGTTCCGCGAAGAAAGGCAATCATGCTTTAGGAGTAACAGGTTGAGGTTTAGGAGCCAGCGGGTCATCCACCTGCTGGAACTGAGCTGCCGGGGTGAGTCCGCCCATTTCCTGCAGGAGCTCCTGCACTCGGGAATTCAGGCGTTCGTAGTTAATCGGGCCGTTCTCCGGTTCTTTGGAGTGCGGGAAAATCACATAGCTCACGCCCAGATCTGATACCGGACGGGCGAAGGGTGTGGCCTTCGGGTTAATCAGGCGGGCCAGTCGCAGCGAAGCTTCGCCCGCCTTGAAACGGGGACCGAAATCACCCACGATGGCGGGGAACACGCGGTCTCCCACTACAACGGCTGCGTAGTCACCCAGCTGCGGACGGTAGGCCTCATTGCCGCCATTCTTGAAGGTGAGCGGCACCACGATGAAGGAATCGTACTCTGCCAGCAGGAAACTGTATTTCTTCAGGTCGTGCACCACGTTTCTGGCATGTTGAAGGGCAGCGGCGTTCGCCTTCTTATCCTTGCTGAGCTTCGTGACGCGCTCCTCCCAGTGCGGCAGCAGTGGGTTGGGGGTTGTGCCGAGCTTGCGCCAGCGGTATGAAGTCATGGGCTGATAGTGATCGCTGTTCTTCACTTTCTCCGGCATATCCGGCAGGCGGTCGCCATCCGAGCCGTCAGAAACAACGTCCATATCTGCCTGCATCCAGAGTACCTTGCGGCCGGTTTCGGGAGCCTCAATCTCCAGAATGGTATCGGTATCGTAGTAATTGTGGCGGTCAAGCAGGCGGGCCAGCGTGGCAGCCTCTTTGCGGATGCGGTTCTGCTTGTGCAGATAAAGCGACTGATACCACTGGGAAACCTTCGCCCCGGCCATGAAATCGCTGTACTTGGTAAACAGCTCCGGCAGCTTCGGATTAGCGTGTTTCAGGGATTCACCGTCCGCAGCCTGGGGAAGTCGCAAATTGAGAGCCACACGCACCTGGTACGCCGCCAGGGCCTTGCGATCCTGAGATGCCGTGCTTCCCTGTTCAAACTGCAGCGAGCTGAGCACATTCAAGCCCGGAGTCATCTTGCTGATGTGGTCATACTGCCCGGGCTCCACGCGCTCCGGCAGCGCCGGGGGGAATGGCGGCAGCGTGATGGCCGGCATGGTAAAAGCCTCCTGGGGGCTCCAGGGTTCCACCTCAATCTCTTCCTCTGGCTCAGCCGGTGCCACAGGCTGTACGCTCGGCACTGCAGGAGCCGGTGTGACTGGCCGGGCCACCTTCTTCTTTTTTTTCTTCTTCCTGGGTGCTGCGGGCTCCTCCGTCAGCGCCTTGACCAGCTCTGCGGGGTATGGTGTGTAGAGCGCGCCTGCACCCAGCAACAACACCCCCAGCAGCCCCAGCCGGAACCAGGTGAAAAGCTTTATCTTCGATTTGCGGTGAAACAAGTGTTTCATAATGTGGAAAATTTATTTCTGAATGGCTTCAACCTTGCGTGGGCGCATCCCCATTATCAGTCGCATCAGCCCCAGCGGCGTGTTGCGCAGTACCCAGCCAATCAGACGGATGCGGCGCGAGGGATAGAAGCGGGGCTTATTCTGAGCCAGGGCTTCCAAGGCTCCATTCACTACAGTGGGAACGGACGTATACACCCACTTCTTGAAAGAGGAATAGCCATTGGTGCAGCCGGAGCGGCGGGCCACATCTCCGAACCCGGTATGCACCGGGCCGGGGCAGACAGCCACGACAGGCACCCCGGCCTTGCGGACTTCAAGACGGATTGCCTCGGAGAAAGAAGCAACGAAGGCTTTGGAAGCTGCGTAAATGGCAAAGTCGGGTATGAACAAATCGGCGGCCAGGGATGCAATATTGATGATACCGCCGCCCTGTTCCACCATGCGCGGCAACAGCGCACGGGTGAGTTCTGCCACGGCCAGCACATTCACATGCAGCATCTGGTGATTGCGCTCAGGAGCACTGCTCTGGTATTCACCATAGTCACCGAGGCCGGCATTGTTGATAAGCAGAGTCTTACCGGCGGGCAATTCGTCCAGGTGCTGAATCACACGAGCCCGCCCGGTCTCAGTAGCAAGATCATGTGCCAGCACCGTTACTTTGAGCGAAGGATTGGCTGAGCGGAGTTCATCCGAAAGTTCCATAAGCACCTCTTTGCGGCGAGCCACCAGCACCATATGCGCACACTCGCCCACCAGCCGACGCGCAAACGCCATACCAAAGCCTGAAGAAGCACCTGTTATAATGACATGCCCGTACATTGTCCACCCATTCTGCCATAATTTACCCCCCGTAGCAAGCACAAAAGGCCTGCTGCTAACAGGATTTGCTCAGCACCATTCAAAAATATGAGCGCGACCGGGTGGCAGGCTCACGGGCACTCCGGCTGTCTGCACTTCTTCTGAATCAATTCCGACTATGGCTGAAGCCGTTTCCAGCAGAGGTACAAAACAATAGGAGCCCGGTTTCATGGCGGCCCAGTCCATAGCGTTCTGAGGAATATGGATGCGGGTTTCCATGGCCTTTTCCGCGCTGAGGTTGCAAACCACGAGGAGCGTGGATTTTGTCTTGCGATAATGGCGGAGGAAGGCATATACCCCGTTTCTGAACCCGGGGGTCTGCATGTTCGCCCAGTTCAATCCGTAAAAATCGCCTTTGGAAAGCGCTGGATGCTGCAGAAGGGTGAGCAGGTGCGAGGTGAAACGGCGGAGCTCCTTTTCTTCCGGCGTCAGCAAGGCGCCGTCATACCTTCCCCCGTTAGTCCAATGGAGGAAGTGTGGCAGATTTGTGTAATCGAAGATGCTGGTGCGGCCGTTGTCTCCACCGTAGCCGCCGGGGCCATCTGCGCATTCTGCTGTCTCCTGCCCATTGTATACCAGAACCGGGCCTGCCGTGGTGGCATACTGAGCCACCATAACCGCCGGGCAGACAATGGAGCCTGCGCCACCCCAGTACAAGGGGGAGGCAATGCGCGGTTCATCATGATTCTCGATATACCGCACGCCGCCGCGGAACAATGGTGAACCTGGTGCGTGATACTTATCGAGCAGGTGAACAGATGCGCCGCTCTCGTACACCTTGCGCAGTGAATCATAGGCGCCACTATCGTACACTCCGTCAAACCCTACAGAAAGCAGAGCCTCATGTACCGGGCCTTCCACCAGCTTCATGTGGTCATCATATCCCTCGGCTATGAAAAAGGCAGCTCGGTCGCGCAGGCGGGCGTGCGCAATAATCCAGCGCCAGAATGGCAGAGGCACCATGTGGGCCATATCGCAACGGAATCCACCCACACCCATATCCTGCCAGTAGGCAAGCACTTCATTCATGAGCTGCCAGGTGCGGGGTAAAGCGTACTCCGGCGCCAGCAGGCTCGGCAGCATGGCGGCAGCGTGGTTGCCGTGGCGGTAATCTGTTCCGTAGTTCAGCTTGGCTGTTTCATACCAATCGTACGCGCCGGGAGTCCAGCTGGCCACGTTGTTACCGGTTACACGCCCCTGCCCCCGTTCCGGCAGGAACTCTCCCCCGGGCAGTTGCATCGGGGTATCTGTACCATGCGGTTCCAGGTAATAAAACGCGTTGTCCCGGGAAAAGAAGCATCGCCTATCATCATGCGCCCCGAAACTATGCTCAGGGCGTACCGTCGAATGGTAATTCCGCGAGACGTGATTCGGCACAAAGTCGATGAGGGGAATCATGCCCCAGCGGCGGCAGCGCACCAGCAGAGCTGCAAATTCATCCAGGCGTTTCTCCGGGTTCTCTGCTAAATCGGGGTCTACATCGAAATAATCTGTCACGGCATACGGGCTGCCGGCCTTGCCTTTCACGATGCAGGGCGGGTCTGCCGGAAGCCCCTCGTACGCAGTCTGTGTTGCGTGCCTCAGCACACCGGTGAACCACACGTGGGTCACCCCCATGCGGGCAATCTGTTCCAGCGCGGTATCTGTCACTCCATTAAAGGAGCCGCAGCCATTTGTTTCCTTATCCCCCCAGGGAGTTCCTCCTGTGGTAAAATTCGAAAAATGGCGCACGAACAATTGGTAAATGACAGGTCGCATGGTGTTATTTCTGAACAGTACCATGCTTCGCTCTTTATTTCAAGAAGAAATGACAAACTGCTACGGCAATAAAGCTGCCATATCCTGCGGAAGAGGGCTCTCGACGGTGATGGTGCGCCCCTGCCAGGGGAAGGAAAGGCGGCAGGCGTGCAGCGCGTGGCGCGGCAGTATGAGGCGCCGCGCTAAATCTGAGGTCCAGCCGGTGGCTATGAAATCGAGGTAGCAGGATTCATCTCCACCGTATATCTTATCACCGATGAGGGGGTACCCCATATAGGCAGCATGGACGCGGATCTGATGCATGCGCCCGGTGTGGGGCCGACAGCGCAGCAGCGCCCTATGGCCATGGCGGATGATTACCTCGAAACAGGTGCGGCAGGACTTCCCGGCAGGGTGGCAGCATTGGCGCACATGAACGCGGGTTTCCGCCACTTCTTCCATGCGCAGAATCGGTTCGGCACAGCAGGCCGAGTTCCACAAGGGGCTCCCCTGCACCACGGCAAAATATTCCTTGTGCAGCAAGCGGGCCTGCATGGCCTTGCCCAGTTCCCGGGCCGCCTCTGCCGTCTTTGCCACCAGGGTGATACCACTGGTCTCCCGATCCAGACGGTTGATGAGCGAGACCTGTCCGCCGGTGGCTACTTCATATGCCAGCAACTCATGAAGCCCGTGCCATAGTGTGGGCTCATTCTTCTCACCTGTGGGGTGCGTGAGCAAGGGAGCCGCTTTATCCACCACCAGAACCCCGTCGTCCTCGTAGAGAACGCGGAACTCAGGGCACACGGCGATGGGCATATCGTAGCTCATCATCAGGAAAAGATGGCGGGGTCAATCTCCACCCACTCGCCGGGCTCCAGCCCGAGCTCTGCCAGCTTCAACGGACCTATTTCTATGCGCTCCAGCGTCTCCACCGGCGCTCCTGCGGCTGCGAGCATGCGGCGCACCTGGTGGTAGCGTCCTTCGTGCAGGGTGAGGCGCCCGGAGCATTCACCGGTCAGTACCAGTTCGGCAGGCAGGCATGGCGTACGTTCCCCTTGCAACATAAATTCCCCACTGGCAAACAATTCTACGGTTTCCTGTGGCACCGGGGCGGCAGTGGTGAAGGCATACACCTTCGGCACGTGGCGTTTCGGGCTGGTCTGGGCGTGTTCGAATGCGCCATCATCAGTAAGTAACAAAAGCCCACTTGTCTCCTTATCCAGGCGGCCCACGGTGTTCACCGCCGGATTCCGGCGCAACCACTGCGGCGGCAGGAGGTCATACACCAATTCTCCTTCTTCCTTGTGGCTGCATGTGCAGCCAAGTGGTTTATTCAGCGCCACATACAAGCCATGAGGAAACTCCACCGGCTCCCCATCGATAAGCACCTCGTCCGGTTCCACTTTTTCATTGGGGGACTTTACAGGCAAGCCCCCGCGCGTCACGCGGCCGCGTTTCAGCCACTGCGCCACTTCGCGTCTGCTGCAATATCCGAATCGGCTCAAAAGTGCGTCTGTTCTCATGCCGGAAGCATTTTGCCACACTTTTTTGAAAAAACAAGGTTGAAATCACAAGGCCTTTGTGGTAGAACTAGTGAAGAAGCATTGGCCGCCAATGCCCCGCATGGGCGCGCCCTGGTAACATTCTATCTCTCTATCTTCTCTTATGGCAATTACCATCATTACTGAACGTCAGCTCGCTGCTGACCAGCAGGGTCTGTGGAAAAAGGCTCTGCAGGCTGTGCAGACGAAGAATTACAAGTACGCCGTAACCATTCTCAAGACCTTGGTGAAGCGCACTCCCGGTTTCCTGGAAGGCCGCAAACTGCTTCGCGCCTGCGAGGTGAAGAGCACGCCCGAGGCTGGCCGCAAGGCTTCCCTTTTCGGTGGATTGCGCGTCACTACCTCCCGCAAGGACCCGGAATCTGTGCTGGTGAACATTGAAGATGAGCTGGAGCGCGACCCCTATTCAGTCTCTGCCAATGAAGCCCTCTTTGCCGCCGCCAATGACCTGGGCCTGCCCGAAATTGCCGCTTTCGCACTGGAGACCATCTGCCAGGGCATGCCGAACGACAAGAAGCACCTGCACCTGCTGGCTAACCACTACATCAAGAACGAACAGTTTGCCGAAGCTGCCGAGACATACCGCCGCGTGCTGAAGGCTGACCCGACCGACCCCGTGGCCATGCGAGGTGAGAAGGACTGCTCCGCCCGTGCTACCATGAAGCAGGGCAACTGGGAAGGCAAGGGTGACTTCCGCACCAAGATGAAGAACGCTAACGCTACGGCTGACCTGGAGAGCGGCGACAAGATGGGCCTGACCCGCGCCGAACTCGAAGCCCGCCTGGCCCAGCTTTCCGAGCAGTATGCCGCCGATTCCGCCAACCTGCCCGTGGTGAAGGACATTGCCTCCGTTTACGAGCAGATGGAAGACTACGCCAATGCCTACTCCTTCTATGCCTATGCATACCAGCTCGGCGGCTCTGCCGACGTGGCCCTGAACGACAAGGCCATGGCCATGCACGAGAAGGCCATGCAGGCTGAAATCGCCTACTATGAGCAGGTGCTCGCCGCTGACCCGACCAACGAGGAAGCCGCCGCTACCCTGGCTCAGCGGAAGGCCGAGATTGCCGCCGCCGTGGTGGCCGATGCCCGCGCCCGCGTGGAAGCCAACCCGACGGATGCCCAGCTGCAGTTCAAGCTTGGTCAGGCTCTGTTCGATGCCGGCGAATACACCGAGGCCATTCCTGCCCTGCAGCGCGCCCGCACCAACCCGAATATCCGCATCAAGTCCATGCTCATGCTCGGCAAGTGCTACCACGCCAAGAAGATGGTGGATATGGCAATCCGCCAGCTGCTGGATGCCGACAAGGAGCTGCTCACCATGGACGACACCAAGAAGGAAGTGCTCTACATGATTGGCGTGCTCTACGAAGAGGCCGGCAACAAGGAAAAGAGCATCGAAACGCTCAAGGCTATCTACGAAGTGGACTACGGCTACAAGGATGTGGCCGCCCGCGTGGAATCCGCCTACAGCTGAAGCATTTATTCCGCCTGACTTATTCAACGGCCCGGAGAAATTTCCGGGTCGTTGTTTTTTTCCGTCAGATTGCATTGACTCCCCGCAGCCGGAATGCTAGAATGACGCGACGACAAAAAACAGGCAAGACAGATAAAAGAGGCTGAGAAAAATCTGAAAAGGTAGAATAAAAGACATGAAAGAAACACTCATCGATTTGAAGGAACGCCGCAGCTGCCGCAAATACAAGGCAGAACAGGTTTCGGAGGAAGAACTGAATGCTGTGCTCGAAGCCGCCACCTATGCCCCCACCGGACACGGACAGCAGAGCCCGGTCATGGTCGTGGTTCAGGATTCCGCCCTTGTTGCCCGGCTTTCCAGACTCAACGCTCAGATTATGAACACAACGCGGGACCCGTTCTATGGAGCCCCCACAGCCGTGGTTGTGTTCGAGGACACGAGCAACAGCACCGGCCACGAGGATGCCTGTATGGTGATGGCCAACCTGCTCAACGCAGCTCACGCGGTAGGGCTCGGTTCCTGCTGGATTAACCGCGGCCGCCAGATGTTTGAACTCCCCGAAGGGGCTGAAATCAAAGCCTCCTGGGGGCTCGGCAGTCAGATGGCCGGTCTTGCCGTCTGTATTCTCGGCTACGCCGCTGAAGGCGGTATAGTTGAGCCAAAACCGCGCAAGGATGGCTACATTATTCGCGCCTGATTCAACGGAATAACAAAATACTTCATCTCACTAGACATATGAAAACCGCATTTCTGACACTCGCGCTGGCTGCCGCTACCCTGTGCGGCAGTGCCTCTGCACAGGAGCCCACAACAGCCGCAGCCGCTGTCTCAACCGCAGCTGTGCCCGCAAAGCTGGACACTATGAAGTACATTTCTGAGGCTCGCCCCGCAGCCGATGCCAAGTTTTACGTGTACCTCTGCTCAGCCTCCTGGTGCCCTCCCTGCCGCGCCATCATGCCTAAGATTGTAGCGGAGTACGACGCCGTGCGCGCCGCCGGCGGTGAAATTATCCTCCTCTGCTTCGACAGCACACCGCAAGCCGGCACAGCTTATGTGAAGAAATATGGAGCCAAGTTCCCGGCCGTCATGGTCGATTTCCAATCCGTCGGCAAGACCGGGCTGCCTGGATTCACCCCGCCCCGTGGTATTCCTCACGTGACATTTGTGACCCCCGAGGGGAAGGTGATGCACGCCGGCAGCGGCGTTTCCCTGCTCGGCTGGCGTGAAATCTTAGCCAGATAAATCAGTAGACTGATGATAAAACAAGCCGCAGATATAAATCTGCGGCTTGTTTTATTTGAAATTGGTGCTCCGCCGATGCGAACGATACAGAGCCGGAGCAGTCAGGATGGGCTCAGGTATTCGCCACAACGCCATCGCGGATGATAAGTGTGCGATCCCCGAGGGCGGCAATGGAAGCATCGTGTGTCACCGTCACAAGAGTCTTGCCCCCTTCCTCAGCCAGCCCGAAGAGGAGTTCGAGAATCTGGCCGCCATTCCGGGAATCCAGATTGCCGGTCGGCTCATCTGCAAAGATGATGGCGGGGTCGTGCGCCAGAGCACGGGCAATGGCCACGCGCTGCTGCTCGCCACCGGAAAGCTCATTGGGGAGGTGGTCCATGCGGTCTGCCAGGCCCACGCGCTCCAGCAGGGATTTGACCCGCTCGGTAGCTTCCGTTCCGGCCACCGCCGTGGCCAGGGATGCATTTTCAAGCGCGGTGAGTTCCGGCATGAGCATGTAGTTCTGGAAGATGAAGCCCATCATCTTGTTGCGGAACAAGGCTCGCTTGCGGAGTGAAAGTGCGTATATATCCTCTCCGTCTACAACAACCTTCCCCTGCTGTGGCGGCTCCAGCCCTGCCAGTGTATACATGAGCGTGGTTTTACCGGCTCCGCTGGGACCACAGAGAAAGACCTTTTCGCCACGGCGAATGTGCAGGTCGAGACCATGCAGCACCTCAATCTGTTTCCGGGCAATGCTGTACGAGCGGTGCAGATTTGTAGCCTGAATCATGAGCGTGAAAGTTCAATGTTGTCGATAAGTCGCACATCGCCAAACCAGGCAGCCACGGCCAATAATGCCAGGCGATGCGGCGCGGTCACCTCATGCAGTGTCACGGCATCCACCAGTTCCACATAATCGCAGCGCACGCCGGGGATTGACTCCAGCTCAGCCCGGACCTGTGAACATATATCCGCGATGGAAGCGCCTTCTCCATAGGCTTTCCCGGCGGCCAGCAGCGAACGGCGAATCGCAGGGGCTGCCGCGCGGTGCTCCGGGGTCAGCCGCACATTGCGGCTGGAAAGGGCCAGGCCATCATCCTCGCGGACAATTTCCGCACCGTGCAGCGTGATGGGCATATCCAGGTCGCGCACCATGCGGCGCAGAATGGCCAGTTGCTGGTAATCTTTCTTGCCGAAGATGGCATCTGTCGGCTGCACCAGGTTGAAAAGCTTGTTCACCACCAGGCAGACCCCGGCGAAGTGGCCGGGACGGCTGGCGCCGCACAGCACCGTGGAGAGGTGAGTTTCCTCCATCGTGATGGAACGGTCACTGCAATACATGGTATCGGCCGAGGGCATGAATACGATATCCACCCCGCATTTATCGCATGTCTCCAGATCCTGCATGGGGGTCTTGGGATACGTGGCCAGATCTCCCGCATTATCAAACTGCACCGGGTTCAGGAATACACTGGCCACCACCGTGCCGGTTTCGCCGGCCAGTTCCCTGGCCTGGGTCAGCAGAGAGGCGTGCCCGGCATGCAGGGCTCCCATGGTGGGAACCAGTACGATACGGCTCCCGCGGTGCGGAGCCAGGAGCGAGCGGAGTTCTTCCTTCGTGTGTGCAGTTTGCATGCCGGTATACTAACACAAAGCAGCCGGAGCATCAACCCATCATGACAAGGATTCGTTGACCTCCGGCAGCATGCTGCTCTTTTCTTGACTCTGCCTGATTCAGCCGTTATAATGAGCGCAAGAAGACCCCAATGAACAAACAACTCTACATCTACGATTGCCTGGCCGCCAAGCTGAGAGCCTCCGATGGTGCGTTCATGACAGTCGGGGCTGGTGAAAAAAACACATTCCGCGTTAAAATGAGCGCGGAAAACGGTGGGTCTTTTGCCCAGCGTGACTCAGTGTGTCGATTCTTTCCGCATGGCAAAGTTTCCCGATACTCGCTGAATGGGGCCTCGCTTAAGTCGGATGTGGTCATCCGACCGGAGACAATGTATCTCTTTGTGCTGGAAAATGGCTGTTTTATCTGCTGGTACGGGAATGATGCCTCCCGACCGGATTTCAGCCAGTATGATCCGACAGTGTGGTTTCTGTTCAACCCATCGCAGGAAGAGTGGTACGGGCCGTATGCGCTTGAAGATTTGCCGCTTGTGGCACCTGAGTTACCCGGGGATGTGCTGGCCTCGTTTCAAGGGTTGGAGCATTGCGCCTTCTACCTGCGGGATATAGTGCATGTGGCCAATTTCGCCGGTAGCCGGAGCGGAGAAACCATGATTCCGGAGCCTGCAACACAAGAACACCAGGAAGCGCTCCGCTGCCCTTGTTGCTGGGAGTTTTTCACGCCTGATGAAATTCTGAGCATCGCGACTCACCCGAACCTGACTGGTGACCCGATTCTGGGGCAGGATGCCATGCTGCGCTTCCGCGCGGAATACACGAGCGCACAGGGGCTCCCGCTGGATGCAGAGGGAGTGCCATGCAGCGAGTTTGCCTGCCCGCACTGCCACAGCAAGCTGCCGCCTTTCTTTACCCAGACACAGCAACACATCATCTCACTGGTGGGGGTGCCTGCTGCCGGCAAGAGTTATTACCTTACTGCGCTTGTGCATGAGCTGGAGACGATGTTCCCCCGTGATTTCGGCATGCCGTTCCGTGATTCGGATCCCGAGATGAACGAGCCGCTCAATGAGATGCGTATGCGATTGTTCTCGGCCCGTACCCCGCAGGAGGCCTACATTGCCAAGACCCAGATGCAGGGGCGCTTGTACCACAAGGTATGGCGCCAGGGGGTCTACGCCAACATGCCGCGGCCCTTCATCTACAACCTGAACAAAGGGGCTGAAACTCATTCCCTGGTGTTGTATGACAACGCCGGTGAGGATTTCCAGCCCGGGCGCGACAATATACTCACCCCCGGCAGCCATCATCTGAGCGTGGCATCGGCTATTCTCTTTCTGTTCGACCCGACCGCCAATCCCGGGTTCCGCCAGCTGCTCCAGGAGAGCACCGACCCGCAGCTGCGCAATTCTCTGTATCGCCCCGGTCGGCAGGCCATGCTGCTTGCCGAGTCTGAGATGAGGCTTCGTACCAGGCTCAACCTGCCGCCGTCTGAAAAGCTGGATGTGCCACTGGCCATCATCATCGGCAAGAGCGATACCTGGATTCACCTGCTGGGGCCGGAGCCGCTGCTGCCGGCCTGCCGCAATGGCATGTTCATGGCTGAGCATGTGAATGTCAATTCCACGCGTCTGCGCCAATTCATCTTCAATATCGCCCCGCACATCTGCACCAATGCGGAGGCCATATCCTCCAACGTACGCTATTTTGCCGCCAGTGCTCTGGGCGAATCTCCCGTTGAGTTCCACGATGAAAGGAGCGGCTCCACTCTCATCGGCCCGGCTTCCGGGCAGGTGCATCCGGTACGCGTGACCGAGCCCCTGCTCTGGGCTATGCACAATGTCGCACCTTCCCTTATCCCCAGTTCGCAATACTGAGTATGTCGTACCAGCTCATCTACACGAGCGCACTGCAGCTGCTGGATTCCCATGCGGCGGGGTACGGTATCGTGGCGCGTTCAGAGAAGCTCCCGAAGGCGCTGTGCGCCCGGCTTTCGGCGCTCAGTGTTTATCGTGACCCACGCGGGGGAAGCGTGACCACCGGTCCGCAATTCAGTTATCATATTCTCGACCACGCCGGAATCTCCTGGCATGTGCTCAGCTGCGTGCAGCAGGCTGGTGCCGATTACAGCGGGCGTGGCTGCTATATAGCCCACCATTTAATCCTTGCCCCGGAGGAAGTCCGGGAACTGCTGCAGAACAAACTCCGTCCCACCCCGGCAGGTGTAACCCTGGCCCTGCTGAAATGCGGGTTCTGGCTTAGCCGGTGGCAGGGGGAGCCCCGGTTTATCACGCAGGAACCGGACCCCACTCCGGAGTACCTGCCGGATGCCTCTACCCAGCCGACCTGGAAAAGGCTTACCGGCCACAAGGCCAATGCCCGCGCATTCTTTACAAGCCCGTTTGAGCGCGATTGCCTCATCACCATTGCGCCCGGCACACCGTCCACCGATATCCTGCTGCTTTTTCATGAAAGCGATTGGCTCACGCCCACCCGCGGTTGGGGCGTGAGCTACACCACCGTGGCAGATGAGGCCGATAGCTATGCCGAGACGCTCCGCATGGTGACTGCCCCCGGTTCACCTCTGATACAGCGGGCAGTGCGCACCGGACACCCGGTTCTCGAAATAGCGGATGATATGGAGATTCCCCAGGTGGAAGCCCCTGTGCCCCCACCGGGCAGCCTGCCGGTTCAGGCACAGAGCCATCAGCCGCCGCAAGTCAACATTGTGCGCACTCTGTCACGGAGCGTTTCGCATTATCATTACACGGAAGAGCCGGATTGGTTGTTGTATGATGTGAAGCCCGCCAGGCCCCGGTTCATTCCCGGTACGGTTATCACCCTGGGGGCTGCGGCGTGTCTCACCCTGACCGGCTGGCACTACCTTGCGGGCAACTGCGACTCGCCAAAACAGGAACCGGCCCCGGTGCAGACCCATAGCGGCACAGACAACATCCAGCAGCTTGCAGCCTTATTGAGGGCAGAATATGACCACGATTCGGCAGATCAGTTACTCAGGACCCTCGCTGCCCTCCCGGTGGCCAATCCGGAGGATGCCTTGCTGCTGGAAGCGGCCTCGCTCATCTTGAATGCCAGGCAGAAAGGGGCGCGGCATGCGGTCTCTGCCAGCCGATTGTGCGAATGCGCCCGCCTGCTGGGCTTGCAGGATTCGGATATGGTGCGCCTCTACCTCTATGAGGCCACTCACGGCACCACCCCTGAGGAATGGAAACAACAATTTGATGGCCAGCAGATTGCCGACTGGTTAAAATTAAAACAGAAGGAGCCCCAGGTAATGGGGCTGATGCAGAGTGAGCGATTAAAACCGTACATGATTGCCGATTCCGGGCAGACTCCCCCTCCTACTATCCTGGCCACTGCCGATTCCGGCACGCCCGAGGAGGAAACTGAAGCGGATGCCGTTCCGGTATCGGGCCGGGTTTCGCTTATCCCCTCTGCTGCGGTAAGTGGTAATGCGCTGCCGGCAGAACTGGAGAACATCATCCCGGCACTTCCGCTTTCCATTCACACGGGCAGCTATGTTGTTTCGGCTTTCGCAAAAGGGGGCGAGCTGCAAGCCCCGCAGCGACTCGAACTCAGCCCGGATGGGTATCATCTTTACATCACCCCGACGGAAAATGCAGGTGAGTTCCTGCTGAAACCGGAGCACAGGAACGGTCAGCCCGCGGCTGTGCCGGAGGTTCGTTTCACGGTGAGAGCCGGGCGCCTGCAACACATCCGGTGTGAAGGCTCAGAAGCCGTTGTCAGTTTTCCGGTGCCGACTCAGGAAGATTTCCATACCAACGTAGTATTGGCCTCTTCTTTCGGGATTCCCGTTCCCGGCGGGAAGGTGAAAGCCCTCCCCCCCGCGGCCATGGCAGACCTGACCATCAGCCCGGATGACCTCGAAATCGTGGCCGCAACCAACGAGCGCCCGGCTCCACGCATCACTTTGCGCCCAAAGCAGAATTTCCCCTGGACTTTGAGCCGCAGCGATATAAATAAGGTGCACTTCTCGGTCAAATTGCCGGTTCTGGCCGGACACAACGGCCTGCAATTCACCGGCAAAAAAACCGGAACTTTCGAATGGCAGGGAGAAAAAGTCACGAAGGAAACCGATTCCATCACGACCGTGCGGTGCGAGCTTGAACACAGGCCGGATTTACCCGGACGCCTGAACCGAGCCTTTGAGCGGGTCATGAACACGCCATGCTGTGGAGAAGTTGCTCTGAAAGATAAATCGATGACGCTGGGGCATCTGTACTACATATGCTGCGCCCTGGCAAACGAGAATCTCAGCCGCAGCGAAAAGCGCCAGTTGCACAAATCGTATTTCCGACTGTTTGCCAATAAGCAGTTCAATAAGGTGCTTATGCGGATTCTCGCGCAGGATTCCATCCTTCACATCACCCCTGAGCAGGCATCGGCCAACAAATTCAAAGCCATTCAGACGCGCAACAACATCACCCGGCTCCTGGACAACAGAAATACGCGTGACCTTATCCGCCAGCGCGTCTGCGAGGTGCTCACGCGCACAATGTACGCTGCCTATACTGAGGAGCAGAAAACATGGGAAGAGCAGCAGAAGCATTCTCCTGTGCTCATGCTCCGGGGAATTTCCTTCGGGAGTCATGTCGAGTTGCTCTGGCAATTCAACCTGCAGGAGGAGGAGCGCTAACCTATGGCCCGCCGGAAATCAGACCCTGTGTTGCAGAAGCTGCGCCGCCTTGCCCGCGCCGGACGGCGACAGGAGGCTGCAGACATGCTGGAGCAGGCTATACTGTCGAACCCGAAGCACGCCAAGGCCAGGGATGAACTCGCACGCTACCTGACGGGTAAGCCATTTTCATTTGAAGAAACAGAATATAAGGAGCTGCAGACCATTATCAACGAGTTCCTGACTGAGCCGCAAAGACTCAGCAGCATGGGCAGGAGCGGGCTTAAGAAACTGAAGCATCGGGCATATTACCTGGAGCAAGCTCTTTCCCACATGCTTTCTGCCGGTGAACTCAAAACGCTGAATCAACTTCGGGCGGCCATTGCCCGCGAACGTCAGCGGCGGAGAAAACCGCTCGGCAAGCTTTCCCTGGGGATTGCCGCGCTCCTGGCAGTGCTTCTTCCGTGCGGGGCGGGCTGCTATCTGCTGTGGCAGCGGGCTGCCCAGGCGGCGGATGTCCTGGGTGAAGCCGCTTCTGCAAACTTTCAACGCAGCAAGGCCATCACCCTCCTGCATGTGCATGATACCGGGTTGAACCGCACCTTGAACCGGCGCGTCAGCGAACAGGCGGATAAACTCAGGCGCCTCATCCGGCTTTCTGAACAACATGCCCGCGAACTGGATGAAATCCTCCGTTCCATTGAAAACGGAACCCAGAGTGTGGTCAGCCAGGGGGTGCGCCGCCGTGCTCTCATCGAACGCAGACTCAAAGAACTGGGGGAAGATGCCGCTGCCCTGAAGCTGCGATGGGCCGCGCTTTGCGAAAAAGAACAGGAGGCCCTTAATCAGCAGCGCCTTTCCCTGGTGGAAGAACTGATATCTCCGCTTCCGGAGTGGAATGGCTTGAAAGGAAACCCGGAGGACGACCTCCGTCTCCTGAACGACAGAGTGAATACACTCCGGCAGAGAGTCCTTATCTACGAAGATGCGGCAGAGGCTCTGAAATTGCCTGAATCCATCATCGCCACCGTCAGACAGGAGATGCAGGCACACAATCGGCTGATAGCAGAAATCTCTGCATTTCAGCACCTGCTCAGCCTGCTGCCGACAGCCCATAGTTACGAGCGCTATACAGAGCTGCTGCATTCGTTCAAGCCAGAGCATTATCTGCCGGCGATTGAACTCATGGGGGTGGTAAAATTCATGCCCAGCGTGGCAAGCCTCCGCGGAATGATGCAGGAGCGTGGGCAGGAGCTGCCGCCCGGGCTGCTGCTGGCCGCCAAAGCCAGTCTGGTGGATGGCAAACCCTCTTTCTCAGCGCAGTTCCCTGCGACTCAGGAGCAGATGCATCTCCTCCGGGAGCTGCTGACAAACTCTGCTCTGAACACGCGCTTGTTTGAGCTGACCAACACAGCAGACAATCTCTGTGCCTACTCAGAAGAACTGCCGGTGCTGCGGTACGGGCGGGCCTGCTTCCACCGTTCGTCTCTGGACCCGGAGCGCGAAATAAGCGAGGATAAATACATCGAGTGGCAGAACCCGACCTCAGTGGTCAGCCGCACGCTGGATCCCCGCCCATTATACCGCGAGCTCGGGCTGGATGACAAGAGCGGATACAGCAGCGTGGTGAACTTGCCGCTCGCCATCTCGCGACTTCTCCGCCATCAGCATCCGGACGTGCCACCCCTTGCGAAGGCGTATGTATTCGACCATTTGCTCCGAATCAACAACTCCGGGCAGCATCCAGTGCTCTGCGGGCTGCGGTATGCCCCGGAAATGAGATGCGCTGTGCGCAGTTTCGAAAAGCTGCGGGAGTCATGTGGAATCCGGCTCGATGGCAACTGCTGGCTTCGCCGCACCCCGGCACACGCGGAGGCAGAGCGCAAGTTCCTGCGTTGGTTCAACAAGCACCGGCACGTGGATTTTGTTGCGGAACTGCAGAAGAATCTACGCGCTCTTCTGAGTGTCACCCCTCAGTTCTGCGGATATATCAATGAGAAGAGTGAGGCCGTTTTCTTCGAAACGGTGCCAGACGGCCAGGTAATCTGGTATTTATCACCGGCGGCCATGACCACCTCTGCATGGGGTGAGCCCTTGCAGGAGCCTGTGCGGCTCTCGCCGGTATTCATCATGAAAAAAACGCGCTGAAACCCATGCTTGTTGCCCTGCTCTCTGATATTCACGACCACACCACCCACCTGCTGCTGGCTCTCTGCGCTGCAAAGCTGGAACGTTGCTCTCACCTGCTTTTTATGGGCGACATGGCCGGATTTTCCACCTTCCGAACACTCCGGGAAGAATGGGGGCACCATATCGACCTGGTTTTCGGCAATAATGAATACGAGATAACCGCATTTCAGCGCGCAGCCCGGCAGTGGCACCGGGTGAGTTTCCACGGTGAATATGCCGATATCACGCTGGATGGCCGGCGCATCTACTTCTGCCACCTGCCCTGGACCGCCGCCAAAGCAGCTGAAAGCGGCAGATATGATGCGGTGTTCTACGGGCACACGCATATTCCCGAGGTCCGCATGAATGGCAGCACCCTGGTCGCCAACCCCGGAGAAGTTTACGGCCGCCAGGGTAAGCCGACTATCGGCATATATGATACAGAAACAAACTCTGTCCGCATAGTCAATATCTGATGGATTACCTGATATACAGCATTTCTTCCCTGAATGACACGGTGGTGGATACTTCTGTGTTATCTGCCGCTGAACTCCAGGAAGCCCGGAGACGTGGCGGCAGCTACGCGCTTGTGCGCGCACTCTTGCGCCACGAAATTGCACGCAGGCATGGAATCGCACCGGCAGATGCCTCTTTTTCCTACGGGCCGCACGGCAAGCCAGAGTGTAATATCCAGCACTTCAACATCAGCCATTCGGGAGATTGCCTGTGCCTCGCCTTTCACGATAAGCCCATCGGGGTTGATATAGAGCAGATACGCCCTCGCCGGTTCGAAACGCTTGCCGGGCGCTTCATGTGCGATGAGCAGCTGGCGGCATTCAAATCCCGCGATTGTCCGCAGGACGAATTCTTTGCCTGCTGGTGTGCAGCTGAGGCCCTGGTGAAACACGCTGGGGACACCATGTGGAATGCAAGGAATTATCCCTTCATCTACCGGCACGGGCGCATTTCCTGTCTCTTCGAGCCTGCTCCGGTCGTGGAGTTGTTTTCCCCGGAAACGGGCTATTGTGGAGCCGTAGCGTACACTCATTGTTAATTTACCATGCCGACTTATACTGATATCACGATTCTTCTGATTACGGGCAGCACGGTGTTCTGCCTGGCTCTGGCACTTACCGGCGCGCTGCGCAGGCGCCGCAGCGGAACTATTCCGCCGGTGCCGCTTTTTCCGGGCAGCAATTTCCCCGGCTTTTTCTCGCAGTTCTATACCGCCTTCGTCATTATTACCTTCGCCATGGCCTCCATTGCGGGCTTGCGGGCCCCTGAAACGGAGCAGCCGGATGTGTTCAGCCTCATCATTAACGGCTTTATTCAGATAGCGCTGTACCTTCCATTCCTGATTATTTATTTTACCCTGCCCGGTCGGGGATTGCCACGCATGCGAGTCCTGGACTGCCTGTCCTGGATGGTGGCCGGTCTGTTTCTGATGTTCATCCCCGCGCTGATTCTTGATTCCGCGGGCTTCACTCAATATCTGGTCAGAGAAACGGGCTGCCCGGAGAATCAGGACGTGGTGGAAACCCTGATGTCCGGCTCTCCCGGAGTCAAGATAGGCATGCTGGTCATGGCGGTCATTGTAGCGCCGGTCACGGAGGAATGCTGCTTCCGGGGATTTGTGTATAATATCCTCAAACAGTATAGCAGTCCCATCCTTGCCGCTTTCGCATCCGCCCTTCTCTTCAGCGCGGTGCACGCTTCATTGGCCCAGTTCGTCCAACTCTTCATTTTTGGCCTGGTCCAGTGCCTTCTGTATGAGAAAACGCGTTCACTCCTGATTCCCATTATTCTGCACATGCTCTTTAATGCAATCAGCTCTGTGTTTCTGCTCACTATGTAAATTACTATGCCTGCTCTTTCTGAACTAGGGGAAAATGCCATTCTCCAACGCCTGCTTTCCGATATTCCGGTAAACGCTGCTCTCATTACCGGCCCCGGTGATGATTGCGCCGTGGTGGCACGAAATGATGAGTGGGACACCCTGCTCAAGACGGACGTGGTTGTGGAGAAGCTCCATTTCACCCCCGAAACCAGCCCCGAACGCATCGGCCGCAAAGCACTGGCGCGTGCCGTATCGGACATTGCGGCCATGGGCGGAATCCCGGAACACGCCCTTATCACTATCCTGTGCCACCCCTCTCGCCCGGTTGCGCTGCTGGAAGGTATCTACCGCGGCTTGAACTCTCTGGCTGCTCAATTCGGCATTTCCCTCGCCGGTGGTGAAACGTCCGGCCTGCCGTATGATGGCCTTGTCATCAATGTGGCGCTCACTGGCCGCGTGGAGCATGGAAATGCCGTGCTGCGCTCCGGCGGTGCTCCCGGCGACCTGCTCTTTGTCTCAGGCGTGCTGGGCGGCTCTTTCCCCTCTGAGTGGCACCTTGATTTTGAACCCCGCGTTGAGCTCGCCAGAGGGCTCCTGAAGGCCGGTATACGCCCTTCTGCCATGATGGACCTTTCCGATGGGCTCGGCAGCGACCTCCCGCGCCTTGCTGCGGCTTCCGGCTGCGGTTTTGAAATCCGTGAGCAGGATCTCCCCTGCCGCCCCGGTTTTTCTCCTGCCGATGCTGTTTCACACGGCGAGGACTACGAATTACTCATCGCGCTCCCTCCTTCGCAGGTCGAAATTCTCGCAACTTCATCATTTGCAAAAGCCTTGCATAACATCGGCTGTCTGACCCCTCATCCCACCCCGGAAATCGCTTCCGGTTGGCAGCATTTTTGTTCGTAAAAGCCTAGTTTCTAAACATTAAAGAGGGCTCCTCATGCCCTCTTTTTTTGGCTTCCTTAATTATTTTATAATCCTGCAACACCTTATGCTTCTGTGTATTGTGAATTTTAGACACCTGTGTTCTACAATCCCAGCGGCAGCAAATCAAGGGAACGCAAAAATATCAGGAAAAGTTAAACGAACAGACAGGGCGTGACAAAAAAATATTTTCCCTGTGGAACCCGCATGGAACACAGCTTTCCGCACGGAACGGATGACCGCATGCGGAAAAAAATCTTTTTCTGAACGCAAGCTCGTGGCATATTGCACCCCGCACTCCCCGAGCGGGAGGCCACAGACCGAAACCTACGAAACGAGACGGAAACAAAAACGATGGAGAGAAAGCGACAGGAGAATGAGACCATCTGGGAGCATATCGTGGAAGATATGTGCACCCAGGGTCAGGCGGGGGGATACGCTAGCGATTTTGTTTCCAAACTGCGCCTGATAGAGGACACCGGCAGCAAGCTCATCATCGAGTACCCGTCGGACATGCCTTTCATCTGGCTGGAGATGAACTACAGTGATAGTATCGCCCTTTCTGCATCACGTGTTCTGAAGGGGACCCGCGAGCTGGAATACATAGAAGCAGGCAGTATGCCTGAGGAAAAAGCGGAAGAGCCCTGCCCTGCACCGGAGGAAATGGTGAAGGAAGCACCGCAGCGCCGCACCGCGACCAGACAGCGCAGCAGCGCCGCCGGCAAAATGCAGACTCAGTTGAACGCTGACTATACGTTCGATAATTACGTGGTCGGTGCCAATAACCAGCTTGCCTACGCTGCGGCCCAGGCACTGGTCAACACCCAGGAACGCATTTTCAACCCCCTTTTCATCTATGGGAACTCAGGCATGGGCAAGACCCACCTGATGCACGCCATAGGCAACGCCCTGCGTGCGCGCCGCGAGAATGTGCGCGTGCTGTACGTGACCAGTGAGCAATTTACCAACGCCTACATTGAGGCCATACGCAAGCGCGGCGATGCACTGGAACTTTTCCGCAAAAAGTTCCGCAAGGTAGATGTGCTGCTTATCGATGACGTGCAGTTCATGGCCAGAGCAGACAAGACGCAGGAGGAGTTTTTCCATACCTTCAACGCACTGTTCGAAAGCGGCAAACAGATTGTGCTCTCTGCCGATTGTCCGGCCTCCCGCATCACCAGGATGGACGACCGCCTCAAGACCCGTTTCTCCCAGGGTATGACCGTGGAGCTTACCGCACCCTGCTACGAGATGCGCATGGCCATTCTGCGGCAGAAAATGCAGCGCTGGAAGACCAACTTGCTCAGCAATGAGGTAATCGAATTCCTCGCTCGCAACATCACCCAGTCTGTGCGCGCCCTGGAAGGGGCGTTGGTCCGCACCAGTACCATCGCCTCCTTCAGCAACAGCTGCCCGTCCATCGCCTTTCTGCGTACAAACCTGGCTGACCTCATGGTGCAGCAGGCTGCCGCTTCCGGTATAACGATTGCCGATATCAAGCAACGCGTGGCAAACGAGTTCGGCCTCCGTGTGGAGGATCTGGACAGCCGCCGGCGCCTGGCTTCACTCGCTCATCCGCGACAGGTTGCCATGTTCCTGGCGCGCCGCCATACCTCCTGCTCGCTTCAGGATATCGGCGCCGCTTTCGGCCGCGACCATTCCACCGTGTTGCACGCCCTGCGCAATGTGGAATCCAAACTCAGCTCAGATGCCGCCCTGCGCGACATGATGGGACGTTTCGAAGAGGCTCTGGCCTGATTCTGCGTTTTTCCTATAGGAAAAGTATCTTTTCTCTTGACGTGAGACGTGCTGTTATTCTATAATAACAGCACGTTTATGATGAGGATATCTACAAAGGGTCGTTACGCCCTTCGCATTATGCTGGATCTGGCTCAGAATGGTGAGGACAGCCCCGTGGCTCTTCGCGAAATTTCAGAGCGTCAGAATATCACGCCCAAGTACATGGAGAGTATCATGGCGCTGCTTCTGCGCGACAATCTGGTCCAGAGCCTTCGCGGCAAGGCCGGCGGCTACATGCTCACCCGCAAGCCTGCGGAATACCCGTTATATGAAATACTCAGCACTGCTGAGGGTGGGCTGGCACCGGTGCACTGCCTTTCCATGGATGAGAATGAATGCCCGCTGCATGATAGCTGCCTCACCATTCCGGTGTGGGTTGGTCTGCACAACGCAATCAAGGACTACCTCTCCGGGATTTCTCTGGAAGAATTGAAAAACCAGGGCATCACCTGTTTGTAATATGGGAATCCCCGACATCCCCTTTTTTGCAGCAAGTGCCATAGTCACCACTATGGCACTTAGTTCTGTTACGGCCATGGAACTGAACGCATCGGACTACGGCGTACACCCCGGCGGCAAGGACTGCGGCGCTGCGGTGCGGCTGCTGATAAATGATGCACGTGCCAAGGGCGCGAGCCGCATCAACTTTGCACCCGGTGAATACCATTTTCACCGCAGCAGTGCCCAGCCCATGCAGATGTTCATCTCCAACCACGACCAGCAGGCGGTGCATCCGGTAGCCCTGCCGCTGGTGGGGTTGAAAGATGTGCAGCTCTACGGCAATGGCGCGAAGTTCATTTTCCACGGCATGATGCTGCCGGTCGTCCTCATGGATAGCGAAGATGTCACCGTGAATGATATCAGCATCGACTTTGCGGAACCATTTTCTGCCGAAGGCTGCATCATCGAAATAAAGGATGGGCACACCACGCTGCAGATGAGCCAGGCCAGCCGCTACACTGTGGAAAACGGCAAATTTCTCCTTACCAATAATGGCCGCAAGGATAACATTCACTGCATTCTCGCCTTCGAGCAGGATGGCCGCATGGTGCCCACTGGCCGCAGTGGCGACATGGCCTGGTATGCCAAGGCTGAGGACCTCACCGGCAACCGGGTGAGGTTTGCAGAGGATGCCGCGGCCAAGGGGCTTTCCGTCGGGCAGACTCTGGTGCTGCGCAGCTACTTCCGCCCGCATCCCGGCATGCTGCTTTACCGCGCCAAGGATACCACGCTGAACAACGTGGTCTTCCACGACAGCCAGGGTATGGCCCTCATTGCCCAGCGCAGCGAGAATATCACCATCCGCGGCGGCGGTTGCCTGCGCGCAGCTGGCCGCATGCACACCACTGCGGCCGATGCCACCCACTTCTCCAACTGCCGCGGCCACATCAGCGTACAGGGAGCTACCTACGAGGCCATGATGGACGACGCCATCAACGTGCACGCCACTTGCCTGGGCATCACCAAGGTGGAGTCCCCGCGCACCTTCATCGCCCGCTACATGCACGGCCAGGCCTACGGCTTTGAAGTGGTGACTCCCGGCGAGAAGCTGGGCTTCATCCACGGCCCGACCCTGGAGGTGGACGAAAAGCAGATTGAGGTGGATTCCGTGGAAATCATCGACCCGCGCCACGTGCGCGTGACGCTCGCGGAGGACCTGCCCGCCGACATCGGTGAGGGGGATGCCATTGAAAATGCCGACTGGCACCCCAGCGTGGATTTCAGCCACAACCTCATCCGCCACAACCGCGCCCGCGGTGCCCTCTTCACCACGCCGGAACAGGTGCGGGTCATCGGCAACCACTTCGACCACACCCACGGCTCGGCCATTCTCCTGGCCGGTGATGCACAGGGCTGGTACGAAAGCGGCGCCTGCAAGGATGTGCTTATCAAGGGCAACACCTTCCGCCACGGGCTCACCGCGCTCTACCAGTTCACCGATGCCATCATCTCCATCTGCCCGGAGGTGCGCCAGCCCGGCAATCAGAAGCAGCGCTATCATACCAACGTCCGCATCGTGGATAATGAGTTCATCACCCACCGTGTCCCCCTGCTCTCTGCCATCTCGGCAGATGATGTCACCTTCTCCGGAAACACCATCGAACGAAACGACATCTACCCCACCATCAAGGGCGGTGTTCCCTACAACATCCGCCACTCCGGCAGCGATTTCGAGCTCCAACCTGTGGAATGAGGGATGAAGTGGTTCAGCGGCATCACCGTGGCGATTCTGGCGGTCACCGGGGCATGGCTCCTGGTGGCATCACCTGACGAATCCTGTCACCCGGAGGGTATCGCTGAGCTGAAGCAACTGTACCCCTGGTGCGCTGTCCTGTTCGCCATTCTCCTGCTGGCGGCAGTCAGAAAGAAATCCTCCTTTCTGGTCCTGTTGGCAGGGCTTGCGCTCTGGTACCCCCTCAGCGTGGGGTGGCACGCCATTTGCGGGCACGAAAGCTATGCGCTCATCCTTCTTCCCCTGAGTCTGCCGGTGCTGCTGCCGCTGGGCATCGGCTATGCCTATGCACGCAAGGAGGCGGATTTCATCTTGCTGATTCTCTATTTTCTCGCTTTGATTCCCGCTGTCCTCTATTCAGCCTGAGCTATGATACTTTTCCTGTTATCTGCAGTTACGATTCCGGTCTTCGCCATTGCCTTTTTCTGCCTGTTGCCGGCCTATATCTTCAACCGCCAGGGAGTGCGGGAATCTCTGCTCCTGCTCGAAGATGGATGCCCCCGCTGGCTATGCCTCGCAGGCTATGCGCTGATATGCCTGGAGTTCACCCTCAACTCACTTATCCAGACTGCAATGGCTGTCGTCCAGTTGTTTTATGTCGAGGAACGCAGTATCTTCGGCGGCATCTTCTGTTTTGCATCGGCGCTCATGTCGCTCTGGACTGCCGTGCTGAGCCGGCGTGCCTTCTGGCGGAAATGGAAGAACCGCCCCATTCACCACCGCATCCGCAGTCTGCTTTCCACCCTGCTCATCGGCACAGCCCTGCTGTTTTTCTACGGGAGCAGCTATTCAGTCAACCTTCTTTTCGTAACCATTCCCTGCCTGGTCATCTGGTGCATCCTGCG
Source organism: Akkermansia sp. (assembly GCA_017435365.1). Lineage (GTDB taxonomy): Bacteria > Verrucomicrobiota > Verrucomicrobiia > Verrucomicrobiales > Akkermansiaceae > Akkermansia. The sequence continues at coordinate 102,556 of JAFSFD010000024.1, read as the reverse complement.
ATTCCGGGCACAATAAATCCACCATATTGTCGTCATTGTGGTCGATTGTACTTGAAAATTCGGGTGATTAGGTGTATAAGGCGCGCATGTCAACGCACGTACGCACACGCTTTGCCCCTTCGCCCACCGGCTACCTGCATATCGGTGGTGCCCGTACCGCTCTGTTCAACTACCTTTTCACCCGCAAGATGGGTGGCACCTTCGTGCTCCGCATCGAAGACACCGACCAGGAACGCCACGTGGAAGACGCTATGAAGGCTATCTTCACCGGCATGAGCTGGCTGGGTCTCGACTGGGATGAAGGCGAAGGCAAGGGCGGCGACTACGCCCCATATTTCCAGAGCCAGCGCAAGGATATCTACGACCGCTATTTCCAGAAGCTCGTGGAGATGGGCCGCGTGTACGAATGCCCCGCCCCCAACAAGCGCGACAAGAACGGCGATGAAATCCCCGGCACCAGCGAAGGCACGGTGTGGCGCTTCCGCTTCAAGCGCGAGGGCGTGATGACCCTGCACGACATGGTCTGCGGCGATATTTCCGTGGACTATAACAACGTGGACAACACCCCGGACATGGTGGTGAAGCGCACGGATGGTTCCTACATCTTCCACCTGGTGAACGTGGTGGACGATATCGAGATGAAGATTACCCACGTCATCCGCGGTGAGGACCACATCATGAACACCTTCAAGCATCTGCAGCTCTTCGATGCCTTCGGTGTGGAGCCGCCTGTGTACGCCCACATCCCGCTCATCCAGAACCCGGACGGTTCCAAGATGAGCAAACGCGACGTGGGCGCCCAGCTCGGCAACTACCCGGAGGAAGGCTTCCTGCCGGATGCCGTGGTGAACTTCATTGCCCTGCTTGGCTGGAGCCCCAAGAGCGATGACGAGGTATTCACCAAGGAGGAGCTCATCAACCTATTCTCCCTGGAGAATGTGAACCGCGCTGCCGCCAAGTTCGATATCACCAAGTGCAAGTGGATGAACCAGCAGCACATCATGCGCCTGGAGCCCGGAAAGTTCGTGGAGCTCGCCATGCCCTTCTGCACCAAGGCCGGGCTGGAGGACACCGCCCAGCTGCGCGAGCTGCTCCCCGCCGTGCAGACCAAGGTGCAGCTGCTCAGTGAAACGCCCGCCTGGGTGAAGTGGGTGCAGACGCTCGAATACGAGGCTGAATCCATGGCCAAGCTGCAGGAGAACGCCCGCGAGATGCTGAACCTCTTTGTGGAGGCTGCCAAGGGCATCGAGGAATGGAGCGGTGAGGCTGCCTTCCAGATTGTGAAGCCGCTGGCCAAGGCCAATGGTGTGAAGGTGGGCGCCATGATGTTCCCCCTGCGCATGGCTCTGACCGGCTGCCACGCCGGCCCCGGTATCGATGTGGTCATGCAGGCCCTCGGCCGCGATGAAGTGCTGCGCCGCATCGAAATCTTCCCCTGCTGATTCCTGCCAGGCCGCCCATGCGTACCATCGATTTCGATTACCACCTGCCTGAAGAGCTGATTGCCGACCGCCCGCTGCCGGATCGCGCCGCGAGCCGCATGCTGGTCGTGCACCGCGATACCGGGCTCATCGAGCACCGCCATTTCCACGATATCCTGGAATACGTGCAGCCCGGTGACCACTTTGTGCTGAACAACACCAAGGTGGTGCCCGCCCGCTACTTCAGCAACGATGGTGGTATCGAACTCGTGCGCGCCGGGCTGGCCCAGGAACTGGTCTGGAAATGCCTGGTGCGCCCCGGCAAGAAGATGAAGGTGGGCCGCACCGTGCAGGTGGGCGATGCCACAGGCACTGTCGAAAGCATCGATGACGAAGGCTACCGCTATATCCGCTGGGATAAGTTTGTGGACCCGGAGGTATACGGGCGTCTGGCGCTGCCGCACTACATGAACCGTGAAAGCGAACCTGCGGACAAGGAACGCTACCAGACCGTTTACGCCGAACACGAGGGCGCCATTGCCGCCCCCACGGCAGGGCTGCACTTCACCCCGGAGATTCTCGCTCAGCTGCCGCACAGCTTCGTGACCCTGCACGTGGGCGTGGGCACCTTCCGCCCGGTGAAGGTGGAGAATGTGGCCGACCACCACATGCACCGCGAGAGCTTCGTAATGCCGCAGGAAACGGCCGATGCCATAGCCGCTGCAAAACGCGTGGTAGCCGTGGGCACCACCAGCGTGCGCGTGCTGGAAACACTGGCCACACGCCACGGCTCCCCCCTGCCCGCCACCAGCGGCGATACGGATATCTTCATCTACCCCGGCTACGAATTCAAGACCGTGGGGGCTCTGCTCACCAACTTCCACCTGCCGCAGAGCACCCTCATCATGCTGGTGTGCGCCTTTGCCGGCAAGGAGCTCATCATGGAAGCCTACCGCCAGGCCGTGGAGCAGCGCTACCGCTTCTTCTCCTACGGCGATTGCATGCTCATCGTATAAATGAAAAATCCCCTTGCCAGACTCTACAATTTCCACGGCAGACTCAGCCGCCACGATTTCCTCGTTTACTGGCTCTGGGTCTATCTGCTGCCGAAAGTCTGGTTTGCACTGGCCGGTGGCGGTATCAGCTACCTGGTTCTCGGCACCGAGGTGGGGAATGCCGGCATAGCCGGGAGTATTGTCGGTTCTGCCCTGGTGCACCTGCTGCTCATTTCATTCTTTCTGGGTGCCATCTGGCGGCGTCTGAATGATATCGGCTTTGCCCTGTACCCCAAGCTGCTCATCTTCGGCCTCATGTTCCTGTTCCCGCCATACGGCTGGATTCTGCAGCTCATCATGCTCCTCCTCCCCCGCCGTGAACGCTGACGACGGGGAATTTCGCTCGCGGCACCCTAAGCATTAACCGCGCAGCTCTTAAAAATTTAAGTCGGCTCGCCAAATTGATGTTTGTCGTTGTCGGGGCACGGGATTTCAGTCCCGAAATAACGGTGCTTCCAATCGGGACTGAAGTCCCGTGCTCCGACAGAGTTCCCCCACAAATTCCAATTTACCGGGCCGCAGGTGAAGGAGATTCCCCATTTTCGAGAAGTAAGGAGGCTTCTTCCAAAATGTTATGGATATTTCAATACCTCACACAATCCCTGGGGCACGCGCGCGGAATAACTTTCTTCAATTGTTTTACCAGCGGAGCTTGGCGCGCAGGCGGGCGGCGTAGTCGCTGCCGGGCAGGTTCAGCAGGCGGAGCGGGTTCGGGGCCTTGCGCACGCGCAGGGTCTCATTGAGCGCGATGGGGTAGATATTTCGTCCGTCCAGCGAGAAAATGAGCGATTCTTCGGCGCGGCCGCGGCGCTCGCGCGGGCGCAGGGTGATTTCCACCGAATCCGGCAGCACAATCGGGCGGCTTGTGAGGCTGTGCGGGCAGATGGGGGTCAGGCAGGTCACCCCGGCTGTCGGCCACATGAGCGGGCCGCCTGCCGACATGGAATAAGCCGTAGAGCCGGTGGGCGTGGCCACCAGAATTCCGTCTGCATGGTAACGGTTGAGAAGCTTGCCGTCCAGCTCCACATCCACGTCAATCATCTTGCCGGTCTTGGCGCGCGTTAGGGAAAGCTCATTGAGCGCATAGAAACGGCGATTTGTCTCCTCGCCCGCAGCATCGAACTTGCGGACTTCGAGCATGGCGCGTTCATCCACCTCGTAGGTTCCCTCGGCCAGGGCACTCACCAGCTGTTCCATCTCATCGCGGCCGCAGGCGCTCAAGAAACCGAGGTGCCCCATATTGATACCGCCGATGATGGTGCCGGTGCTGCTGGCTGCCAGGGCAACGGAGAGCATGGTGCCATCGCCCCCGAGGCAGAGAATCAGCTCAGGATGTCCGAGCACCGGGTCGTTCACCGTGTTCTTGCCCATTTCGTAGGCATTCAGTCCGGCCGCTGAGCAGGCATCCATAAGCTGCTGCAGAGCCATCTGGCACGCCGTAGAGCGAGCAGGTGAAAAAATACCAATGGAAGCGGGCGTTTTCACTGCAGAATTAAATCAGCGTTGTTCGCGGACAATCTCGGTGCCGATACCCTCAGGGGTGAAGATTTCCAGAAGCAGCGTGTGGCGCAGGCGACCATCAATGAAGTGAACCTTGCGCACACCGGCGTTCAGCGCATCCACAGCGCTCTTCACCTTGGGAATCATGCCGCCGGAGATAATGCCCTTCTCGATGAGCTCGAAAGCTTCCTTGCGGTTGATACTCTGGATGATGGTACTCGGGTCGCCCGGGTCATTCATCAGACCGGGCACATCGGAAATGTACACCAGCTTCACAGGCTTCAGCTCGCGGGCCAGCGCAGCGGCGGCCAGGTCGGCATTCACATTCAGGGAATGATTGGTGCCCAGCTCGCGGGCCAGCGGAGAAATCACCGGGGTGAGCTGGAGGGAAAGAGCCTCTTTCACGCGGGAAAGCTGGCACCCGATGACGTTGCCAACCATACCGATATCCACCGGGTTGCCCTCGGCATCCTTCTCCATGATTTTCTCACCCACAAACACGTTGGTGCCGGGGATGCCCACGGCCTTGCCGCCGTGGCCGCGCATCATCTCCACCAGGCCGGGGTTGATGGTGCCGCTGAGCGTGCGCTCCACAATGTCAATGGCCTCGGGCGTGGTCACACGGAGCCCATTCACGAAGCGCGCTTCCAGCCCGGCATCGGCCATAGCCTTGGAGATGGCCTTGCCGCCGCCATGCACCACCACGGGGTTCAGTCCCATGGTCTCCATCACCACGATATCACGCATGAGCGACTTCACCAGGTCAGGATTATCCATGGCAGAACCACCGAACTTGATGAGGATGGTCTGGTCACGGTATGCCTGCAGGTACGGCAGAGCTTCAATGAGAATATCGGCCTTGTAAATCTCCTGGTCCGGGGTAACAACCTTGCGAATGGGTATCATGGTCAGATATAGCGTTTGATTTTGAAGATGATGAGGGGCAGCGCACCGGAAAGCACCATGAGCACCAGCGATACCCACACGCCCCAGTCCGTCTGCAGGAAGGGAATGAACTTGAAATTCATGCCGAAGATGCTGGCAATCAGCGTGGGCGGCAGGAACACCACGCTCATGATGGTGAACACCTTGAAGATATCGTTCTGCTCGATGTTAATAAGCCCGAGCACGGCATCGAGCATGAAGTTGATCTTGTTGGAAAGGAAGGCCGCATATTCGGAAAGCGAGTTCACGTCTCGGGAGACGGAGCGCAGCGGCATGTACAGGTTATCATCGCTCACGCAGCTTTCCTCGTTACCGGCGTAGGTGATGAGGCGCAGGAGGTTCACCAGGGCATCGCGCTGGCGGGTGATGAGGTCACCCACTCGGCCCAGCTCTTCCAGAGCGTCGCGAAGGTCATCAGTATCCGGGTCTTCCTTCTTCTGCTTGCGGCGGGTGTGGTGCGTGCCGAATACCTTTTTGGAAAGCGTATCAAGGTCGGCACCGAAGCGTTCCAGCACGTCGGCCTGGCGGTCAACCAGTGTTTCCAGAAGCCCGATGAACACCAGGTCGCGGTTTGTCTGGCTCATGCGCAGCAGCTGCTGCGAGAACATGCGGAAGGAGTACGAATCTGTGTGGCGGATGGTGATGAGCAGCTTGCTCTTCAGAATGAAGGTGATTTCCGAGATGATGGGTTCATCCGTCTCCACTCGGGAGAGCACCGTGGTGGTCATGAAACGGCCGCCGTCCTCGCAATACAGACGCGAGGTAGCCTCAATTTCGCGCATCTCATCCTTCGTGGGCATCTCAATACTGCAAAGCGATTCCGCATACCTTAGTTCATCTGCATTCGGTGTTAAGAGGTCAATCCAGAACACATCCCCGCGGCGGTTCTCCTGCTCTTCCAGGCCCACCGTGCGGGAAATCCCATTCTCCGTCTGCGTGTATATGCGAATCATGGCTCCTCTGAGGGGTTGCGATTTCGTCTCTCTTTACCGGCACCCACGCGCGCCGTTGACCTATACTGCCATAATCTGCCCTGAAATACAAGTCTAAAGGGCTTTTCCCTGCTTTTTTCCACATATCCCAATGATTTTGTAATATCGGCAACATTTTGGAAGAAGCCCCCCTCTGCCCGATAAATTGGAATTTGTGGGGGAACTCTGTCGGAGCACGGGACTTCAGTCCCGATTGGAAGCACCGTTATTTCGGGACTGAAGTCCCGTGCCCCGACAACGACAAACATCAATTTATCGAGGACTCCTTTTCAACCTCTATTTCCCTGCCGGGGGCAGCAGACCTTCTGCCTGCAGGGCTTCGCAAATATCGCGACCGCGGTCCTGGTGCAAGAGGAAACCGACAGTATCCTGCTTATCGGCATCAGACATCGGTAAGCCCTTGCGCAGCAGCCAGGCCAGGACGGCGCCCTTGTCGCTCTGTTTCGCTATCAGGCAGAGAGAGCCATTGATGCGGGCCAATTGCGCATCCGGTACCTGCGGCACCTGGGCACCATGCTCGCAGAGAAACTCCAGCAGGGCAATATGTTCTTCCGCCGGCAAGTAATGTTCCAACAGCAAGTCGTGGGAAACAAGGGCATCCACCAGCAGGTTGGACTTCATCGGCTCGTCATGGAAAGACGGAGCATACCAGGGAACGTAGGTTCTGCCGGGATGGCACCCGCGCTTCACCATCTCGCGGAGTAAATCGAGTTTGTGGAGGCGGAGTGCATAGGCCGCCACGGGCATGCCATCCGGCGTGCAGATATCCCCCTTGCCGGTAGCCATTGTTTCATGCAGAGCTTCACGCAGCGGCTTGAATACGTTTCTGCGGTTTATCATCGCCGCAAAGGGGGCCGTCAGACGATTTATCTTCCATTTCTCCACCTCTTCCTGCCGGCCGGATTGCAGCATGTAGAGTATCGCGGCGCACATCGGATTGGAAGTGTAGAATTGGTCGAGCTCCCGTAAATCCGCCTGCTGGCTCTCCGTCCAGCTCGGGTGGAAAGCCGGTGGCTCTACTTTCTGCCACGCATTTACCCAATTCCAGAACACCACCGCCGCCAGCAGCAGCGCACCCAGCACCCCGACCACCGAAACAAAGGCCCAGTACAAGCAACGCACTGCCCGGCTGCGCTTCTTCTTTCCCGCTTTCGCCTCCATGGAATCAATATGGCTTACAGGGAGCTCAAAATCAACTCATGCTGCGGACTGTAATGCGCAGGCGTGCCAGAACTCCCTGTGATTGCAGCTATGCTGAAATCGAAAGCGGCTCAATCACTTGACACCGGCGTACTGTTTCCAGTTGGCGAGCACCTCTTTCACCTGAGATGCGCCAATCACATTCGCCAGCATCTTGCCGTCCTTGGTCACCACGGTAACGGCGGGAAAACCGGGCATGCCACAGGAAGGAAGCCCCTGGAAGTTGGTGGCCTTCAAGGCATCGAACATGATGCCGGGTGCCTTCAGCTTATATGATTTGAGGTACTGAATGGCTTCATTTTCCGTCTTATCACCACCGACGAGGATAATCTCTGCCTTGCGGCTGGATTTCATCTTCTTATACTGTTCCACCGCCACGGGCATACACTCACGGCAGAAACCACACCAGCTGGCAGAATACAGGTAAATGTAAATCTCAGCCCTGGGGTTCACCTTGGCATTGTGTACCTTGAAATTCTCGAGCGCTGCCAGCACTGCCGGCTTGGCATCACCTTTCTCAGCCGCTTCGGACTTGGACGCCTTGCTCTTCTTTTTTCCCTTCTTCTTGCCTTTCTTGCGCGGCTTATCCTCATCGGACTCCACCTGCTCTTCCGCTGCATCGTCATCAGCATGAACAGGAAGGCCCATCAGGCAAAAACCGGAAAGCAGCAGCCAGAACGTATAGAAAAGGGAACGTAACTTCATGTGCTCATGTTAACAAAGACGCTCCGACATGTCAACTTATTTTATTCCTTGGTTTTTATGGGAATTACATTAATAGGGCCGCTGCTCGATAAATTAATGTTTGTCGTTGTCGGAGCCCCCCGCAAACTCCAATTTTCCGAGTTATTTATTTCTGACCAGTCAGTTCCGGTAACTCGGTTTGAGTCTGCGCTTCCGCCCACGCAACCCCCGCCAGCAGCAGGGACACCTGCCACACCACCGACCCCACACAGGCAAGAGCGAGCGTACCCATGAACACACAGATGATGAGAGGCGGCACCATACGTCAATGCAGGTAAATGCACACACAAACGATAAGCACGACAACCAGAACCAGAACCACCCATCCCCGGATGCCAAGCTTACCGAGAGCAGCTGCAAGCAATTCACCCAACACATCAAAAATCCAGTCTAGCATACTTTTCTCATTTCAGAACGGTCTGCCGCCGCGGAAAGCGGGGGCCAGCACCATGACGGTGCGAGGCAGCAGGTAGAGGGAGAGCTGCTGGGCCTTGTCCGTAAAATGATGCACGCTGTGGTCCTGGCGGGCAAAGCCGCCGAAGCGGGCCTCATCCGAATCCAGCACCACTTTCCATTCCCCACCCGTGGGGGCTGGCAGCTTGTAATCCGGTATGGCACGGGTACCGCTCCAGTTGAACACGAAGAGGAGGCCGCTGCGCTCGAAAGCCATCACCTGGTTCTCCTCGTCCATATTCAGCGGGCGGGCCGGGCGGGCGGCAAGCAAATCGCAGCGTTTGGCGAGCTCCACCATGGCGCGGTCAAACTCATTCAGAAAACGGTAGCGCAGCAGCTTATTATCCACCAGGCTCCACTGGCGGCGGCAGTACTGGTAGGAATTGCCATTGCCCTCGCGGGGGAAGTCAATCCACTCCGGGTGGCCGAATTCATTGCCCATGAAGTTGAGCCAGCCCTCGCCACCGGCGGCCATGGTGGCCAGGCGAATCATCTTGTGCAGCGCCATGCCGCGGTCGATGATGAGACTGGGCGTATCGCAGCTCATATGGGTGTACATCTCGGCGTCCATCAGGCGGAAGGCAATCGTTTTATCACCCACCAGGGCCTGGTCATGGCTTTCGGCATAGGCGATATTGGCTTCGCCATAGCGGCGGTTGATGAGGGTATACCAGATATCGCCCACACTCCATTCCTCATCTTTCTTCTCCTTGAGCAGCTTGATCCAGTAATCCGGCAGACCCATGGCCAGACGGTGGGTGAAGCCGAAACCGCCCTCGTCCACCGGGCGGCAGAGGCCCGGCATGCCGCTCATGTCCTCCGCAATGGCGAAGGCACCGGGACGCACCTGCTGCACGAGCGTGGCCGCCAGCTGCAGGTAGGTCACCGCACTCAGGTTCACCTGCGTATTGAAATAGCAGCCCAGGTCGGTGAAAGGTTCGTGACCGTGGTGCAGATAGAGCATGCTGGTCACCCCATCGAAGCGGAAACCATCGAAGCGGAATTCCTCCAGCCACCAGCGCAGGTTGCTGAGCAGGAATTGCAGCACTTCCTCCTTGCCGTAGTCGAAAAGGCAGCTGTCCCAGTCCGGGTGCATGCTGTCGCGCTCGCCGGCGCAGAAATACTGACCACCGGAACCGTCAAAATTGTTCAGTCCTTCGGCCATATTCTTGACCGCATGGGAGTGCACCACATCCAGCAGCACGGCAATTCCAAGACCATGCGCCGTATCGATGAGGTACTTCAAATCCTCCGGCGTGCCGAAGCGGTTGCAGGGCGCAAAGAAGGAGGAAACATGGTAGCCGAAAGAGCCGTAGTACGGGTGCTCCTGAATGGCCATAATCTGCACCACGTTGTACCCCAGCTTTGCCACGCGGGGCAGCACCTCATCCGCAAACTCGCGGTAACTGTGGATGCGCCCCTCCTCGCCCGCCATGCCCACATGAGTCTCATAGATGAAAGGCGTCTTGATATTGGCCGGATTCCAGCGGGTATTCTTCCATTTGTACGGCTCGGTGGGTTCCCAGATGATGCCGCTGTAATCAAAGGTGGCGGCATCCTGCTCCGTGTAGCGAATCCAGGCGGGCATGCGGTCGTGGTGCTCATTATCAGCGCCCACCACGTGAACCTTCACGTGCTGCCCGTGCTTCAGTGCATCTGCCGGCAGACGCAACTCCCACACGCCATTTGCATCGCGGGTCATGGGCGCAGCCTCGCGGTTCCAGAAATTAAAATCGCCTATCAGGTACATAGCCCGCGCCCCCGGAGCCCACTCGCGGTAGGCCCACTCGCCGGTGGCGGCATCGCGGTTGAATCCCATGCGGGTGTAGGCATGGGCAAAATCCATCAGCGAGCCATGGCGGCGGCAGATGCGCTCCAACTGAGCATCATACAGCCTCATACGCCCCTTGATTTCGCGTTCAAAGGGAGCCAGCCAGCCATCTGCCAGCACTAATCCAGGTATTGGGGAGCGTCTCATGCACCTATACTACACCCATCCGGGCAATTTGGCAATTTACAATTTGCAGATTTTACCAAAACAACCAGCCACCGCAGCGCGGCAGCTGGTTGTTGAAGATATCCTGGTCTTGAGGAATCAGAATGCCATCTTCACACCCAACTGGGCATCCACGCTGGTGGAGGCATTGCGAATCACCGCTTCGGCAGAGCCATACAGCGCCGTTTCGGCAGTCACCGGCAGATTCACCGATATGCCTACGTTGTAGCCCCAGCGGTTGCGCTCGGCTGCATGCTGCTTATAACCATGGGCTTCGGCCCCGGCAAAGCGCATACTGACATCGTGTTCCCGGTCACCCAGACTGGCTACCACACCGGCCTGCACCGTCAGCGTGCCTGGCAGAGCCTTACCCAGCGCAGGCAGAGCGCGGTTATAACGCATACCCAGCGTTACATCCGTAGCCCAGGCTTCCTGCTCATCCACCAGCAGAGAGGCATTACCCGCACCACTTTCAGAGAACTCATCAATCATGTTGAACGAGCTCTCCACAGAACCGAACACCTGCACACCATGCTGCTCATCAGCCCATACTGTATAGGCCACATCCTGCAGAAAGTTCACAGAAAGGCCATCAGCCTCCGCCTCAGTCTGCATACCAGCCACCGTGCGGCCCAGCTCATGCTGGTGCAAGCCCACACCCAGTGCGGTGGTGCTGCTCCAGCGTCCGCTGCGGTACACGCCGAAGAGGTCAAAGTGTGTATTGTCCTCATGGCGGCGCTTACCATAGGTCGGGCTCAGCTTCGTACGGCTGTGGGAAAGCCCCATACCCAGCACAAAATCATTGCTCACCAGATACTCCATCGTCAGCTGCGCACCGGTTTCAGAGCGATCAAAGCCGTCGCCATTGGCATCAGCATCCAGCTCAGCCTGCTCGTGGAAAGCCGACACACCTGCGCGGATACGACGGGAATCAATCACCGGGCTTGGTGCAATCATCACACTCGAGCCCTTGTTATCGCTCTTATCCACACCCTTGTTTGACGGGTAGCAGCAACCAAATGTCACATACTCACCCAGCGGAGTACCAGCCCCTGCCGCCGCACGCAAGCGGCGCAGGTGCCCCAGGCTACCCTCCATCTGGCTGCTCATGATGGTGGCATACTCGCGGCCGCTCAGTTCATCCAGCGCGCGTTTCAGCGCGGTCTCATCCCGCGAGTCAAGAATCTCCCTACCCAGGGCGCCCAGCACCCCACCAGGATTTCCCTCGCCCATAACATCCTTGATGGTATCATACACCTCCTGCTGGTTGCGGTCCAGATTCGGGCGGAATTCCACCGGCGGCAGAATGTTACCATTGTAGTATATCCACAGGGTATCTCCTTCCCAGGTCAGGTCGGTATAATCGACATCCCAGCCAAGCGAACCGGATTCCACGGTTACGCTGGTTTCGTCCCATGTGTCAGGTTGATCCAAACCTGTAAGTAGTTTGTAAGATAGTCCCTTGACCAGCCTGTAATCACCTTTCAGTTTCAGCGTAAGCGCCCCTTCCTGCGTCAGTGAACTATTGCTATCCAGAGTCAGAGCTGCTGTTGAAGCATTCTCCGGAGCAATATTGAACGTAAGTATACTGCCGCTTTCCATATTCAGGCTCGTATAGTCTGCCTGACTCTTACCAGCAACTTCAAAAGCTCCACCGGATTTGATGGTAACAACATTGTGGTTCGTCGCAGAGGAAGCAACATGCGTCAATATACCATTCTGCAGCAAGAGCGTCGGCTTACCAGTGGCTCCCGCCACAGGACCAACTGTTATTCCAGAGCCAGACCAGATGGCTCCCTCCTTGATAATGAGACGACCATTGTACAAATTCGCCATGCTCAGCACCTCGGATGTGCGGGAAAGGCGGATTTCCTCCTCCGTGCCGTCTACATTCCCCTTGGCCTTGTACAAATCCGCCACCGTGGTAGCACCGGTAAAGACAATATCACCCTTCTGCTCGATGATGTTGCCCTCTGCATCCTCGTAGTCCGCATTCAAATTCACAGTAGCGTTTTCGCCCACATAGATTGAGTCATAGAAGGCAACCGACTTGCCCGCTGCCGCCGATATGCTGAGTTCACTACCACCAACGGAGGCATATACACTGCGTAAGCGGTAGGCAGAATCACTCTTTTCTACATTCCCGGCAAATTCCACCGAATCATTATTGCGAATATGCAACGCCCCCTCCGCATAAATTGCGCCGCCGCGGGCGTAATCGCTGGACGCATTGTTCCCACTGAAGGTCACGCTGCCGTTGTTGCTCAGCGTGATGGTATCCCCATGAATCGCGCCGCCGTAGGTATAGCCGAGGGAGGAAGCCGTGTTCCCCTCAAACACCACGCTGCCGTTGTTGCTCAGCGCGATGGTGCTGCCATAGTCGCCATAAATCGCGCCGCCGCGGGCAATGCCTGAGTCGAGGGAAGCCGAGTTCCCGCTGAACTCCACGCTTCCATTTCCGCTCAGCTCTATCGTGCCGCCACAAATCGCGCCGCCGACGCCAGCAGTATTCTCAATAAACGATACGCTCGCATTGTTGTTCAAGTCGATTGTGCTGCCATCAATCGCGCCGCCGGAGGCATAGTCGAAGGAGGAAGCCGTGTTCCCCTCAAACACCACGCTGCCGTTGTTGCTCAGCGCGATGGTGCTGTCATAGTCGCCATAAATCGCGCCGCCGCGGGCAATGTCGTAGAGCAGCTCAAGCACCTCGATGCCGTTGTTGCTCAGGGTGACGGTATCCCCACTAATCTGGCCGCAGGAGGAAGCCGTGTTCCCCGCAAACACCACGCTACCGTTGTTGCTCAGTGTGATGGTGCTGTTGCTTCCCCCATAAATCGCGCCGCCGTAGGCCCCTCTGTAGGAGGAGGAGGAGGCCTCGTTCCCGGTGAACGTCACGCTGCCGTTGTTGCTCAGTGTAACGGTACTGTAACTGTCCCCGTAAATCGCGCCGCCAAAGGCAGAGGTGGAGGAGGTGGAGAAGAAGGAAGCCGAGTTCCCGCTGAACACCACGCTGCCGTTGTTGCTCAGAGTAACGGTACTGTAACTCTCCCCGTAAATCGTGCCGCCAAAGGCACTGGATGTGCCGGAAAGCGTATAGGTAATATCCCGGAAACAGATACCCTCGTAGTAGTTGTACGTCTTCGAACCGGTCTGACGGGTGGAAATGGTCAATGCCTCCTGCACCTCTCCTCCATGTAGCACGAGCTGCACGTGCCCCTCCGAAGTGAGCTGCAACCAACCACCGCCCCAGAAGCCGGTGCCGGGTTGGGTGGTATCGAAATACAGCAAAGCCGCATTGTTTTCATCCGTCAGTGACAGAGGGTTCCCCTCGGCATCCTGCAAGTCCCCCACCCCGGTCAGCAGGGTGTAGGTCTTGCCATCGCCGCTGCTACAGTTGGACAAAAGGAGGAGGGTATCACCTTTCAGCGTAAGTGCGCCGCCATCCAGGTCGGGAATGGAATCAGCTCCGGCATAATCAATGGTCAGAGAATCTGTGCTACCCAACGTAAGGTCAGCAGCAAAGACAGTCTTGGTACAAGCGAAGGTAAAGGCAAAACAGGCCAACAGAGCCTTGCGAAGTATAACAGGGAGATGAAGTTTCATAAAAAACGTCAGTTATTATGGATGTTCTTAATCTACAAAACAAAATTATAATTCCTTTGATTTCACAACAGTTTTAACAATTATCTCGTAGTGTTTTGAAACAACATTGCTATTTATTTTCATTTGAGGATATTCCTTCTGAATATCACCCAGCAAATCGCTTTCTGTCATGGCTAAAACGTGTTGATAGCGATGCCAATCAAAAATTATTTCAAGAAAAAGAATGGAAGCAACTACAACTATAGACAATCCGAAGAACTCAGTATTCTGAACTTCGATATTGTTTGCGAACTTGCACAATAAACATCCAAGAAGCCATGCAAAACAACAGGATTGCGAGCAATGAATAAAATCAGACCAGGAAGATATGCGCTTTGCAACCGCCCATCTGGCAAGCCTATCTTCAGAGATCTTATCACAGAATTGTTCTTCAATGATCCAGCTTGCTCTTGTGCGAATCATCACCTTAAAAAAAGACTCAGTAAATAGCACATTAAAAATACATATCACAACAAAAAATGAAAGCGCAACCATGTAACAATTGAAAACATCTCCTTTATCCTCAGAAACTTGAAAGAGCGGAGAAATCATCACCGTAATAGCACCTGCAACGAGAAGTGGTACAACTCTCATCTGCCAATTTTTATATTTTGCACATGATTCAAACAGAGTTTGTACCAAATAACTATATAAATTTTTCTCAACATGATACACAATAGTACCAATAACGGAGGCGAGAGCTACAAAAAGCAAAAAAGTCCCCGTTCCCCACTGGGTAATGTCTAAAACCGAGTAGGTGCAACATTTGCGTCCCGGGTCTTGCGTAAACAGCCACAAAGGAACAAAGAACACCACACCGCAGAAAAATTGGCGTAGTAGGTTCTGGAGAGAGAACTTTTGCAGAAACGAATCCATGCACCGACATTCTACGCTTTCGGAATCCGTAATAGGTGTCCTTGATTAGGTTTGACGTTCAGATAATAACAGCTTATGAGACTATAACCCCAGCATATAATGAAACGATGTGCCGGGTATCGCAATTTTCTCGAAATAAAACAGTTTGTATGCTTGACTTACGGATTCCGAAAGCGAGCAATGATGAACAACGAACAGAATATAGAACAGGCGGCGCTGGCCATATTACGAAGTACGGGAATATCTATCCTGGATGCAGCTATGCTTGCAAAAACAGCGTTGGAAGCAGGCGGCGCCCGGCATCGTCAGAATGGAAACCTTTCTGCCTACGGCGAGGTTCGCGCTTCCGAAACTACAGCGCTCAGGGCATTGAAGCGCGCGTCAGCACACACTGAGAAACTATTTCCAGAGGGGATGTTGCTCCCAATATGCAGGAAGGCCTGTTTTAGCAAGGTCAACACCTTGTGCAGCATAGGAATGAAGCATCTTTTCAACACGCTGATGCCAATGCGATGTAGGAGCCACGCAACGAAGCAAACGGCGACAAATGAAGAGAATACTTGCTACGCTGCCGGGGGCGAGAATAAGTTGCGCTTTTCCGGGAGATGGCGGTGCCACCCATTTGCTAATTTTAGGAGAAAAGAAGTAATACCACAATTTATCTTCAGAATACGAAGGAAGATGAGGCTTCAGGTAATATTCTTTATTCCAAACCCGGGCATGGTGAGCACAGTCATTCCGGACAATGTTGAGCGAGTGAAGCCAAGAGGACAATGTTGCCACTTTCAACTTCCATTCCTTGGCAATGGCGCCCCTGATACTTTTATCAGAATAATCATAAAAATAGGCAACAAACCCCATTTCGGCCAAGGCTATCGACATCCAGAGAGGAGGATAATCGTGACAATCCCCATACTTACTATAAAAATGATCAAGGAATTCAATTCCTCGCATGATAACGCGGCCCTGACGATCCCGCTTTATTCGTACGCGATCCCATTTTTGCAGATAATCCCGCCAATGAGGGAAGTAAGATGCAGAAGCATAGGCAAAAGGGCTTTGTCCTTTTGTATGAGAATTGGCAAGGCGACTACGAAGAGCAACCTCTATACGCTCAATGGCATCCAGAATAAGCAAACGCAAATCTCTGTCAAAACGGTACAAAAGCCAGACCCGGGCCAAAGTGGTTCCGGGCACAAGCGAAGAAAGGACATTTCCGGCAGCATCGCGTTGACGAAACGGATGCCAATAAGCACTCAGGCGGTAATAACCAACGTTTTGCAGCCTCTGTACCAGCTCAGCATAATCTGCAACGAGACCTCGGGATATCAAGAGGTTCGCCTGCTGTTCATACGAAAGATGAGGCTTGAAATATTGCATAAGTAAACACAAAAACACCTCCCCATGTGCGCAGTTGAAGGAATCAACGGATTCCAACCCTAAGCGGGGGAGGCTTGTCTGAGGGCATTTAAGCAACTATTTACATAAAAGTCAAGCATGAAAATCGAAATATCCGAAAACGAAAACGCCGCACTTACCTTATTGAAAAACTGCGGGGTACCGATTCTGGAAGCTGCGCAATTGACTTGCACGGCATTAAAAACTGGTCACGGAAAAATAAAGAGGACTCTCCGATGCCTGCAGGAAGGAGAAAAAGCCCTACAGCAGCAGGAGAAAACGGTAACATTTGAAAAAGCAGTGAAAGCTGCGCTGGAAGCACGGAAAGACAGACGGACGCGGACGGTGTATGATTTCCGGTATTTTACGCAGAGGTTTATGAAGCGGTGTCCGGGATTGGCGCGGCGGCGGGTGCGGGCGATTACGCCGCAGGAGTGTGCGCAGTATATTGAGATGGCCTTTGACACGCCACGGCAGCGGCAGAAGGCGCGCTTAATCCTCAGCGGGGTATTCGGCACGGCAGTGAAGCGGGGCTGGTGCAGCGAAAATCCGGTGGCACGGGTGAAAGCCCCGCGAGTGGTGGAGAAGCAGGTGCCGATTCTTTCGCCGCAGGAGATTAAGGACTTGCGGCAGTCGGCGGAGGTCTACCGGAACGGCAGCTGCGCGGCGGCGGTGGGGATGATGCTTTATGCCGGAATCCGCCCGCACGAGGTGGCGCGGCTCACCTGGGCGCAGGTGGATTTGCGAGAACGGGCGATTTATATTCTGCCGCAGCATAGCAAGACAGGCGGCGCGCGGCGGGTGACGATTCACAAGCCCCTGCTGCGGATTCTGCGGGCACACCGGCGAGGAAACGGTGAAAGGATATGCCCGCCGAACTGGCTGTGGCACTGGCGGGAGCTGCGCCGGGCAGCTGGGTGGGACTCCCCCGCTCACCCCTGGCCGCAGGATGCGTTAAGGCATACATACGCGAGTTATCACCTGAGCCATTTCCGCAGCTATGCGGAGCTGCAGGTGGAGATTGGACACCGGGATGCTACGCTGCTGCGAACGCGCTATGTGGACCAGAGGGCTGTGATGAATGCGAAAGCTTTCTGGGAATGCCGGGGACAATTGGCAGCGTAGCATCTGGAATTACGAATTGGGGACTTCTAAAAACTCACTAAATTGGAATTTGGCGGGCTGAAAGCCCGAGGAATTTTGAGCCCGTCAGGGCGACATATCCATAGCGAGTGGTGGAGCGCGACACGCGTCAGCGTGGCGGGCGGAACCACTCGTACAACCCAAAAAGATACCGGAACCCCGACGAAGGTCGGGGTGACAGAAAGCGATGCAATATATTGATACCACGCCTTCTGCCGCTCACTCCTGACGTCGGGGCTCTGATCGTTTTTTCGTTTACAAGTGGTTTCGCTGCTGACGCAGCTCCACCACTCGCTATGGATATGTCGCCCGTGAAACGGGCTCGGAATTCCGTTCGCCTGCGGCTCACCAACTGCTCGCCAAATTCCCATTTAGTGAGTTTTTAGAAGTCCCCGAATTATGAGTTACGAATTACGAAGTAATTTAAAGTAAGCGCGCTGCGGTGCTGCGCAGGGATATAACCTGCGAAGGTGGTCAGGAAGACAATATCTGGATCTGCCGACTCGGATGGCGCTGAGCGGTCAGGGATTACATACTGAGCAAAAGGGGTCTTTGTCAGGCGGTGAGCTCAATCCAATCCAGGCGGGTGGCCATGGCGGCGCAGTGCAAGGTGGTGGGGAGCTGAAGCTCATCGAGAGTGGCGCGCATGGCTGCGGTAGCCTTGGCGGGGGTGTTGCACTCGGGGCTGATGTGAGCCAGAACGAGGTGCTGCAAGCCCTGGTGGCCGATGGTGCGGACGAAATCGCAGGCCTGCGCGTTGGAAAGATGCCCCCAGCGGCCGGAGATGCGGCGGATGAGGTCCGGTGTGCGGCCGCTGTTATCCAGCATCTCCTGGTCGTAGTTGGATTCAAGGTAGAGTCCCTGCACCCCCGCCAGCATAGCGGGCATTTCGCGCATGATGATGCCGGTGTCCGTCACATAGCCCAGCCGCACCCCCTCGCATTCGAAGACGTAACCCAGCGGGTCCACCGCATCGTGACTCACGCAGAAGGGGGTGACGCTCAGGGCGCCCACCTGCACGGTCTGCCCCGGTTCCAGATACGTGAATACACCGTTGGGTGCCATGCCGCGCAAATCCCTGGCGAGATAACGGCTGCAATAGAGGTTGAGAGCACGTTTTTTGGAAAGCACGCCGAGACCGCACACATGGTCCTGGTGCTCGTGCGTGAAGAATACGCCGGATATTTCCGAATCGTGCAAACCACACTCCACCAGCCCCTTGCGGATGCGCAGAGCGGAGATGCCGGTATCTACCAGCACGTGGGTGCCACCGCCGGAAATGACGGTGGCATTGCCCCGGCTGCTGCTGGCCAGCACGGAAAAGCGAATCATGACTGCGGAATCACGGGCTTCAGCTTCACGTCCTCGGGCCGGAGGGCGTTGGCGGGCTTACCGTAGAGCTTGCCGGTCTGGGCTTCCAGGAAGCGCGTGATATTCTTTGCCGTTTCCTCGTTGTTCAGGCCGGCGCCGTTCTGGGTCTTCATCATGATGCTGACGGCTTCCTGCAGGCTGTTCACGGAGCCGGTATGGAAGTAGGGCGCTGTGAGGGCCACATTGCGCAGGGTGGGCACGCGGAACATATCCTTGTGCTCTTCCTTCTTTGTGAAATCACGAAGGCCGAAGGCTCCTTCCTTGTAATCGGACGGGGTGGCCAGGGCTCGCAGATCGGCATGCGTGTTGATATACTCAAAGCTGATACCGCCCAGCGCCGGGCCGCTGTGGCAAGTGGCGCACCCCAGGTCCACAAAGGCCTTCATGCCGGCTTTCTGCGTGTCGGTCAGGGCCTTCTCATCGCCTTTCAAGTAGCGGTCAAATGCAGAATCCGGAGTCACGAGGGTCTGCTCATAGGCAGCAATGGCGGTAGTGATAGTATCAGCATTGATGCCACGGTCCCCGAACACATAGGCAAAGAGAGCTTCAATTTCCGGATCATTGGAAAGCTTGTGGGCAATGATATCCCAGTCTGCGACACAGGCGAAGCCCATTTCCACAGGGTTCAGGGGCGGACCTCCGGCCTGTTCCTTGAGGTCTGCGGCACGGCCATCCCAGAACTGACGGATGTGGCCGGCTGCGTTCAGGTTGGTGGGAGCATTCACACCGCCAAGCTGCGGCAGGCCATCCGGGCCGGGTACGCCTTCAGATTTGGGCAGATTATCCGTGCCGCCCCGGGTAAGGTCGTGGCAGGAGGAGCAGGAAACCTGATTATTGGTGGAAAGCCGGCCATCATGGTACAGCAGATACCCCAGATAGATGCGGGCAGCTTCCAGTTCAGAAGCAGGAGCCACCGCCGGAGCAATGGGAGCAAAGGTGCGGGCCGCTGCTCCGCTTTCCTTGTACTTCTGGCGCAGCACTGCTACATCAAACGGCGTGAGGCGCGATCCGAAATGCACAGCGCTGTACGATGCCGGAGGCATGCGGCGCGTGCGCAGCACATAGTCCATCTTCAGGTAGTCTACATTGCCGGAACGTATGCTGCTATCGGGCGTCAGGGTAAAGGAGCGCTTGGCTCCTTCCACATGGTCGCGCATGAGGCCCAAGGAGAAAAAGTTGAGGAACTTGCTGTAGGTGGCATCCTGTGCATGACAGGCTGCACACTTCAGATTCAGCACCTCCCTGGCCACGGCATCGGCCGTGGCGGGTTCCATGGGCGGCAGCTGGGTGGATTCATGCATGGAATCCACGATGCCCTGCGAGATTTTGCCGCCGACCGTAGCCACCACGCCGGTGGCGGCCAGAATCAGCACGTATTTCCAGATGGAAGACTTCTTGTTCATTTTATCTTGGAGAAAGGTGTCAACATTGCTATTCTAACACAGCGGGCACAACAGGCAAGCAGAAAAATCGCGGTCAGGCTTGATAAACCGCCAAAGCGTGTTACAATGCGGTTGTGAGCAAGCTGTTTCCGATTCTCGTGCTGATTGCGCTGCTGAGCCATTGCGCCCGGCAGGAAGCACCTGTGCCGCCACAGCCAGCACCCGCCGCGTCCGGCAACGCCAGACCGGCCCCACCAGCCCGGAAAATCCGCGTACACAGGATTGAGAATGGCGAAGGCTCCCTCTACATGCCCGCCGAACTCTGCTACCTGGATGAAGCAGTGCCGGGAATCAAGGTGGATTTGCGCTACTGCGGGAATGATAATTTTGTGGGACGACCTATTGCCGGATACACCACAGGGCGCCGCGCCATTGTGCGCCGTGACACGGCAGAATGTCTCAGACGCGCCCAGGCAGAGCTGAACACCAAGGGGCTGGGACTGCTGGTGTGGGATGCGTATCGCCCCCACCGCGCCATGCAGGATTTCTTCGACTGGTCGCTCACGGCTGATGAAAGGATGAAAACCCGGTTCTACCCGAATATCACCAAGCAGGGTATCTACGAGGGAAAATATATCCGCCGCACATCAGAACACAGCCTCGGCGTGGCGGTGGATGTAACCATCATCGACCTGGACACCGGCAACCAGCTGGATATGGGCAGTGGATTCGATTTTCTCGACCCCAGCTCCGCTACGCGATACACCGGAATCACCCCGGAACAGCATGCCAACCGCATGCTGCTGCGCGACACCATGGACCGCGCCGGCATGCGCAACTACAAGCGTGAATGGTGGCACTATTTCCTGAAAAACCGAGGTGATACCACCCGCTACGACTTTCCCCTCTGCGATACCCTCATCCCCCGCATATGAACAAGCTATTCCTTACCTTCCTGATTCTCCCCTTCCTGCTTTGCCAGTGCGCTCAGAATGCGCTCATGGTCTACCCGGGCCGGATGCCGCACGAACTCTGCTATCTGGACGAAGTGGCGCCGACCATCAAGGTGGATTTGAAATACTGCGGCTTCGACAATTTTGTGGGGCGACCCATTGATGGCTACACCACAGGCCGCCGCGCCATTCTGCGAAAGGACGCCGCCGCGGCGCTTGCCAAAGCTCAGAAGAAACTGGAGGCCAGAGGGCTCGGGCTGCTGGTCTGGGATGCCTACCGCCCCCACCGCGCGCTGCGCGATTTCTACAACTGGTCGATGAACGATGATGACAGCACCCGCGCCCGCTTCTACCCGAATATCACCAAACGCGGAATCTACGAAAACAAATACATAGGTCTCACCTCAGAGCACAGCTGGGGCGTGGCGGTGGATATCACCCTCATCAACCTGCGCACCGGCAAGGAACTGGACATGGGTGGGCGCCACGACCTGCTGGATGCCCGCTCCGCCACGGAATACGCCGGACTCACCCCGCAGCAGCAGGCAAACCGCCTGCTCCTGCGTGACACCCTGGCCTCTGTCGGCATGAAAAACTACAGCAAGGAATGGTGGCACTACTTCGTCTCTCCCCTGGGCACCTGCCACCAATATGATTTTCCGCTGGATGATACGCTGAAATAAGCTTGATTAACACCCGCGCAAAGCATAGAATAATGCCATGAACCGCCTGCTTTGTCTCTGCGCTGCCATTCTGCTGACTGCCTGCTCCACCTCGCCGGAGATGGAGGGCGTGGCCGCTCGCGTTCAGAAAGCGCGCATGGATAATGCGCTGTATGCCAGGGCGGCCCGCATCCGCGTCTGGAAAGACACCAGCAAGGAAAGCAAGCAGGGCTGGTATATCCACAGCGAGCAGGAAAACAAATTCACCCTGCCGGAAAACGAGTTCAAGACCGCGCGTTACCTGGTCATCACCCACGGCTACACCGCCTGGAGCCGGCGCCGGGCCGCCACGCTGGAGGCCTATCCGAAGCACGTAATTGAACTGGAGTGGATTGATGCCCAAGGGAACACAAAAGGCGGAATTGATCTGACCCGCCTGAATCGGGAATCCCAGTTCAGTGAACTCACCGCCGCTGATTTTCCCTTCGTTCTCCCGGATGAGGCCTACCAGCAATTCTTTGCCCTGCCTACCATACACAGGGCGTTTGAAGTGGTAAGCGAATAACATGATTATTTTGTGCTTTTTGCTTGAAAATCTTGAATATTCGGGTTATAGTACAAAGTAATGAAAATTCATTTTTGTGGAGCAGCTGAAACGACCACCGGTTCCCAGCATCTGCTGGAAGTGAACGGCAGGAAAATCCTCCTGGATTGTGGCATGTACCAGGGCCACCGCGAAGATCAGCTTCGCATCAACCGGGAGTTCCCCTACTTCAACCCCGCTGAAATAGATTGCGTGGTGCTTTCGCACGCCCACATCGACCACTCCGGCAACCTGCCGAACCTGGTGAAGAAGGGATACGAGGGGTTCATATACAGCACCCACGCCACACGCGACCTGTGCCAGGTGATGCTGGCAGACTCCGCCCGCATCCAGGAGAGCGACTGCAAGTTCATGAACAAGATGAGCGCACGCAAAGGCGGCAGCGGCAAGGTGGCAGAGGTCATCTACACGGAACAGGATGCCGAGCTCTGCCTGCGCAGATTCATCAATATCGGCTATGAAATCCCCTTCCCGATTCTGCCCGGGGTAACACTCACCTTCTACGATGCCGGCCATATACTGGGCGCCGCCCAGATAGTGCTGGATATTGACGATGAGGAGGACGGGCAGCACAAACGCCTGCTGTTCTCGGGCGATGTGGGACGCGGCAACAATGAATTGCTTCGGGATCCGGTGCCGGTGCCGGACGTGGATATCATGCTGATGGAATGCACCTACGGCGGGCGCTACCACGAAGCCCCCAGCCGCGATGATGAGACGTTCTGCCGCACCATCCGCGAGGCTCTGAAGCGCGGCGGCAATGTGTACATCCCCTCATTTGCGGTTGAGCGCACGCAGCAGTTGCTCTATCTGCTGAACCGGGCATACAAGGAGGGCCGGCTGCCGAATTACCAGGTGTATGTGGACAGCCCCATGGCGGTGAGTGCCACGGAAATCTTCCGCATCCACCCGGAATGCTTCAACAAGGAGGTATATGATTTCCTCTTTGCAGAGCGCGACCCCTTCCAGTTCGAACAGCTGCACATGGTGCGCAGCATCTCTGAATCACAAAGGTTGAACAACCTGCGTGAGAACGCCATCATCATCTCCGCATCCGGCATGTGCGAAGCCGGCCGCATTCTGCACCACCTCAAGAACGGAATCGGCCGCCCGAACAACACCGTGCTCTTCGTGGGCTACTGTGCTGCCAATACCCTGGGACGCCGCATCCTGAACGGCGCACTGGAGGTTCGCATCCTGGGCGACCTGTACCCGGTGCGGGCCCGCATCGAGTCGCTGGATTCCTTCTCCGGCCATGCCGATCATGATGAGCTGCTTGGCTACTTCAAGCGCACCGGCGGACGCAAATCCAAGGTCTACCTGGTGCATGGAGAAAAGGAATGCGCCGACGCCATGCTCGAAGCCCTGCAGGAAACCCACCAGGGCGAGATATCCGTGGCCAAGCTGAACTCCACTGTGAGCTGCTGAATGCCTGCGCCCGTTTATGGAAATGTCAAGCGGGCGCATTAACACCGCCTGCAAGCGGGAATCAAGGCATAAACTTCCAGGCTCCGGCCTGCACCATCGTGTCGAATGCCTGCTGCGCAGCCAGTTCGCCACGTTCCTCCGCCATGCGCAGGTAAACTCTGGCGCGGGCGGGGTCTGAAGGTTTGGAAGCATTGCCAAGCTGGGAAATCACAGCCATGAGCGTGTAACACTGCGGCACCCCCACACTGGCGGCAGACGTCAGGCAACGAATGGCCTTGCCCATATCCGCCGGCACTCCGGTACCGTTGAAATACAAATCTGCCAGAGCCATATTCGCAAAGGGCACACCGGCATCCACCAGCTGATTCAGAATACGCAGGCCGCGTTCTGTCTCAGGGGCACAACCACGCCCCTCTACCAGGCAATAGGCATAAGCCACCCCGCCGCGCGGGTCGCCAGCATCCGCAGCCTGGCGGTAGAGCTCAAAAACACGGTCGGCGGAGTATTTCTCAGGCTGCTTGTGGTATTCGCCAGCAAGCGGAATCAGGGCGCGGGGGAACCCCAGGAGAACCGCCCTGCGGAACAGGCGGATGGCGGCTTCATTATCCTTCTGAATCAGGGGCTGCAGGCCGGGGCTGAGCTCGGCATCCGGCAGCATGAGGGCTGCCAGTTGCGCCAGCGCTTCCGGATGGTCGCGGTCTGCGGCCAGCTTCAGGAACTCATAGCCCATGGCATCCTTTCCCTCCTGCAGGTAGTGCAGGCCGAGCGTACAAGCGGCGCCGGGGCTGCCGTGTGAAGCAGCCAGATGCAGCCACTCCTGACTTTTGGCGGCATCCGTCGCAGCGGTCAGAGCCGCCAGGAATTCTTCCACATAAAAGTTCCGGCGTTTCAGTTCAGCCGCCACAGCGGCATCCTTGTCGCCGCCTTTCTCCAGACGCCCGGACAGCAGCAGATATGCAGCGCGGGCGCGCATGCTGTTCGCTTTGCATGCCTGCATCAGGTACTTCATCCCGGCCTGTTCATCGGCTGGGGCGCCCACACCACTGCCGCAATAATGCGACATCTCCACCACCGCCGGGATATAGCCCTGCGAGGCGGCCTGCTCCATGACGGAGCGGAGACGGACAGCCTCCGGAGCAGTTTCCGGATTGACACCCTGATAGCGCAGCTGCTGGAGCGACTGCCGCGACAGCCAGGTGAGCGCAACGGGGTGGCCAGCATCTGCCGCTTTCTTCATCACTTTGCTGTATATCCGCTCATCACCACCGCTGGCCTCCATCACTGCCGTGATAACAGGCCCCAGATGCTCAGACTGTGAACTTTTGACGGCATCCAACGCCGCCATGCAGGCGGATTCGGCATCTGCTGCGTGGAGCGCAAGCGGGCACAGGGCCAGGGGAAGGAAATAAAGGAACGGCTTCATTCACTCATTCTACGTCTACCGGAGTGACCTTGCAAGCTGTTTTTACGCAACCGACACGCTTTTTCCGTCTGCAAAATAACGCATTTCATCCTTTACAATCATGCGCGGGGGTACTATCATGGGCGGCATGAGCCACACTAAGGTATCGGACAACATGGAAGCGCTTATCAAACTGGCGCTGGAAGAAGATTTTGGCGATGGAGACGTAACCTCTCTCTATTTCGTACCCGCAGAACTGCAGGCGCGTGCCCTGCTCCGCCCGCGCACCCAGGGCGTGCTTTCCGGCGTGAACGTGGCGAAAGCTGTGTTCAAGGCCGTAGACCCCACGCTGAAGGTTGAAGTATATCTGAATGACGGCGATGAAGTTTCTCCCGGAGCCGTGGTCATGATGATTGAGGGCAAGGCCCAGTCCATTCTGGGAGCAGAGCGCACCGCTTTGAATTTCATCCAGCGTCTCTCCGGTGTGGCCAGCATGACCCACAAGTATGTGAAGGCCATTGCGCACACGGAGTGCAAGCTGCTGGACACCCGCAAGACCACCCCCGGCTACCGCCTGCTGGAGAAAGCAGCCGTGGTGCACGGCGGCGGCAACAACCACCGCCTCGGTCTCTATGACCGCGCCATGGTCAAAGATAACCACCTGATGACCGATGGCAATACTGACCACCTCCAGGCCTGCATCGACAAGCTCAAGAGCGAGCGCCCCGGCGTGGAAGTGCAGCTGGAAGCCGATAACCTGCAGCAGGTAGAAGCCTTCCTGAAGCTGGAAGGAGTTGACTACATCCTGCTGGACAACATGAGCAACGATGACATGCGCAAGGCCGTGGAAATGCGCGGCCAGAACTGCAAGCCTTACTTCGAGGCTTCCGGCGGGCTCACCCTGGCCACGGCTCCGGCCGCTGCTGAAACCGGCGTGGATTTCATGAGCTTCGGCTGTCTCACGCACTCTGTGCCCTCGCTGGATCTGGGGCTTGACTTCACGGTAGAGCGCTAACCCCCGCTGCATGCTCTCGCCCCAGGAAGCACTTATCACGCTCAACCTCATTCCCGGCCTCGGTTCAATGAGGATTCAGGCACTGCTGGAATTTTTCGGCAGTGCCGAGCTTGTGCTCAGTGCTCCGGAAAAGATGCTGGCCATGGTGCCGCGCATCGGCAGCAAACTGGCCGCTGCCATTGCAGACTGGAGAAACTGCACCAACGTGCAGGCAGAACTTCAATGTGCAGCGGATTACGGGGTGCGGGTAGTCACCCTCACAGACGCCGATTACCCGGATTTTCTGCGCCGCATGAGCGACCCGCCCATCGTCCTGTATGTACGGGGCAACTGGCTCAACTCCGACAGTGATTGCAGTGTGGCCATTGTCGGTACGCGCCAGGCAACCCCATATGGCATGACCACGGCCCGGCGCTTCGGTCGCGAACTGGCAGATGCAGGCTGCACCATCATCTCCGGACTCGCGAGAGGCATTGACACGGCAGCCCACTGGGGCGCATTGGATGCCGGCGGCCGCACCCTGGCCGTGCTGGGATTCGGCCTGGCCGGGATGTACCCCGAGGAAAATGCCGAACTCGCCCGCTGTATCTGCGACGGGCACGGTGCCGTGGTAAGCGAGTTTCCCATGCACATGCGGCCCAGCCGCACCACATTTCCCCAGCGGAACCGGATTGTGGCAGCCTGGAGCCGCGCCACCCTGGTAGTGGAAGCTCCCACACGCAGCGGTTCTTTACACACGGCAAGCATGGCAGCCGCGGACTACGGCAACAGCGTGTTCGCCATTCCCGGCCCCATTAATCAATTCAGCTCCAGTGGTTGCCACGAGCTGATACGCGATGGCGCAACCCTCTGCACTTCTCCACGGGAATTAATGGCCGACATGCAGTGGCTGCAAACGCATCGGCAAATGGAATTATTCCCTGCACCGGCAGAGGAAAAGGCAGCCCCCGTGCGTCAGCCCGTATCAGGTGATGACGCGGTGGAGCTGTTGCAAGCCATCCAGGCCGGGCATGACACGCTGGATAAGCTCTGTCCGGTGCTGGGCAAAGGTGCACACACCATCACCCCGCTGCTCATGCGTTTACAGATTGAACGCCGCATCATCCCCCTGCCCGGCGGCCGTTTCAGCACCAGGGTATGAACGCACTTTAGACTTGCAAAAGCAGTGGGGGTGGCATAGACTCATGCGCCATGCGTTTTATTGCCGCCATACTGACGCTCTGCACGCTCGTTTTCACCACCGCGCCGGCTTCCGGTGCGCTCTCGTCTCCGTTCAGTCAGAAGCAGCCGGTTTCCGGCCACAGACCTGCGCCTGTTCCCAGCGAGGCACGCTACGTGCGGCGTCCCTATGCAAGCCAGCTCAATCCCTCGCGCCCCCTGCGCACCCCAGTCACACCGGCACCCCAGCCCAATTGCGCCGCAGTCTGCGTGATTGACCCATACAACGGCAATATTCTTTACGGCTACAATGCCAACACCCGCCGCCAGGTGGCCAGCACCCAGAAAATCATCACGGCGCTCTGCGTGTGCGATACCGGGGACCTGGACAAAATGGTAACCATCAAAGCCTCAGACCGACTGGCTCCCCCCATCCGCCTGAATCTGCGCGCCGGCGAGCAGTACACGCGCAGGGAGCTGCTGCAGGCCATGCTCACAGGCAGTTACAATGACGTTGCGGTCTCACTGGCGCGCGATTGTGCCGGCAGCGTGGAGGCATTCGTTGCCCGCATGAACGCACGCGCCAGACGCATGCGCATGTACAATACCCACTTTGAAAATCCGAATGGCCTGCCTGCTCAGCAGTATTCCACTGCATATGATATGGCTCTGGCCGCCTGCTATGCCTATAATAACCGAACCATTCGCAGCATGATTAACATACCTGCCTATGAGTTCCGCCGGAACAACGGTTCTGTTCGCATGATTCGCTCCACGAACAGGCTGCTCACCTCCCATCCCTGGGTGCAAGGCATGAAGACAGGCTACACAAATCTGGCAGGAAAATGTCTTATTTCCTGTGCCTCGGCCAATGGTCGCGCCGTCATTGTGGTGGTGCTGGGCAGCACCAGCCGCAAAATCTGGGGCGAATCGCTCAAATACCTGCGCTGGGCCCTTCAGCAGGCCTGATTGCGCTCATAAATTGGTGTCTGCATCTTGTTTTTTCCTTTTCTTTACGGGAAAAAGGGCTATAATACATCGGTAGTGCAGCATGCCCGGCTCTAACAACAGAAAGCGGACCAAACAGCGACCAGAGGAAGACACTTCCATCTGGGGGTTTCTGTTCAGCAATGAAGAACAGAGCGTGGATGTGACCAAAAGCGCCTTTTTTGGTCAGCCCGGCGAGGAAGAAGAGACAGGCACGCAGCCGGAGCATCAGAATTTCCTGTCGGACCTCTGGCGTCGGTTCAATTTCTGGAGCATTCTCGCAGTCATTGTGTTCCTGAGCTTTACGGCAGTGCTGGTGAGCGCAGTCATCCGCATGTGGACACCTCAGAACATGCGGGATATAGCCGGCTATTCGGACAACGGAAGCGCTCGCGATATAGCGGCCCTTCTCCGCAATGCCAATGGGCGGGAAATCAGCTTCACAGAGGCTGAGTTAAACAGGTATCTGAAAGAAACCTGCCGCATACGGCAGACGGGGATTTTCTCCATCATCACTCATGGTCATGGCGTTGGTTTACGCATTCACGATGGTTATGCAGAGCTGGTGATTGACCGCATGATAGGGGCCAATATCCACCAGACCACATCCGTCAACCTTACATTCAGGCAGGAAACAGAACACGGTCGGCCTGTGCTGAAAGTGGAATACAAAGGAGCTGCGCCGTTGAGCGGGAATGTCCCCCACGGTGGCAATATCGGTCAATTCGGTATTCCTGATCGCCATGTCAGCATGCTGACGCCTGCGCTGCGCACGCTCATAGACTGTTATCCGGAAATAGCCTCTCTCATCGAGGAGCACGGTTACTGCCCGTACTTCTCCAAGGGACAAAATGGCAACGAAAACCGTGTGCGACTCGTCCCTTATCAGAATTCTTAAATCAAAACACCACTATTATATCATCATGAACGCACGCCGCCTGATTCTGCCACTCGCAGCAGCATTCTGCACCCTGAGTCTCAGCTCCTGTATTTTCCAGCAGATAGCCAGTAATTTCATCCGCGACACATACCCCGGCGAACGCCCACCCCATGTCATTGCGGATGTTGATGGCAAGCCTGCCAGTGAGAAGTGGATTAAGGTGAACCCCTATGACCTGCCGCCTTCAGGGCATCTGAACGGACGGGTTGAATATGCCGATGACGGTCTGCCCTACGGTCTGCCCTGTGAGTTTGCAGACATACTGGTCTCTCCGTACGAACCGCACTACCAGCTTGATTACAAGAACAGCAAGGTGGGCGACAAGGTATGGGATCCCTACACCCGCAAGCCGTTTTACGTACCCCGCTTCTTGACTATCAACTAAAGTCTCCCCATGAGCTCCGATACACCCACTGAAGCAACTGTCTCGCAGAAACTGGGGGGCCTTGCCTACCGGATTTTCTGCGGCATTCTCCGCGTGCTGGATATACGGGTTGTTGCAGTATTCGGGCGCTGTGTCGGCTATATCGTCTGGGCGGTCATGCCCGGGCGCAGGCGCATTGTGGCACGCAACATGCGCATCGTTGTTGACCCGATGCTCCGGGGAGCCAAGTTATCAGCACTTGTGCGCCGCAACATTGTGCGTACTACGATGAACATGGCATGCACTTTCAAGACCGGTCTCATGACTGATAAGGAACTTGATCGTGCCGTCAAACTCGTCGGTGCCGAATCGTTCGAAGACAAGGCTGCCGGTGGCGACTGCGTCATCGGGTGCATCCCCCATGCCGGCAACTGGGAGATACTGGCCCGCATCCGTCCCCTGTTTCCGCGAGTCAAGCGCTTTGGTTCCATGTACCGTCGGTTGGATAATCCGGTATTGGAGGACATTGTTTACAAAAGCCGCACCAGGTTCGGCTGCGAAATGTTCAGCAGCAAAAAAGGGCTCAAGGAAGTATTCCGGCTTGCCAGGGATGGCGGCATGCTCGGGGTGCTGAGTGACCAGTTCACCCAGCAAGGGTTGTTCCTGCCATATTTCGGCAAGGTGACAGGCACCACACCTCTGCCCTCACTCATCTACAAACGCTGCCGCGGAACCGGGCATCTGTTTGCTGTCTCCACCCGCAACACCGGATTAGGCAAATGGGAGGCCGTGCTGAGCAGAGAGATTCAAGTGCCTGCCGGCGACCTGGATCTGGCGGAAATCACGCTGGAGGTCAACAAGGCGCTGGAAGAGGTGCAGAAGGAGAGTATCATTGACGGCTTCTGGATGCACCACCGCTGGAAATGCACCCGGCACTTTGCCCCTGTGCTGACGGAGCAACAGAAAGAACTCATACGCAGCAATTTCAAACTGCCATTCCGCTGCATCATCTGCCTGCCAGAGGAATTCGAGGAAGCCGTGCTTACCATTCCTTTCCTGCGCGGACTCCGGGCCAGCCGTGAAGATATGCAGCTGACCGTCGTCTGTCCTGCAGAGCAGCAGGCATTCTGGCAAACGCAGAAATACATAGCGAATGCCGTGAGCACAGAGAATACCTTGCAGCAGCTGGATGCAGATGAAGTATACAAGGACGGGCCATTCGATGTACTCTTCATGCTTAGCGAGAACCGCCGTGTCTTCCGCGATATGCAGGAGCTCATGCCCATGTACGCCAGCGGATTCGCCACCAGCCCGTTCCGCAAGAAGTTGCGAGCCAAGTGCATTCTGAAAGTAGGTGAAGCCCCCGCCCACAGAACAAGAGATTTCCTGACCCTGCTGAAATGGCATGCCATCTCCTCCGACGAGGCTGTTTATGCTGCTCCGGACTCCGGCAACGCCGTGGCGGAGGGTAACTTCATTGCGCCCTTCTCATCACTCGGGGCGGCTGATTGCTGGCCGCAGGAAAAATGGAAGGAAGCGGTTTCGAGGCTGGGCGCCAATACCTCATTGATTGCCTTTGAACACGATGGCGAAGCCGCTGAAAAAATGGCTTCCGAGCTCGGAATCCCCTGCGTACTGGTAAAGCCGGAAACAGTGGCGGAGGTGCTCGGCCCGAACTGCCATCTCTACGCAGTGGACGGACTGATGCCGCAACTGGCTGCGCTGGCAGGCTGCCGTTGCAACGTGATAATGGCAAGCCGCCTTGCCGCCGTGTACGCGCCACCGGGAGAGGGTCACAAGACCGTCACGCAGCATGTGCCCTGCCACCCATGCTACCGCCGAGAATGCGACCAGCCGGCCACCTGCTCTGCAGGTATAACCGCAGATGAGTTTCTGGCAGAATAACCTAAAGCCGCGCCTGAATGCAAGCGCGGCTTTTTCTTTCTATCAGCTGTCTTCCGGGGCCAGCATGAACAGCAACCTGTCCACCCCGTAGCGAGTAACCTCATTCCACAGGCTTTTCTCCATGGCCGCTGCATGAGATGCCCTTTCATCCGGGCTCATGCTTTCCACGGCGTCCTGCCCGTAATATTCCACAAGTGAACGATTTGCCAGGCGGGCCACCAGCTCTTCCCAGAAAGCGGCATCCCGGTATTCATCCAGCACATCTGAATAAAAGGCATTCTCCACATAGGGCCGTTTGAAGAACCAATATCCGCAATCCGGGTTCAATTCCATATCCCGGGCAATGGAGGGTACGGTGCGTCCCGCCTTGATGAGTTCGACCAGCAACTTGTGCCAGGCGTCTGCCCGCGGGTTCCTTCCATCGGGCATGGCCTGGCCCAGCATCGTGAGCGACATGGCGCAAATCTCGGTCAGATTGCGCATTTCACTCTCTGTCAGCTCCAGGGTTACCTTGCCCATAACAAAAAAATTCATTCAAGCCCCAGCTGCATGCGGGCTTCCTCGGTCATCATCCCCTGATTCCACGGGGGATCCCACACGAACTCCACATCCACATTCTGAACACCATCCAGGGCAGCAATGCCCATCTCTGCCTCAGCCATGATGTGAGGCCCCATGCCGCACCCGGGAGCGGTCAATGTCATCTGAACGCTCACATGGCTTCCCCCTTCTTTCTGGGGAATAATCTCTACACCGTAGATTAGCCCCAGGTTTACAATATCGACCGGGATTTCCGGGTCATAGATATTGCTGAGCACCTTCCACACGCGTTCCTCCAGAGTGAGGTTCTCATCACTTTCCTGCACAACCTGTGAAGGAGCAATGATACCGGCGCGGGCGGCTTCCTCGCGGGTAATGCGCACCAGGCCTACATCCGTAGCAGCCGTGATGGAGTTCCCCAGCATCTGGGTTACATAGATGCGGGAGCCCTCCGGCAACAACACAGCATTACCTGCGGGAATCTGAATAGCAGCGGTCTCTGCCTCGGTTATCACTTCCTGGTTCAACATGGCGCTCGGCAATTATGGCAGAAAACGCGGCGCTTGCAAGGCAAAACTCGAAAGATGACTTAAAAGGAACGAATAATCCATAGCGCCAGCTCACGGTAGGTGGTATAGATTTCAACGGCGCAGTGGACAAAATCCTGGGCGTACCCCTTCAGAGAAATGACACCGAAGCCACGCAGCACCAGCAGCAAGGCACTGATGTTGGCCAGCATGATTATCATGAACGACAGCACCACACCGTTCTCCAGCAAGTCGGGTTGTTCGCGGGGAATAACCCACAGCGTCCAGTATATATGGAATGTCCACCAGAACCCGAATCCGGCATAGAACCACGCCATGCAGGCATCGGATGGCCAAATCCAATTCACGGCATAAAAACAGCCGAGCCAGCACAGCATCCAGATAGGCACAAAATAGGGAGAAAGGGAAATAAAGAGGTTATCCTTATCCGTGTCAATGTACCCGCCATCAATATCCACACGCATGTTCACCACCTTCCCGAAACAGAGTAGCGCCGCAAGTGCATGCGTCAGCTCGTGCCCGGCCACATAGATGAACACGAGCATCGGGTCTATCAGGCGGAAATACTTCACGGCCATAAATAACAGGGCCCCCAGCACTGAATACCACACCGGCAGACTCTGCCAGAAGTCTATATTCCCCACCATCGGGCCGGCATGATACAACTGCAGCATCATGGCATACACCATGACAATCGAAAACGGCAGCAAAACACACAGGCCTATAAAGATACGGACTGCCTTGTTCCACCCGCGCACGGGTTGCCAGTCATCCGTGGCTTCCAGTTCATATAGCGGGTCTGTGTTCTGCCAGTAGGCGGCCTGAACCTGCATGCGGCGCAGCACATTGACCGGCGTGGGGCGCAGGTGCTCCGCCTCGTGAGGCTTTTCCACATGCACGCGCCAATCTCCGAACTCCGGCTCGGCTTTCCGGCTCCGGCGCGATGTATGGTGCGAAGGTCTCATAATACAGCCGGGCGGATATCCTGAATAGAAATGGAAAGCGAAGTGCGGCCCCGCCAGACATTGCGGTCAATAGTGAACGCAATATCCCAGGGCGGGTCAGGCAGCTTCACAGACCCGCCGTTGAAATACATGGCATCGCACTCGCAGGTGCCCTGGCGCAGCCCCAGACGCAGATGATTGCCCTGCAGGTGGCGCGGCGCATCGGTCAGCATCACATTCCGGCTCATGAATACGGGCTGCGGATTGGAATTACCGAAGGGCTCCAGCAGTTCGTAGCTATCCAGCAAATCGAGCGTGAGCTCCGGGAATGTCACCTCTGCGTCCACTTTCAGCACGGGGGTCAGGGTGTCCGGGTCCACACTCTCCTGCACAAAGCGATTGAAGCGCTCGCGGAAAGCATCTATCATTTCCTCATGAATCACGAGGCCGGCAGCCATATCATGGCCGCCACCGGAAATCAGCGTATCGGCGCAGGCATGGATGGCCTGCACAAGTGATACTCCGGGAATGGAGCGACCGCTCCCCTTGCCTATGCCGTTTTCATCCAGGGAGATGACAAAGGTAGGCTTGTGGTAACGGCGCATGAGGAGCGAGGCCACGATACCCACTACACCGGGATGCCATGTCCGCGACCCCAGCACAATCACGCTGTCGCGGCTCGGTGAGAAATTCTTCGCCAGCATCTCCATGGCCTCATGGCGGATTTTCTCTTCCTCCTGCTGGCGTGCGCGGTTATGCATCTCCAGCCTCTCAGCCAGCTCCATGGCCACCGCCGTGTCCCTCGTCATGAGCAGATTGAGAGCATCCAGCGGGCTATCCATACGCCCGGCAGCATTCAGACGCGGCCCGATGCGGAACGAAACATGGCTGGCGCTAGGCCGGCGATTCAGGTTCGTCACCCGGTTGAGCGCCTGAATGCCGATATTGCCGCCACTTTCCATGACACGCAGGCCGTGCCGGGTGAGCAGGCGGTTTTCCTCAACGAGGGGCACAATATCTGCCACCGTGGCAATGGCCACCACATCCAGATGCTGCTTCAGGTCAAAATCCGGCAATCTCCTAAGCTTCAGCATGGCATGTGCCAGCTTAAACACCACGCCCGCACTACACAGGTAGGTAAAGGGACTTTCATCCTCCAGCTTGGCATTCACCACCGCCACAGCAGGCGGGCGGCCGTGAGTGCTGGCTTCGTGGTGATCCAGAATCACCACATCAATCCCCTGCTCCTGGAGCCAGGCCACTTCCTCCACCGATGAGGTGCCGCAGTCCACGGCAATAATCAAATCCGGTTTTTCACCGCATTTGGCGATAGCGTTGGCCATGCCCTCCTCGCTCAGACCGTAGCCTTCGCGCGTGCGCACGGGAATGAAGAAATCGGTGCGGATACCATAGGCCTGCAGGATGGAATACAGGAGCGTGACAGAGCTCACGCCGTCCACATCGTAGTCACCATAGATGCAGACGTGCTCGCCGTTGTCTGCCGCGCGGAAGATGCGCTCAACGGCTGCATCCATCTCCCGCATGGCGAAAGGGTCTCCCAGATCCGCTAGCCTGGGTCTTAGGAATCGTTGTGCCCTATCCCGGCCGGAAATGCCCCTCTGGGCCAGCAACTTGCGAACAAGCAGCGGCAGCTGCGCATTCAGTTCCTCTCCAAAGTCCACACTTCCGTCCATTGGGCGTAATTCCCAACTGAACTTAGTACTCATGGCCCGATTCTATCATTCAGTCCCCTGTTGCGTCAAGATATAAATAACAGCTTGCAGGGCAGACTTACGACTTGTGCGGAGCTCATAATATGCTACAATGCGCACATGAGAATCCTTCGAGCACTCATGCTGGTTTGTTTGGGCAGTAGTATCCTGCTTTCCGGCTGTCGCCCACCGGAACGCGGGCACGCCACCCCGGAAGCCGCTGAGCAGCTTGCACAGATTGCAGCTTACATCCCCGAAGTAGGTATCGAAGAAGTGCTGGAGCTTCCGGATGCTCACGAAATTTTTACCCTGATGGCGGATTTTTCCGCTCATCCGGATGCCGGACGCACCATGCCGGTCTCCGGTGTCAGCATGCTGCATCTGGCCTGTCTGTTCAAGAAAGCAGAGCTGGCCCGGTGTCTTCTGCTTGACAACGCCGACCCGAATGCCACCACCGCCGCCGGGGATACTCCGCTTTCACTGGCGGTATCTCTCCGCGGGGTGGAGGAAGAAAATCATACCGATGAGGAGACAATCCGGCTCATTGATGTACTGATAGCCGGCGGGGCAGACCTGAACCGGCATGTGGCAGAAGATACGCCGCTGTTGAACTACGCAGGTCTCAATTCATACAGCGAGAAAGTGTTCCTGCACCTGATGGATAAAGGCTGCAAACCGGATAACACCACATGCCAGGCACCGGCCATGATGGGCTGGAATACCGCGCTGAAACGCATGCTCGATATGGGTGCCGGAAAGGCCCCGGAATCCATGGATACCATGCTCCTCATGGCTGCGGCCAATCTGCACTGCGACACTGTTAAACTGCTGCTGGATGCCGGAGCCGATGTGAATGCGCACCAACTGAGCGGCACCACCCCCCTGCTGGAAGCCGCCGGGCACCTGCTCTCCCCGGCTGAGGAGGAGGAGCCGGAGCACCGCCGCGCCATTCTGGATGTCTGCTCGCTGCTCATCCAGCGCGGGGCCGACCCCGAGCTGGCCGAAATCCGGCAGGATGGTTCTCCCGCTTTCCGCGCGGTGGATATCCTTACCAAGGACTCAGCCGTGCGTGATGAGCTCAGCAGGCGCGGAGTGGAACTGAAACCTGCTGAAATCAAATTCACCGGTGGTATTGCGCTGCTGGAAGAAGTGGGCAAGGCAGCGGTGCTGGAGCAGATTCCTCCAATGGAGGCATTCGAGGCCATTGCAGGCATCCTGGCACCCACGCCTGAGATGCTTCAGCACCCCGGTTATCATGATGTGCTGCCCATGGCGGTGGAACTGCTGCACAGCATGGATGCGGCCAGAGCATCTCTATGCGTGGCGGCCATGCCCATCTGGAGCGGCGCAGATGCCTGGAACAAAGGTCACGGCGATTGCCTGCTGCCGGCCCTCACCAAATGTGAAAACCTGGTTCTCCCCAAGCAGATTATCTGCGCTGCCGCAGAGCATCTCAACGAGGCAAAAAAGGCAGATGAAGCCGCGTTCATGATTGAGTTGCTCTCCCGCTGCCCGGATTCTGCTGCTGAAATTGAGCAATATTGCAAGCATGCTTCCCTCCCCATGGCGGCAGGCGCACTCGGCGCCCGGCTCCGCCAGGCGGGGCTCCCCACCCCCCGCGATGGCGATGTGCAGCTCTGGCTGGAAAACCATGGCCGCGAGGCAGATTCCCCCGTGCTGCAGAAAGCAGTGCTGCTCACTTCGCTCTCCCGTCTGTGGTATGGTGATATGCTCCCGGCGGAGCAGGAGCAGATGCTCGCCGCCATGGAAGAGACAGGCGCCACTCAGGCCGCCGCACGCTACCGCGCCATTATCGCCGCCATGGATGATCCGGAAACACTGGATAAGCTCACGGAAGACAGCGATTCCTGGAAATTCGAGCTGGAAATTGCCACTGCCCGCTTCATCCTCAAGCATTCTGCGGCTTTTCTCACCCCGGCACCCTAATTTACAGGTTGACAGACGGGCTGATTTCCTTTAAATTCAAGGAAAGCAATGAGATTTTGCCAAACAGCACTACTCACCCTCTGCACTGCCGGTTTCACTGCAGCGCAGGAGCCCGTGTCACCCGCTCCGGTGGAGCTTCTCCCCACGCTGCTGGATGCTCTCTATCTGCCGGAGGAGGATGCCCAGGGAGATACTCTGCTCATTGCCACCGCCCGTGCGGCCTACAGCATGCCCTCGGCCGCCAGGGTGCAGCTCATGGAGCCGCTGCTGCTCAATATGCTGAAGCTGGATTGCGACCCGCTCCACGAAAACAGTGCCGGCTGCAATGCGGTTTTCTATCTGGCCGGCATGCCGGAATTCTACCAGCGGCTCTGCGCGGAAAACCTCCTTCCCCGCGAGCTGGCTCTGCGTATCCCCCACGACGAAGGCGCCCTGCTGCGCTACATGCGACTCCGCAACAATCAGGCACTGCTCTCCAAATCTGCCGGCAGCCACCTGTACCTGACCCGCCGCTACTGCACCCCTGCATTGGAACGAGCACAGCGCCTCGTGCAGAATTATCTGGGCGCCACGTCCGTTTCCCGCATTCCTGCCGGGGCTCTTTCTGACTGTCTCACCTTCATGCACCTGGCCAGCCCGCAGGCGGCTGAGGGTTTTATTAACTCCCTGACTCTCTGGGAACACGGCGAACACTTTCTGGAGGAAATACCGGCCCACCTGCTGAGCACCCTGCACAGCATGGGCTGGAATGTGAACCCCGCACTGCTGCGCAAGGCCCTGCACAAGCTGGGCACCCTGCTTCCGGTAAGCAAGGACGACATGATTGAATGCGCGGCCTCGGCACCCATGTCGAAGATTCTGGAAATGCTCACCCAGCGCGAGGGCATGGGGGCCATGCCCGAGCTGCAGCAATATGCCGATGCCTTCGACCCGGAAATTGTACACACAGCGCTTGCTCTCCAGATGAAGCTCAAAGGGCTGCCCCGCCCCTGGGAGGCTGCTTTCTCCCGGCTCACTGCCCCGGAGCTGGTGGAAATCCGTGAGGCGCTGCTGGCAGATGCCGCCATCCGTCACGGGCGCATGGATTCCATCTCCGGAGCCCAGTTGACCGCTGCCGGGGCCGTGCTCCGGAAGCACGGTATGCCCCGCCATGCTGATATGCTGGAAGGCATCGTGGAAGAAGACCGGATTATTCTCCGGCCCGAGCTCCGCCCGGCTTTCCGCACCCGCTACGAAGAGCTGCGCGAAGCCGCTCCGCACGTCGTCCTCCTGCGTTTCCTCATGGCTCATGAGGGATGGCTGAAACCCTCGGAGGAACAGAAATGAACCACGCTGCCGCCGCGTTCTGGAGATTCATCCTCTACCCCACCCGGGTACACATTCTCTGTGTTCTTGTAGCGCTGTGCAGTTGCATTCCGATTATCTTCCCGGAGCTCAGTCCGGCGGGCACTGCGAGGCTGGTTCACCGATACTGCGGCATGGTTCTGCTTGCCTCCATGGGCGTATCAGCCTTGCTGATGATTATCTCAGCAGCAACCCACATGCTGAGGCTGAGCAACACACGCGCCTTTACCCAGTTCTTCAAATGGTTGTTCATCTGGGGAATCGGCCTCGCGCTCTACATTCTGCTCGCCATTGCCGCGGATGTGCCGCCACCTGTCTCAGAACAGGAAAATCAGCCTATTCAGGATTCCGACACACTGCACAGCCCGCGAGACCAGCTGAATGGCCCCGCCTCCCTGGTCATCCCCATCGAAACGAAGGAGCAGAGCACGGACAAAGTGGCCGGCGCGCCTAACCTCCTGGCGCTGGAAAAGGAGCACGCTGAGTTATTCAAAAGCTACATCGATTTCTCCCCCCGATGGAGCGGGCAGGATGGCGATGACACCTTCTACACCAAACCCGGTCACCTGGTGATGGTTCCCCCCTCTACCTCCGGCGCACCGGGGCTGGTGCATGTGTGCTTCCGCCAGCTGATTGAGGGCGACCCGCTGCCGCAGGGATACTCCGTTGTGCAACCGGGCGGTGACTTCCCCGAAATTGATAAGGACAACCCGCAGATTCCGGATATAGCCGTTGACCTGGGGCGGAACCACTTCCTGCTGCTGGCATGGCGCGGCAGTGCGCATCGGGAAACCGCTTTCAGCGCCATCAACGCCGCCATCTCTGCCACAGATGCCCGCATGCAGCCCCTGCTCGATGCTCCCACTCCGGCGACGGTGCAGCGCATGCTCAATGGCCGCAACTCCTACCCGGGCAACACTCCTGAACTGCGCCTGAGCGAGCCGCTTGCTCAGGAAGGCGCCTACCAGGCTGAATTGTATGCCAATCCCGGCGAACCAGGCGTGATACTTGTCTATATCAAAGACCTGGCCACTGATGAGACCTTGCGCCTGCTCAACTGCCCGGCCCGCTTCTCCTCCAACCCGGATGAGCTTTTCCGCCACGACCTCCCCGGCTCCATGCCGGACTGGATCCGCAGCTCCACCCAGGGAGATATTTCCAACATCTTTCCGGAAAACACCCCGCTCTTCGCCATCCGCATCGGGCCTCAGCATCAATACTTCGGCGTAGCCTTCGAGGTGTGGTTCAAACCGTCCGATGTGCGAGTGCGACGCCGCATGCTGCTCCGCCGCTGTTACAAGGTGCAGGCCTATGAGCCTCCCGTCCGGGAAACTCTGCCGGCTGACACCCCGCAGGCTTGACAAATCGCGGCAGGAGGGGCATACTTCCCGCGTTATGTTACATCTACACGATACACAGTCGGGGGCAATGAAGCCCGTGCAGGCAGAAGACGGCAAGCAGCTGCGCTTCTACTGTTGCGGCCCCACCGTGTATGCCGCTGCCCACATCGGCAACTTCCGCACCTTCGTGGTGCAGGACGTGTTCCGCCGCGTGGTGGAGCTCGGCGGGCTGCGCACCAAGCATGTGCGCAACCTCACGGATGTGGATGACAAGACGATTCGCAACTCCCAGGCGCAGGGTATGCCGCTGGGCGAATACACCGCCAAATGGACGGCTAAGTTCCACGATGACTGCAAGGCTCTCAACTGCCTTTCCCCGCATGTGGAGCCCAGTGCCGTGGGCCACATCAAGGAGCAGCTCGATATCGTGCAGAAGCTCATGGACGCCGGCCATGCCTACCAGAGCGAGGACGGCTCCATCTACTTCCGCATTTCCTCCTATGCCGACTACGGCCGCCTGGCTCATCTGGACCGCCAGGAGCTTGACCTGGGCAAGACTGCCCAGACCCGCGCCGATACGGACGAATACGAAAAGGACAGCGTGGCCGACTTCGTGCTGTGGAAAGCCCGCCGCCCGGAGGATGGCCCGAATTTCTGGCAATCTCCCTGGGGTGAGGGCCGCCCCGGCTGGCACCTGGAGTGCTCGGCCATGAGCCACAAGTACCTCGGCGATACCTTCGACCTGCACTCCGGTGGTGTGGACCTCGTGTTTCCTCACCATGAGAACGAGATTGCCCAGAGCCGCTGCGCCTGTGGCGGTGAATTTGCCCGCCACTGGTTCCACGTGACCCACCTGCTGGTGGATGGCGCCAAGATGAGCAAGAGCCTGGGCAACATGTACACCCTGGACCAGCTGCAGGAAATGGGCTACACCCCCGCCGCCCTGCGCTATGTGCTGGCCGGCGCCTACTACCGTCGCCCGCTGAACTTCACCCTCACCGGCATGAAGGATGCCACCAGCGCCCTCAACAAGCTGGGCCGCTTCGATAAGGAGCTCGCCAAGGCAAGCGGTGCCAAGGAACCCACCTACCGCGACCTTGTGAAGAAGGCCCCTGCCCTTGGCGCCTTCCAGCCTGCATGGGACAGTCTGGAAGATGACCTGAACAGCCCGGAGGCCCTGGGCCACGTGTTCAGCGCCATCAAGGGTATCAAGCCTGCAGAACTGGAACCCGCCGAGGCCGAGAAGACCTGGAAGGCCTTCCGCTTCATCATGGAAGCCCTGGGCCTGCAACTGCCCGACCCGGATGCCGACATTGAGGTTCCGGAGGATATCAAGGCTATTGCCGATGAACGCTGGGCTGCCCGCCTGGCAAAGGACTGGGCCACTGCCGATGCCCTGCGCGGCAAGCTCGCCGAGCTCGGCTGGGCCATGAAGGACGGCAAGGACGGCTACAAACTCACCAAAGCCTGATTGTATCTCACCATGGACAACAAAGATCTTTCCCTGCTCGGTAAGCACACGGATTTCTTCCACAGCCCGGAGGAAGCGAAGCTGGAGGCATTTCCGAACCGCAGCCCGCAGCGCCGCTACGTGGTCACGCTCGACACGCATGAGTTCTCCTCCCTCTGTCCCGTGACCGGCCAGCCGGACAGCTGCCACCTCACCATCACCTACTGCCCGGCAGAAAAAGTGGTGGAAACGAAGAGTCTCAAGTACTACCTCGTTTCCTTCCGCAACTACGCTGCTTTCAATGAGCAGGTGGTGAACCGCATTCTGGATGACCTCGTGGCCGCCGTCTCCCCCGCCTGGATGAAGGTGATCGGCCGCTTCGGTGCCCGCGGCGGCATCCAGCTCACCTGCGAAGCCGAGCATAATCCTGAGAACCGTCCTGCATGAAAGTAGCTGTTCTCCTCTCCGGCGGACTGGATTCCACCACCGCCTTGCACTGGGCGCTGCGCCACCACGAGGTGGTCTGCGCCCTTTCCTTCGACTACGGCAGCAACCATGCCGCGCGAGAACTCGCCTGCGCCCGCTGGCAGGCGGCGCACTGCGGCGTGCCGTACCACGAAATTGACCTGCGCTCCGTCTCTGCCCACCTGGAAAGCGCCCTGCTCAGCGGTGCAGATGCCATTCCCACCGCCGACTATGCCGAGGAGAACATGAAACAGACAGTTGTGCCCTTCCGCAACGGCATCTTCCTGGCCATCGCCGCCGGCATTGCCGAAAGCAAGGGGGCCGCCGGCCTTGTCATTGCCGCCCACGGAGGCGACCACGCCCTCTACCCCGACTGCAGGGAGGAATTCATGGCAGCCATGTCCGCCGCCATCTCCCACGGCACCTACGCCAGTCTGCAGATTCTCCGCCCCTTCATTGCCAATACCAAGGCAGAAATCACCGCAATCGGTGCCCAGCTCGGCGTCGACTTCGCCCACACCTATTCCTGTTACTGCGGCGGCGAGCAGCACTGCGGCCAGTGCTCCACCTGCCGAGAGAGGCGAGAATCCTTTACCACTGCCGGCGTGCCCGACCCCACCCCCTACGTCCGCTCCTGAAAGGAGCGGATATCGTCTTGCCATCGGCAAGATATCGTCGCCCGAAGGGCGATTTCGTCCTGACCGCAGGTCAGGATATCGTTCCCCATGTTCCACCCCCCTCAACTACCACCATTCATTAGGAAGCACCCACACCCTTTCCCCAAGATGGCCGTTCGCCACGGCCAAATTTGTAAAAATTGGCCGCCGCAGAAAGCCAAAATCGTAAAATTTGGCCGCCACCGACGGCCATCTCTTACAAATTTTCTAAATTCTGCAAATTAGCATACGGTTCTTGTCTAAGCAAAATTAAAGTGTTTTAAGGAGGTAATGGAGCTACTTTCCCAGGCACAGGCTGAACCAGCCCCCAGGCGCGATGATATGAAACCGGAAAAACTGGCATTTGCAATGTGGAATGAGGAAGAGGGGCGCTGGCAGACCGTCCTCTGTCCCCAGGAACCGGTTATAATGATTCCCTAGGAGAATTTGCAAATTGACAAACTCCGCCTCATGGATGCCAAGGGAGAAGAAATCTTGAGCATCAGCTTCGATTTTAACCGCAAGAAAGCCAACCAGGAATTGAACTTTCTGAAAGCCGCCTGGGGCGAAACGCAATCCCAATACCGCAGCATCTGGATTGAATTGCCCGGCGATGCCTATTCACGCTTCCAGAATCATCCGGCACGCCTGCGATTCAAGAAAAAAGTGGATGCTGCCGATAAGGATTAATTACCGTTCTCAACAGAATTGCGCTATTTCTGAGCCG
Organism: Akkermansia sp.; assembly: GCA_017435365.1. Lineage (GTDB taxonomy): Bacteria > Verrucomicrobiota > Verrucomicrobiia > Verrucomicrobiales > Akkermansiaceae > Akkermansia. The sequence continues at coordinate 59,347 of JAFSFD010000024.1, read as the reverse complement.
TCTCCACAACAGGAGTCGGCTGCACCGGAGCAATCTGGCGGCAGATATCGTGCGCCAGCTCACTGATTCCGACCACTACAGCCGCTACGGGCATCAGCAGCACATAACTCCCCAGGCTGACCACAGTGCAAGGAACATCCACCACAACAAAGCTGGCACCCGCCAGCGGGTAAGCCCACCAGGCATGAGCAGTAGTCTTTTCTTCACCCATCAGATATACAGCGTCATTTTCCCAATCGCCGAGGAGCTTTCCTGCCGGTTGCTTATGTTCGAGATTGTCATTCGCCTCCGTCGCCATTTGCAACCAAATGTTGAGAGAAACCTGGCATTCAGAGGGTTTGAAAACATCTTCTACTTGGGTAAGTTCACCTTGGCGAGGCTGTGTCATAGCCCATGCCCATAGTGGATTTCCCCGGCGTTCATAGGTGCCGGTCCTGCCCCTGGCATAGAGCTTGCGTTTATCGTCCTGCAAGAGAGAATCCGCCTTGATGGCAATGCCCTTGTGGACACGCCCCCAGTCGGCGATGCGTGTACTCGTATGAAACTGGCAGCTAGTCAGCGATATCATCAGCCCCAATGTAATCAATCGACACATGAGTCCTCCTTTCGGTTTTCACTGCGGAAATTGCGCGGGCGACAAGGCGATTCGGAAGCCCAGATGCCCCTGCCCGCAGCTCGAGCGCGAGTCTCCGCCTCGGTCAGGACCTCATCATCGGCCGCGTAGTGGCGGTAATGCCAGGCAAGCCCCTCCTTGAGCATATAGCGGTTCACATAGCGAGCCCCGGCGTAGACCTTTCCCACGTAGCGACCATACTTATCAATATCGTGCACCTCCACGCGAACCGGTTTGTCGTACACCAGGCGAGTCAGCTTCTTGCGGGCAGGTAGGGCGCCGTCCTGGTCTTTCTCGGGCGCATCTATACCGTAGAGCCGAATCCGCACGCGCTCACCGTCCGGCAATTCCAGAATCAGGGAATCACCATCGGACACCCCCACGCAGATGCCTTCAAGCATCTGCCGGGGTGCGATATTGCTATCAGGAGCAGACACTTTATTCTGCTTTCAATTCACCGCTGAACCCGATTCGCTTGTGAACCGGGACTGTTACGGTCTTCGGCTCGCCGTACGTTTTCATAATCACGGAAACCTCTTTTATCCCATCCTCAAATCCGTATCCCAGGCTTACTTCATTCATGCCACTCATGGTTGAGGAATGAAGGATTTCCGCTTCTGCCCCGGACGGAGTCTTGAACGAGCAATCGGCAATGGCGCGGCTTTGCTTACCTGTCGTGGAAAGCTCCAGTTCATCGTCCTTATCCCATTCGACCGTGATATCGAGCCCCGGGACATTCAATTTTCCCTTTTCCCCCATTTTGACGGTCTGGGCGGGATGAGTAATGATATCACCAGAGATCTGAGCCTTTAAATCACCCTTGATTTCCACCCAGTCGCCCTGTGGCACGGTATGAATTTTGAAAACAGTCACCCCTTTTGCTACTCCACGGATAGACTCTTTTTCGGAAAGAGACCACTCGAGGGTGTTTCCTTTCGCATCGGTAATGGCTATGTTTCCGGCGCTGATTTCTTGAATAACTTTTTGTTCAGATGGGGCTGCAAGCTTCAGCTCCACAGTCAAAGGTACATCTGCATATTTACGCGCCCAGCGCGGCGCATTGGGCTCCACTGGCTTAGCAGCATAATTGCGGGTCAATGACTGCAACTTGCATTCGATTGACTCCCCGTCAGAAGCTGAAGCAAAGCACACACAGGCTGCTAAACCAACTAGAATGAGAGATTTATTCATGACTTCACCATCATACGCCCGCAGAGATTCTCTGTCAAGAAAAGTCAAGGACTGACCATGACAAACTTCTGGCCCACATGTTTTTCCAAAGTTTGTGCGATGTGTGATACGAAGGCATGCCGGCATCGCGAGCCGAATGTTCACCGAAGAAGCAGCGGAGTTCATGGATTACATGTCTTGATAACACGTTGACAAATCGGCAGCCTGCACCTACAATGCGGCACGTTCATTATGTCACCGCGCGTCACATTTCTGTTCACCCTGGCAGGAGTATTGCTGGTAGGACTTCCCCTGCCGCTTCTCACCCGCAACGCGGAAACACAAGCAGCCCCGGCACCCGCCACTGCGGCAGAAAAGGAAAGCGTATGGGCAGTTCTCTCCTTCACAGGTAAGCCCCGGGGCATCAGGCTGCGTCCGGTTGGCGGCGCCTGGCAGGAAGTGGATTGCAGCACCAGCAGCGCCGAACTCGAACTGGAGTTGCCCGCCGGTGAGGCTGTAGAAATCGAAGTCCGGGCCGAGTGGGAGGACCCCGCAGCAGTGCAGGCCCTTTCCCTGAGTCTGGAACCGGCAGGCAGGGAAACGAAGGCCGAAACACAATGGAAGGAAGAAGGCAGCCACACACTGCACAGCATTTTCACATTCAGATGGTAAAAGAGCATCATGACCACATCTGCTGGGGCGGGGGGCACCACCACCCCACGCACCACCACCTCATTCTTCAAGGTGTAACGGCGGGCTATGGAGCAGAACCAGCGCTGGAAAATATTTCGTTTGAAGCCGAATGCAGCAGCACCCTGGCACTGATTGGCCCGAACGGCGCCGGAAAATCCACCTTGCTCAACGCACTGGCCGGTTTACTTACCCCCTGGAGCGGCGAAATCCTCTGGAATGGTGCACCCCTGGCGGAGCACCGCCACGAAATCGCCTATCTGCCCCAGCGTAGTGAAGTGAACTGGCAATTCCCCATCACCGTGCGGCAATTAGTGGAAATGGGGCGGTACCCGGCTGTGGGAATATGGAAAGCCATGTGCCGGCACGACCGCGAGATAGTGGATAAAGCCATCTGCACCCTTGGACTGGAAGACCTGCAGAACCGGCAAATCGGTGCATTGAGCGGCGGGCAGCAACAGCGCTGTTTTCTGGCCCGGGCACTGGCACAGGAAGCCCACATTCTCCTGCTGGACGAGCCCTTTACCGGGCTGGATGTGCCGGGCACCAAGGCCCTGGCGTCCCTGCTGCGTTCACTATCCGCCGAAGGTCGCCTGGTAATAGCCTCTCACCATGACATGGCAACCACCGCACAGATATTCGACAGGGCCCTGCTGCTGCGCCGCCGCCTGATAGCAGCCGGCCCCGTGGCAGAGGTGCTGACCACTGATAACCTGAACCAGACATTCAAGCGAGTATGAATGAGTTTCTGCAATTCCTGAGCGAGCCGCTGGCGCAGCGCAGCCTGTGGGCCTGCGGCGTCATTGGCTTCTCCAACGGCTTTGTCAGCGCACTGGTGGTATTACGCCGTTCATCCTTGCAAATCGGTACCCTGTCGTGTGCCCTGCTTCCGGGCATTGCACTGGCCATACTGGTTTTCGGCTTATTCCAGCTGAGCATCCTGCTGGGGGCGGTGTTGGCAGGGCTGATGGTGGGGCTGGGGTCTCTGTTTGTCTCCCGCACCTCCCGCATGGATCATGATACAGCCCTCTCCGTGCTGCACACCACCGCCTTTGCGCTGGGGTATATCATCCTTATCGGTCTTGGCCTGCAGCAGAAGGTAGACGACTGGCTCTTCGGCAACATCATGAGCATGGGCGATGCAGATTTATGGATTGCCTACGCCATCGGTGCCGTTGCGGTCCTGAGCATCACAGCGCTGCAGCGGCCCCTGCTCATCTTCCTCTTCGACCCGCGCTCTGCCGCCACCATGGGAATTCCGACCCGGGCCCTCAACTACGGCATCTTTTCACTCATTATCCTGGTGCTGGTCTCCTCTCTACAAGCCGTGGGGGCCTTTCTGACACTGGGACTGCTCGTGGCCCCGGCTGCGACCATGTACCTGCTCACCGACCGCGCCACCTTGTTATTCTGGGGCGGCGGCCTCATCGGCGGGCTCGGTGCCATCGGGGCATTTTTCCTGTCCTACCCGCTGGGATGGCACCTGGGAGCCACCATCATCGTGGTACTGGGGGGGGTATTCCTGCTTGCCTACGTCTTTTCGCCCAGGTACGGGCTTCTCCGGCGGCGTGGAAAATAGTGCCAACCGGCCCTGCGTACGCCTTTTCTGCTTGCGCGGCAGCGGGCTATATGCTAGTATGATGCGCGTATGAAAATATCACTTTCTCCCCGCTCCGCCAAGGGTTTTACCCTCATTGAGCTGATTATCGTCATTGCCATTCTGGCAACCCTCTCCAGTATTGCCTATCCTACCTATATGGCCATTCAGGAGAACGCAGGCCGCACAGCAGCCAAGAAAGTCTGCACAGACATTGTCTCTGCCGTGGAAAGCTTCAAGCAGGATAACAACGGCATGCTCCCCTACGACACCGAAATGGTGGAACCCGACTCCAGGGACCAGATGTACCTGAGCACCACCGCCGGTGAAGACGCCAACATGATTAAGGTGCTCACCAACCGCGAGGACGATGAGGGGCGCCGCCTGAACTCCACCCGCGATATCTACCTGCGCTCCGATGAGCAGGAACAGCCCCGCGAAGGTCTGTTTGTTGATGCCAGCGGTGAAATCCACTTCTATGACCCCTGGGGCAAGCCCTACTACATCGTTCTCTGCGAGGAAGACGAAGGCTGCATCGACCCCTTCACCACCCGCCGCTACCGCGGCAAGAACTGCCTTGTGTACTCCACCGGCCCCGACCAGGAAGGCATGGCTTCTGTAGCCTCCACTTCTTCCGATGATGAAGATGCCCCCAAGGGCAAGAAGGCAAAGAAAGCTGCCGCCGAGGCCGCAGCCGCTGCTGCCGAACTGGCTGAAGAGGCTCTGGAGGACAACGTATACTCTTGGAAGAACCAGAAGTAATTAATGAACCAATACATCACAGACGACGTACGTCTCACGGGCATCCGCCCGCTGATATCCCCCGCCATTCTCATGGAAGACTTCCCGGCCTCGCCGGAAGCCACCCGCATGGTGTTTGAGACCCGCCACGCCTTTCAGGACATCCTGACCGGAAAGGACGACCGCCTGGCCGTCATTGTGGGTCCCTGCTCCATTCACGACACCAAAGCCGCCATCGAATATGCCGGACTACTGGCCGAGGCAGCAAGAAAGTATGAGAAAGACCTGCTGCTCATCATGCGCGTGTATTTTGAGAAGCCCCGCACCACCGTTGGTTGGAAAGGGCTTATCAATGACCCGTTCATGGACGAGACCTACAACATCAACAGCGGTCTGCGCATGGCACGAGGGCTCCTGGTGCGACTGAGCGAGATGGGCGTGCCCGCCGCCACAGAGTTCCTGGACGTCATTACCCCGCAGTATATCAGTGACCTCATCGTCTGGGGTGCTATTGGTGCCCGCACCACGGAAAGCCAGGTGCACCGTGAGCTGGCCAGTGGCCTTTCCATGCCTATCGGCTTCAAGAACGGCACCACCGGCTGCGTGCAAATTGCGGTGGATGCCATCGTCTCAGCCGAGCATCCGCACTGCTTCCTCTCTGTCACCAAGCAGGGTGTGTCTGCCATCGTCTCCACCAAGGGCAACGAAGGCTGCCACCTCATCCTGCGCGGCTCTACAGATGGCCCGAACTACAGCCCGGAGCATGTGCAGCAAGCCTGGGATACACAGCAGAAAGCCGGCATCTCCAACCGCATCATGATTGACTGCTCCCACGGCAACAGCCACAAGGACTGGACTCAGCAGCCCGCCGTGGCCTTCAGCGTGGCTCAGCAGCTGGCCGCCGGCGGCGACCACATCGGCGCGGTCATGATTGAGAGCAACCTCTGCTCCGGCAACCAGAAGTGCAGCCCGGATATGAAATACGGTGTCAGCATCACTGATGCATGCATCGACTGGAACGGCACGCTCGGTATGTTCGACACCCTGGCCGCCGGCGTGCGCGCCCGCCGTGCCAGACTCGCAAAGTAAATTATAGCATACAAGCTTCTTCACAAAAAGCCCCGTAGCACTCGCTACGGGGCTTTTTGTGCACTGATTGTCACTTGGGGACTTCTAAAAACTCACTAAACTGGAATTTGTGGGGGAACTCTGTCGGAGCACGGGACTTCCGTCCCGATTGGAAGCACCGTTATTTCGGGACTGAAGTCCCGTGCCCCGACAACGACAAACATCAATTTAGTGAGTTTTTAGAAGTTCCCACTTGGCATTCCAACCTTCCACGAAAGGCTCTACCCGGGGAGAAGAAATAAAAAAAGGCGGAGCATAAGCCCCGCCCGGAAAATAATTGTTATAACTTTAATCAGAACTTGCCGCCGATACCAACGCGGAGGCCCACGTTCACCTGCTCCTCTGTGGCAGAGGAGTATTCAGCACTGTGGAAGGGAGACGTACCGCCGTTGATCATGAGCGCACCAATGATATCAAACTTCGCATTAAGTGCATAGCGAGCACCCACTTCTACATTGTAAACGAAGTTTGCCATATCATCACGGGAGCTCGCTCCGTAAGACTTACCGGAAGTAGCAGGGGTATCCAGCATAGACAGCCCAAGACCAAAACCGGCTCCGGCAAAAGCAGTCAGCTTTTCATCAATGGGGTACTCATAACGGTAACCGGGCACGAGCGAGAAGTTCCACACATCGTAGTCACAAGCCTCACCATGAGCAAAACCGAAGCGGAGAGTGGCTTTATGATTACCCTGAATTGTGTAAATACCGGTCACATCCAAACCATAGGTATCAATGGAAGGGGTATTGGCCTTTTCATTAATGTCTGTCAGCGCGTGGTTATACACTGCGGCCACTTCCCAGGAGAAAGTACATGCGCTTTTACAAGGAGCTGAAACAGATTCCGTTGCCATATAGGACGCAGAAACAATTTCAACTTCTTTTTTGACTGTGGCACTAGTTTTGACTCCTGCAAACCCCACTCCACTAAGGGCGATACAAGTAGCAGCGATGACGATATTTTTCATTTTATTTAAAGTTGGTTTTTAGCGTTATCCGTGCTAAGGACTTCAAACAATTACCACAAAAAACGATGGATTACAAGCGCAATAACGCATTTATGCCAAAAACAACCACTGCATGACGTGAAATATTTAAATAGATAAAGAAACCCGCCACTCACGGTCTGGTGAGAGGCGGGCTGAAGTAAGATTAGTTGCTAACGAAATCAGGGCTTGATGACGGAAGCCAGCACCACGGTGCCGTTGAAGGGAGTGCTCACGTTGGCGGGCAGCTCCACCTGGGACAGACGGAAGGATTCCTTCATGCCCACGTTGGTGATATCGGCGGTAATGCAGGCGGGAATATCCTTCACAGCGCACTTCACAGGCATCTCGTGCACGATCTGGTGCACCACACCACCCATGGCAGTACCCACGGGGGTACCCACGAGCTTCACCTGCACGCGGGTCTTCACCACGGTGTCGGGGGTAACGGCGCAGAAATCAACGTGGTTCATGTTGTCGGTGAGCCAGTTGCGCTGCACATCCTTCACCAGGGTCAGGATGGTCTGGCCATCCAGCTCCAGGTTCACGAGAATGGAGTCGGTATCAACGGTGGCGAACAGAGCGCGCACGTCAGAAGCCTTGAGCTGCACGTTGATGTTCTCAGCCACGGCGGAACCGTACACCACGCCGGGAAGGTAACCCTGAGCGCGCAGGGCGTTGAGCTTACCGGTACCGATGGCCTCGCGCTTGGTGGCCTTGAGGGAATATGTCGTCATAGTTCTATGTCTTTCTATGTCTTGAAATTGTGGTTTGTTTGGAGTTCATCCGACGTCGGTGCGCGTTCGTCACCCGCCGGGATTGTCTCACCATGCCAGCGAAAGCAAGGTGGACGCACAGAATACGCTTTATTTCACAAAAGTCAAGCAAAATTCATACATACGCGCAAGATTTTCCTTGAAAAATCAGCCTTTTGCACCTAGTATGGTGGCGTATGAAATTTTCAGTTACCATCGCAGGGGGGATGGCACTGTTGCTCTGCAACGCGTGCCACCAGTTTGCACAGCAGGCCGTGGAACCCATACCGCCCCCTGCGCCGGAGACCATGGTTCAGCCGATACACCCGGCTCTGAAAGAATATTACACCCTTCCTAAACCCATCTGAAATACGGCCATGAAATCATTTCTCTACCTCCTGATAGCGGCGGGTGCGCTGATGAGCTCCTGCCAGCAATTCCACCCGGCAGCCCAAAGCTTACCCGTGCTGGAAGTTCACCACTGATACGGCCCAGTGTCAGCACAGGTGATTTTGATTGACACAAGCTTTGAATACACGTAGAATCACTGCACCATGAAGAAGCGACTCCGCAAGAAATACCGCGTCGGAGAGTTCAAGGAACTCTGCTTTGAATTTTCCTTTGACTACAAGGGCGACGTGGCCGCCCCCGAGTGCGAGCAGTTCCTGCACGCCTTTGTAGAGGAATGCATCGAGTCCAACGGTCTTGATTGCGAAGGCAATATCACCGATGACAGCTGCAACATCATTGCCAAGGCCGTAGACCCCACCCAGACCAGCAACGCACAGCGCGAAGCCGTGAAAGCCTGGCTGGAAGCCCGCAGCGATGTGGAGCTCAAGAGCTTCGGTGAGTTGCAGGATGCCTGGTACGCCAGCTGCTGATTGCCCCCGACATTTCCCAATCGGCCCTTGCAGACGGCCTTGTAGTCTGCACCCTATTAACACCACAATGAACGAGAACTCAACTGAGCAGAAGAAAGAAGTCATTTATGCCAAGGGTCTAAAAGGCGTCATCGCCACGGAGACCGGGCTGAGTGACGTGCGCGGAGCGGAGGGTCACCTCCTCTACTGCGGCTACGAAATTGAAGATCTGGTAGACCTGTGCAGCTTTGCAGAAATCATCTACCTTCTCCTCAACAAACGTCTTCCGAACCGCGAGGAACTCGAGGGGCTGCAACAGCGCCTGAGAAACGACCGCGAACTGCCCCAGCCGATTCTCGATTTCTTCAAGACGGCCACCAAGACCGCGCGTCCCATGAGCGCCCTGCGCACCGCGGTCTCCATGCTCGGCATGTACGATGACCGCACAAAGGATCCCAGCCAGATGAAGGAAATCGGGCTTTCCCTCATTGCCAAGCTGCCGGTCATGGCCGCTTACTATTACCGCATCTGCCAGGGGCTGGATCTGCCCCCCATCCGCACCGACCTGGGCGAGGCCGAGCACTTCCTGTGGCTGCTGAAAGGCACAGAGCCCGACCCGGCCGAGGCGCACATCCTGGATGTGGCCTATATTCTGCATGCGGACCATGGCATGAATGCCTCCACCTTCTCCGCCCGAGTGACGGCATCCACCCTCTCTGACATGTACTCAGCCATCACCTCCGCCATCGGCTCGCTGAAAGGCCCGCTGCATGGTGGAGCCAACGAGGCCGTAATTGAGATGCTTAAGGAAATCGGCGAGGAAGACAAAGTGGAAGAATACATCAACCGCAAACTGGCCAACAAGGAAAAGATTTTCGGCATCGGCCACCGCGTGTACCGCACGCTGGATCCCCGCGCCCCGCTCCTGCGTCGCATCGCCATCCGCCTCACCCAGACCATTGGTGAGCCTAAGTGGATTCGCATGAGCGACCGCATCGCCAAGATTATGCGTGCCCGCAAGAATCTGAACGCCAACGTGGACTTCTACTCTGCCACGGTGTACTACAGTCTGGGCATTCCGACCCGCATGTTCACCACACTCTTTGCCATCGCCCGCTGCGCGGGCTGGGTGGCGCAGATTCTGGAGCAGCTGGAGGATAACACACTCTACCGCCCGCTGGCAGCCTACAAGGGGCCGGACGACCCGCTGCTGGTGCCCATGCTCGACATGCGCTGATAAAAGCAAGCTCCGCTTCCACCAAAGCGGGGCTGTTTTTTACTCTACCATACCGGTTTCCGGCATGGGCTCCGGCTCGGCATACTGCAAATGCGGAGCCAAGATGAAAGCAAGATACTGCTCGTGAGTGGCATACAGCGGAAAGCGCAGCATCTGAGCCTCGGCAGAAATATCCGTGTGAGCCATTGCCCCTTCAGAGGCCTGCCAGCCGGGGTCGTGCGCCGCCACCAGGGCCTCCACATAGGCTTGCCAGGCTTCCTCTGCTTTCTCAAACAAAAGTCTGGAGCGTTCCTGCACCGCGGCGTAGTAACTCATTTCCACCGCACCGGGCAGCGGCACGCCGGAAACCAGGGCGCTGCCACGCTCGGTCCCGAAACACTCGGTAAGTTGCTCAGAGCAGAGCTTCAGATACCCGAGCCAGAGCCTGGTGGCTCGTCCTGCTGCAGCGGAGCGGGCGGCATCCGTAATGCCGCTCTCGTGTGCCAGTTCGTGCACCATGAGGGGCGTTTCCGGAGCATCCACCACCGGGCTGTCTGCCCCGCCGGCAATCAAGTCCACAGTGCCTTCCTCAGCCTCTTCGCTGCCGTGAACAGGAGCTCCTTGATGCTGGTGGTCCTCTTCTTCCTCCTCATCCTCAAGGCCCCAGGGTACAGAATAAATGAACGAATGAAAATCCTGGCGGTACTCGCGCTGCAATTCATTGCGGAAATGGTGTGTGCATTCCTTCACTGTATCAGCATCCAGCACACAGGCTGCCATACCCAGCTGAGCCATAGCAAAGCGCATCTGCGCCTCATAGGATTTCTGCGCCGCAGCAAGAGCAGCCAGCGCCGCCGTCTGAATGGCCTGTTTTTCGCCATCTTCAGCTTCTGCCGATTTCTGCCAGAGATTCAGCACGGCATTCAACTCCTGCTCGATGGAATCCCAAAACGCCTGTTCATCAGGTGTAAGCCCGGTGTATCCCATGCGAGCTGCTTCAATGCGGCGTTTACAAGCCTTGCGCTCCGCGGCCACGGCCTTTTTCTCTGCAGCACTGGCAGCCGTCTTCTCGCGGGCATCCAGATAAGCAGAAAACTCCGCCAGGCGGTCATCATAAAAGCGGCTGGCTAAATCCCCCTGGGCCATGGCCGTGGGAACCATGGTAAACATCATCATCACAGGGAGCAGCCTTCGCATGCCCACAGTCTACCACACCACCCTGCCAAGGCAAGTAAAAAGCCTGCTATATGGCGGAAACTGTGGCATACGCGGCTGTATGCAGCACTTCTCACTTCCCCGCGCACGCGACATGTGGTAAATTCTGCGGTATCACGTTATGGATACCCCGAAAAACTACTACATTCCCACCGTCATCGAGAAAACCAGTCAGGGCGAGCGCGCATACGACATCTACTCCCGCCTCCTGCTCGACCGCGTCATCTTCATCGGAACGGAGATTGACGACACCGTGGCCAACTCTGTGATTGCGCAGCTGCTTTTCCTGCAGATGACGGACCCGAAGAAGGATATTCACATCTACATCAACTCCCCCGGTGGTTCCGTGACGGCTGGGCTGGCTATCTACGACACCATGCAGTTCGTCTCCTGCGATATCAACACCTACTGCATCGGCATCGCCGCAAGCATGGCCTCTGTGCTGCTGGCTGCCGGCACCAAGGGCAAGCGCTTTTGCCTGCCGAACTCGCATGTGATGATTCACCAGGTGCGCGGCGGCGCCCAGGGCACGGCGGCAGATGTGGAGCGCACCATCAAGTTCATGTTCAGCCTGGACAAGCGCCTCACCGGCATCCTCTCCCAGCACACCGGCAAGGATTTCGATACAGTGAAGCAGGACCAGGACCGCGATAATTACATGACCGCCGAGGAGTCCCTTGCCTACGGTCTGGTGGACCGCATTCTGGAGCATACCCCGGCGCAGAAGAAATAACCCCTGCCCCTCATGGCCAAGAAGAATAAGAAGACCTGCATCATCTGCGGCGGAGAGGAGTGCGACGGGCGGCCCATGCTCAATCTGGATGGCACCCATATCTGCTACCAGTGCGTGGAAGGCATGGCTTACCACATGTTCCGTTCGGAGATGGGTGATGTGGCCGCAGACCGCTTCCTGACGCTCATCAAAGGCACCCACCCCGAAATTATCCCTCAGGAAAAGGCGGATGATTCCCCTGTGCTGGAAGTGCAGACACGCAACCAGGATGAGCTGCCCACCCCGGAGCAGATGCACAAGATGCTGGATGCCTACGTCATCGGCCAGGAGCGCGCCAAGCGCACCCTCTGCGTGGCGGTATACAACCACTACCTGCGCCTGCGCCAGCCCAAGACGGATGACGGCGTGGAAATTGAGAAGAGCAACATCCTGATGGCGGGCTCCACCGGCAGCGGCAAGACCCTGCTGGCCAAGACCCTGGCCCGCATCCTGGATGTCCCCTTCTGCATCGTGGACGCCACAACACTGACGGAGGCCGGCTACGTGGGCGAGGATGTGGAAAATATCGTCCTGCGTCTCCTGCAGGCAGCGGATATGAACGTGGCCAAGGCCGAGCGAGGTATCATCTATGTGGATGAAATCGACAAGATTGGCCGCAAGACCCAGAATGTAAGCATCACCCGCGATGTTTCCGGCGAAGGCGTGCAGCAGGCCCTGCTCAAGATTGTGGAAGGCACAGAATGCAACATCCCGCCCAAGGGTGGCCGCAAGCACCCGAACGAGCAGTACATCCGCGTGAATACGGAGAATATCCTCTTCATCTGCGGCGGCGCCTTCGTGGGGCTGGAAGGCATCATCCGCAAGCGTCTCGGCTCCTCGGCCATGGGCTTTGCCGCCGTGGAGGAAGACCGCGATGCCAAGGAATACACTGAGGAGGAGATTCTCTCCAAGGCCATGCCGGAGGACTTCTTCATGTTCGGCATGATTCCCGAACTCATGGGCCGCCTGCCCATCTTCACCCCGCTCACCACCCTCACGGAAGACCAGCTCATGCACCTGCTCACCGAGCCGAAGAACGCCCTGGTGAAGCAATACACGAAGCTCATGGCCATGAACAACGCCAAGCTCAAGGTGGAGGAAGAAGCCCTGCGGGCCATGGCAAAGCAAGCCATCGAGCGTGGCACCGGCGCCCGTGCCCTGCGCGGTATCTTCGAAAACCTCATGCTGGATGTCATGTACAAGGTACCCAGCGACAAGAGCATCGAAACCGTCACTATCACCGAGGATGTGGTGCTGGGCAAAGCTGAACCGAAAATCAAGCGCCGCAAGGCCTGCAAGAAGTAATCATGCTGGTACTGGGTATCGAGTCGAGTTGTGATGAAACCGCCGTGGCCCTCATCGAGGACACCGGCAGCGGGCAGCCGCAGCTGCTCAGCTCAGTCATCTCCACCCAGATTCCCCTGCACCGCATGTACGGCGGTGTGATTCCCGAACTCGCATCGCGCAACCACTCCGCTAACCTGCCTGCCGTGCTGCAAGAAGCGCTGGAGAAAGCCGGCCGCTGCATCCACCAGGTGGATGTGTTTGCCAGCACCGCCGGCCCCGGGCTCGTGGCCGCCCTGCTGGTGGGCAACACTGCCGCCAAGGCCCTGGCACTGGCCGCCCGCAAGCCTTTTGTAGCCGTTAACCACCTGGAGGGGCACATGCTCTCCCCCTTCATCACCCACCCCGCCGGTCTGGTGCCCCACCTCAGCCTGGTTGTGAGTGGGGGGCACAGTCTGCTCATTGATGTGAAAGGCCCCGGCGATTACACATTGCTGGGGCGCTCCCGCGATGATGCAGCCGGCGAGGCGTTCGACAAAGTGGCCAAGATGCTGGATTTACCCTATCCCGGTGGGCCGGAGATTGACAAGCTGGCCGAGCGGGGTGACCCTGAGCGCTTCAAGCTGCCCCGGCCCATGATGCACGAAGACCACCTGGATTTCTCCTTCTCCGGCTTGAAGACCGCCGTGCTCTACACCCTGCCCAAACTGGTAGAAAGCGGCAACCCGCATGATCTGGACGAGCAGACCATGTGCGACCTCTGCGCAGGGGTGCGCCAGGCCATCATCGATGTGCTGCTGCACAAGGCCATGAAGGCTCTGCGCAAGAGCCGCCACAAGGTGCTGGCCGTTTCCGGCGGTGTTTCCTGCAATCGAGGGCTGCGCTCCCAGCTGCAGGATATGTGCGAACGCCGCCGCATCGAGCTCATTCTGCCGCCGAACAGCCTGACCACCGACAATGCCGCCATGATTGCCTTTGCCGGCTTACTCCGCGCCAGATCCGGCGATTTCTCCCCGCTCGATACCCCTGTCGACCCGAACCTCAAACTTGCCGGCGTGCAGCTGAGAAAGTAAGGATTAAGGATAAGGGATTAAGGATTAATATTTTGAATATATGACCGAGTATACAAATGAAAGGTACGATGAACTCAAGTCCCGCACAAAAGCGTTTGGGTTCCGCGCAATTCGTTTATGGCAGAGTCTCCCACCCCGGACAGACGCACAAGTTATAGGGAAACAGTTGCTCCGCTGCGCCACATCAGTAGCAGCCAATTATCGTGCAGCATGTCTCGCAAAGAGTGACCGTGATCTTCTCAACAAAATCAAAATTTGCCAAGAAGAGGCAGATGAAAGCACCCTGTGGTTGGAATATCTGCAAGAGGCCAATATTGTGTCAGCCAAAGCGCTGGCATCATTACTCGATGAATCGAAGCAACTTACCTCTATCATGACAGCATCCTCCATTACAATCTCTCGGCGTCTCAAACAAATTAATCCTTAATCCCTAATCCTTAATCCTTCGACATGGCCCTGCGCGAAAAATTGAATAAAATTCTGCCGACGCTCCTGCCGGAGAAAGCGGAAAATGCCATCAAGGGCAAGGAACTGATTGCCCGCGTGCGGGCCGTGCTGGGTGAGGCGTATTCCGACCACTCGCTCCGCTCCCAGTTCTCGTTCATGGTGCTGGATGCAGGCTCATGCCTGGCCCGTGTGGAAAACGGCCAGGGCTACTACCTGCGCAGTGATGAAGACGCCCCCAGCCTGCAGACCGTCTTTGGCGGCAGTGCCGAGGGAGATACCATGCTGCACCGCGCCATGGCACTGGCCGTGCGCCTGTACGACACGGCCGGTCAAGGCGTATTCGTCTACCCGGTAGAAGAAGAGGAAAGCTGGGGGCACCCCGACCTGGTGGCCGTGCAGTGGCCCGCCGGTGCCTGGGATGCCGAAGGTGCCTACATCATGGAAGATGGACAGGAGGAGCTCTCCTTCCGCGCTATCTGCGTGGGCTTTGCCGAGGATGAGGAAAGCTGCCGACAGGCCTTTTTCCGCGCACTGGCCTGCGGTCAGTGGGCCCAGGAATGCGAGCTTCTCCTGCTGCCCGGAGCGGCCAATGAGGAGGAGCTCACCGACCTGGCAGCCCGCTATGGCGTAGGCATCCGCTGTCTGGATGCCGATGAACCCGCCATGGACGCCATGCCGCGGGCTGATGAGATTTTCCGCCTCAGCACAGATGATGCGCGCACCCTGCTGGCCAGTCTGCCGCAGACCACATTGGCCCGCCCGAGGCATCGCGAATTTTCCGCCCGTGCAGCTGCCGCCATGCCGGATACTGCCGTGGTGCTGCAGTGGGCCCACGGCTGCGCCTCTCGTGGGCGCGTGGAATCCTTTGAACACCGAGTTGCTGTGAACTGATACCTATGGTTAAATCCTTTATCAAACGACTGGTCGGCCCACGGGCTAACAGATTGTTCCTTGTGCTGGGCATTCTGCTCACCGTATTCTCCCTGTACAAACTGCTGCGCACCGCCATGTACGTGCACGAATCCGTGGTTGTCACCGCCACCGTGACGGATGTGCTGCAGAAACCTTTTGAATCGACAGGCGAAGCCCTGAGCCACGGCAACCTGGCGCTGGGAGGCTCCACTTCCTACCAGGCCATCGTGCGCTACACCGTGCCGAGCGGCATGGTCATCGACCGCATGATGACGGATGCGGACGATACAGACTATACCGTGGGCCAGCAGGTGGAAGTCATCACCCCGGAGCTGGATCCCAGCCGCGCCCATATCAACAAGTGGAAGTTCATCTGGGGCAGCAACTGCATGCTGCTGGGCTGCGGCATCATCAGTCTGCTGCTCTGGCTGGGGCTGAAGGAACGCAGAGGCCCTGCACCGGCAGCGCCCGCCCGCCAGTCACGTGGGGGGAGGAAAAAGAAGAGCGTAGGAGCCGCTGCCTCAGCACCGCGCAAACGGGCTCCCCGCAAGAAAAAACAGGCCTGATTCCCCATGGCTCAGCTCCATTCCCGAGTTCCAGTGCAGAACATGCAGCGCGGCGAACGCCTGGTCTATGAAGCCATGGCAAAACTGCCGCAGGACTGGGTCATTTTCCACAGCTGCAAGGAAGATTACCGGGAAGATGGCCGCTACATCCACTACGAAGCCGATTTCGTGGTACTGATTCCGGAGCGCGGCATCGCGGTCATTGAGGTGAAAGACTGGCCTCAGGTTCGTATCGTCAATGGCGTATGGGAGAGCCGCCGCCACGATTCCGATTCATGGAAGCGCCACACTCACAATCCACTCGAACAGGCCAACATAGCGCTGCAGAAAATCATGCGCAGTCTCACCCGCTGCGGCTGTCTGCCCAAAGCGCCGAATCGCTGGCCGGAGCACCGCCACATGGCTATCCTCACCCAGGCGGTTCCGGTAGCAGAAAATAGTGGTAATATTCCTTTTGATTCTCTTTATCTTTGCGGAACTGACTCACTGAAAGAATTGCAGCAACGCATCGAATCCCTGTTTATCCTCGGTCAGGCAGAGCGCATGTCTGCACGGCGCGTCCAGAAAGTGGCGGATATGCTGGCTCCCAGCGTGCACTTTGAGCTCAGCCTGGCCAATTATCTGCAGGAGATGGATATGGCTGCCGCCAATCTGCTTGAATTGTTGCCCGCACTGTACGAAAGCAAGGGTGGCATACGCGTGGAAGGTGGCGCAGGCAGCGGTAAGACCGTGATGGCCTGCGCAGAGGCTGCCCGGCTGGCGGCACTTGCGCCGCATGACGGGAAGCAGCATGTGCTCATGCTCTGCTTCAACCACGCCATGGCAGATGAACTGTTGCAGCATCCGCAGCTTGCTGAGCAGGAAGATTCGCTCCTGGTGAGCACTTTTCACGATTTCTGCATCCGGCATATTCTCTCTCCTCACGGATTCGGTCACCTGGTCAACTATACCGGCCAGGGCGACCGCTTACCGGATGAGGCCATCCGAAAAATAACGGAGCTTCTCCCGGTGCTGCCGCATTTTGATGCCATCTTCGTGGATGAGGCGCAGGATTTCCGCAGCATCTGGTGGCAGATTATCCAGGCGCTTCTTGCTCCCGGCGGCAAATTCTACATCTTTGCAGACAAGAACCAGGACCTATACGACCGCTACGAGCAGATGCCGACGCTGCCCACCTGCCTGCACCTGAGCCGCAACCTGCGCAACGCCCGCCAAATTGCCGGATTCAGCCGTTCCATGCTCCCGCCGGATGAGCAGGATGCCGACATCCTGCCCATGACCGGCGCCGGCGTTACCATCGCCCCTGCGGCGGACACACCGGAGGAACGAGCCGGACTTGCCCGGCATATCATCCACAGTCTGCTGGAAAGCGACAGGAAAGTGAAGCCCCGGGATATCGTTGTACTCTCGCCGTGGCGTACCTCACACGCTCGCTGCTCGCTCAACCTGATTCCGGAACTGGCCACAGCAACTGCAGATGAATCCCCGGCACAGGCCGCTGCCCGCCGGGCCGATTGCCGCAGACCCGGAGCCACGCAGATTTTCTCCTCTACCATCAAATCATTCAAAGGCCAGGAAGCCGCCTATATCATCGTGACGGACGTCATCGGTCTGGGCGAAAGCCGCGGCTTTGATATCAAGGAATTCTACACCGCCTGCACCCGTGCCCGCTTCGGGCTCTACATTATCCCCACCACCACCGGCAAGATTCTCGCTGAATCCTTTTCATTCTCCAGCTGATGAAAACCGCATTTTTCCTCACCCTCACCCTATTCACCCTGAGTGCCTGCAACAGAATAAGCCAGGGGCCGTACCGGAATTATAAAATCACGAATGATGAGGCCATACCGGCCAGCCAGATGGGCGGTGCCCCCTGGCAGCAACGCCGCTAAATTGAGTTTTTGCGTGATTTCGCTTCACATCTCATTAGAAAGCTGCTAAAATAGCCGCATGGCAAATAAACCTGTAGTACTTATCATCCGCGACGGCTGGGGCCGCAATCCGCAGGGCCCGGAAGCCGCCAATCAGACCGGCGATGCTACCGTTCTCGCCAAGACTCCTTTCACCGACAAACTGCTGGACACCTGCCCGCACATGATGCTGGGGGCCTCCGGCCAGGACGTTGGTCTGCCTGATGGGCAGATGGGCAACTCCGAGGTGGGCCACCTGAATCTGGGTGCTGGCCGCGTGGTGTTCCAGGACCTCTGCCGCATCACGAACGCTATCAACGATGGTTCCCTGGCTAAGAATCCCGTCATCGTGGATGCCTATGCCAAGGCTGCCGGCAGCCGCCTGCACCTCATGGGCCTTGTGTCCGATGGCGGTGTGCATTCCCACATCGACCACCTCATCGGCCTGGTGAAGATTGCTGCCGAAGCCGGCGTGAAGGATATCTACATCCACGCCATCATGGACGGCCGCGACACCGACCCGAAGAGCGGTGCCGGTTTCCTGCAGCAGCTGCAGGACGCCGTGGCTCCCTACGGCGCGAAGATTGCCACCGTGGTGGGCCGATTCTTCGCCATGGACCGCGACAAGCGCTGGGACCGCGTACAGATCGGCTGGGACGCCATCGTACTGGGCAAGGGCGAAGCCTGCACCTGCTCCCCCGCTGATTACGCCCGCAAGAGCTATGAGGACGGCGTGACGGACGAGTTCATGAAACCCGCCGTATTCGTGGAGGCCGACCAGCAGCGCGTGCGCGATGGCGACGTGGTGTACTTCTTCAACTTCCGCGCCGACCGCGCCCGCGAGCTCTCCCGCGCCTTCATCTACGAGGACTTCGATGGCTTCGACCGCACGGTGCAGCCCAAGGTGCACTATGTGACCATGTCCGAATACGAGGCCTGCTACCCGACTCCGATTGTATTCGAGCAGGAGCAGCTCTCCAACATTCTGGGCGAGGTCATCTCCAAGGCCGGGCTGAAGCAGCTCCGCATTGCTGAGACAGAGAAGTATGCCCACGTGACCTTCTTCTTCAACGGCGGTGTGGAAACCCAGTTCGAAGGTGAAGATCGTATTCTGGTTCCCTCCCCCCGCGAGGTGGCCACCTATGACCTGAAGCCTCAGATGAGTGTGGGTGAAGTGGCTGATAAGTTCGTGGAAGCCATCGGCAACTACGATATCGCCATCATGAACTTCGCCAATCCCGACATGGTGGGCCACACCGGCTACCTCGAAGCCGGCATCGCCGCCTGCGAGGCTGTTGATGCAGCCCTGGAGAAGAGCGTGACCAGGATTCTGGAACTGGGCGGCTGCTGCCTCATTTGCGCCGACCACGGCAACTGCGAGAACATGCTCAACCCGGACGGTTCCCCCAACACCGCCCACACCACCAACCTCGTGGACCTCATCTACTGCGGCCCGGATCAGGACAGCATCACCCTCAGCGATGGTATCCTGGCCGATATCTCCCCCACGCTGCTGCACCTGCTCGGCATCGAGCAGCCCGCCGAGATGACCGGCCACAGCCTGGTGAAGTAACCAACGCAGTCCGGATTATTTCAAAAGCCGTTTTCCCTCATGGGAAAGCGGCTTTTCTATTTCAGCCGCGCAT
This sequence comes from Akkermansia sp., assembly GCA_017435365.1. Lineage (GTDB taxonomy): Bacteria > Verrucomicrobiota > Verrucomicrobiia > Verrucomicrobiales > Akkermansiaceae > Akkermansia. The sequence continues at coordinate 39,767 of JAFSFD010000024.1, read as the reverse complement.
TTATGTCAAATAGTTCGCTTGCGTGAAGCGGGGCATTCTGCTAGCATGCAGCAAGATTTATATGATTAGTTCCATCCTTTCCACCCTTGAGACCGTGTGGCTGATTTTCCTCGTTGTCATGTTCTTCAACGTGATGATTTTTGTGCATGAACTGGGGCATTTCCTCGCGGGCAAGTGGCGCGGGGCGTATATCGACCGCTTCCAGATATGGTTCGGCAAGCCCATCTGGCAGAAGAAGATAAATGGCGTGCAGTGGGGCATCGGCTGGATTCCTGCGGGTGGCTTCGTCTCCCTGCCCCAGCTGGCAGACATGCAGAGCATCGAGGGCGAAGCTGATATTCCCAAGGATCTGAAGCCGCTCAAGCCGCTGGATAAGGTCATCATTGCCGCGGCCGGTCCACTGGCTTCCCTGCTGCTGGCGTATTTCTTTGCCGTCATCGTGTGGATAGTGGGCAAGCCGGTGGGAGAACTGCCGACCACCACGATTGGTTACATTCCGGCGGATTCCCCCGCCGCGCAGGCCGGGCTGCTGCCGGGTGACCGCATCCGCGCCATTGATGGCCAGCCCGTGGAGAAATGGGTGGGCAACATGGAAGGCGTGCGCGAGCTCGTGGCCATGAGCGAACACGAGAAGATTACCTTCACCATCGACCGCCCGATGGCCGATGGCAGCACTCAGCAGCTTACCATTGAAAGCGGCTACAAGCTGCCGGAAACCAAATGGTGGCAGCGCACCGGCATGCGCCAGGTGGGCATCATGCCCGCGGCTCCCGCAGTCATCGGCGATATTATTCCCGGTTCCCCGGCAGAACAGGCCGGACTGGTCAAGGGGCAGCGTATCGTAAAGCTGAATGGCATCCCGGTGTTCTCCCCGGTGCCGGTGCTGGAAGCCGCCGAAAAGGGCACCGTGGAACTTACCCTGCAAAATGCTGACGGCAGTGAAGTTACCGCTACCATCGCCCCCGCTCTGCCCACTAATTGGCAGGGGCTGGAGGGAGCACGCCCCATCATGGGCTTTGTGTGGGGCGGGCTGGATAATGAGCTGCGCACTGAGCACCCCGGCGTGCAGGAACAGATTAACCAGAGTTTCCGCTGGATGGGCGAAACCCTGGCCAAAGTGGCAGCCCCCGGCAGCAGCGTGGGCATGGAGCACCTCTCCGGCCCCGTAGGTATCGGCAACTACCTGTACCAGATGCTCGAATCCGAGAACGGCTGGAAGCTTATCCTCTGGTTCGCCGTGGTGCTGAATGTGAACCTGGCTGTGCTGAATATCCTGCCCCTGCCCATCGTGGACGGCGGGCATGTGGTGCTGGGCACGCTGGAAATCATCTTCCGCCGCCCGGTGGGAGGCAAGCTGCTGGAGTGGATTCAGAGCGGCTTCCTCTTCCTGCTGCTCTTCTTCTTCCTCTTTGTCACCTTCAAGGACGTAGGCGACATGGTGGGCAGCCCCGAAGAGAAGACCCCGAAGTTACCCGAGCCGGTTTTCTCCAAGTAAATGCCTGCGTTTCACCTCAGCGACCCGCATAAGGATTTCTCGCACCCCGAAAGCCGGGAATTGCTGCGCGGCATCATTACCAAACAGGGTGCGGGGCTGACCGGGTACGAACTCGCCTGTGTGTTCAACGGCCACCTGCCCGCCGGCACCGCTGCCGAGTGCTGTGCCTACCTGCGTCCTCTCTACCAGTTTTTCCGCAATCCGCAGGAAGAATACGCCGCGCAAATCTGGGAAGATATCCTCTGGATATGGCTGGTGCAGGAACGCCCGGCGCTTGAATCGTTGAATCAGCACCAGCGCATCATTGATGAACTGCGCCGCATTGTGCACGACACCCTGCTGCCTGCCCCCTGGCTGCCGGAACAAGGCGCCGGAGGCATCTACGCCAGAGCCGCCATGTTGACCAGCTGGATGGCAAGTCCCTGGGGTGAGGCTGAAGCGGAAGAAATTCTCCATTCACTGTCAACTGGAGGCGGTGCACAGCAATTCATCCTCCTGCGCATCTTCCTGGACACAAAGAACCCCATAGGCGTCGCCGCACCGAAAGATGCATTCGCCACCTTTGCCGCTCGTTTTGAGGCCCACTTCCGCGAGAGCACTGCCCTTTACGACGCAGCCCTGATGCTCAGCGATATTCCCCTGCCCGCCAACGACTCCAGCGGAAGCACGTTCCACCTGAAGGAAACGCTGCAAGAATGCGAGTGGTACCTGTAAACCAGCCCGCAAAGCCATGAACGGCTATTGTTTTCCCCCGACACCCGGGACCATTTTCAATAAGCCGGCACATCACAGAATAGCGCTGCCCTGCTCATATTGGAATTTGTGGGGGAACTCTGTCGGAGCACGGGACTTCAGTCCCGATTGGAAGCACCGTTATTTCGGGACTGAAGTCCCGTGCCCCGACAACGACAAACATCAATTAATCGAGTAGAGATGGGACTTCTTCCAAAATGTTGCTGATATTACAATTCTTCGGAAAACATGTGGTGATTTCTACGTCACTAACAAGATTTTCTCCTTGACTCTGCGGGGAAAAGTGCTAGTCTGAAATTAATCGCGATGAAATCTCTCCTTTCTAAACTTACTTTTGGAATCATGATGCTGGTGAGTGGTGTGGCGTGTGCTTCTGAGGAAGGCGGCCATCATGGTCTTTCTACCGATGCGCCAGTGCTGTGGGACATCGACCTGCCGTTCTGGCCGGGGCATTCGCTGCCCATCACGAACTCCATGGTGATGATGACCATAGCCGTGGTGCTGCTCACCATCATTCTGCGCCTGGCCACGCGCAAGATGCAGAGCGTGCCGAGCGGGCTGCAGAACTTTGTGGAGTGGGTATTCGAGCTGCTGTATAACTTTGTGGAAGGGCTCATCGGCAAGAAACTGGCCGGCAAGTACATCTGGTACTTCGCCACGGTGTTCCTGCTCATCCTCACCAGTAACTACATGGGGCTGATTCCCGGAGTGGGCGAGATTACCATCAACGGCCACCCCCTCTTCCGCGGTGCCAATGCTGATTTGAACATCACCCTCTTCCTCGGTCTGTTCTACACCCTGCTCTGGTTCATCTGGAGCATCAAGGAACAGGGCATCAAGCACTTTGTGCTGCACATCTTCGGGCCCAAGGGAGGGCTCACCGGCATGCTGAAGAACCTGCTGCTGCCTGTCTTCTTCTTCGTGGGTCTCATCGAGCTGCTTTCCATCGGCATCCGCCCGGTAGCTCTGGCCGCCCGTCTCTATGGCAACATCTTCGCCGGTGAGGCCATTCTGGAGCAGATGAGCATCGTGAGCGGCAGCATCCTGGGCAACGCCGTTGCCATGCTTCCCTTCATGTGTCTGGAAATTCTGGTAGGCTTCGTGCAGGCCCTGGTGTTCCTGATGCTCACAGCCATTTTCCTGAAGACCCAGGTGGGCGATGGCGAGGAACACGCAGCCCACTAAACGACCATTTTCCCGCAGCGGATCATGAAGCAAAGCGTGACGCTGCGGGTTTCACCAATAAACAACAAACAATAGAAAAACAACAACAATGATGCTCCCCGCTCTTGCCACCGCCGCTATCAAGTCCGGCATGGCTGTTATCGGTGCCGGTCTCGGCATTGGTCTCATCGGTATGAAGGCCGCTGAATCCACCGGCCGCAACCCCGGTGCTTCCGGTCAGGTGCTGACCATCTCCATCATTCTGGCCGCCCTTGTGGAAGGTGTGGCCTTCGTGGCCATCTTCATGGGCTAAGCAATGCTACGCCCGCGGGCATGCCGGGCCATTCAAGCAAACGGTATGCCCCTTCCCCTTTCCCCCATTCTCAAAAAAATCTCCGTCTTTAACCAAAGCAACTCACAACCATGATTCTTGCCGCTGATATTCAGGACCTGGTCACTAATTTCGGTCTGCACACCGATGCGTTCATTGCTCACCTCATTGCTTTCTGCATCCTGGCCGCCATCGTGGTGTGCTTCGGCATCAAGCCCATCTTCAAGCAGCTGGAGGAACGCCGCCAGCGCATCCAGGAGGGCGAGGAAATGCACGCCCGCAGCCAGCAGGAACTGGCCGATGTGAAGGTGACCGGCGAGAAGATTCTCGACGAAGCCCGCGAAACCGGCAAGAAGGAGGTCGAGCAGGCCCGCCAGACTGCCGCCCGCCTGCAGGCCGACCTCTCCGCCAAGGCCAGCGCCGAAGCCCAGGCCGTCATCGAAAATGCCCACAAGCAGGCCGAGATGGACACCCAGCGCGAAAAGGATGCGCTGAAAGGCGAGTTCGCCCGTCTGGTGGCCGAAGTCACTACCCGCGTGACCGGGAAGGTGCTGAGCGATGCCGACCACCGCGCCATCAACGATGAAGCCATCAAGTCCCTCTAATTCTGCCGCGCAGCCATGAAAATCAGTAAAGAAGTACAAGCGCAGGCGCGCCGCCTCATGCGGCTCTGCATCGGCGCCGACGGGCTGATGGATGAAGCTATCGTGCGCCAGGTGGCCGACAAGATTGCCGCGGACAAGCCGCGCAACTACCTGGCCCTGCTCACCGCCTTCACCGAGCTGGTGCGACTGGAGCGCGCCGCCCACACCGCCACCATCACCAGCGCCGTCCCGCTGACCGAGGCTGAGCAGACCGCCATCCAGGCAAAATTGAACGCCCGTCAAGCCGGACTGAACTACGAATGGCAGGTGGATTCCTCCCTTATCGCCGGGCTCACCGTGAAGGTGGGCGACAACGTGACGGACGCCTCAGTCCGCACCCGCATTGAACAACTTACCAAAACTCTCTAAACACACCACGGTATGAGCAACATCGTACAAGAACTCGAAGCACAGATTCGCAACATCTCCACCGCCTCCGTCAGCGAGAACGTGGGCACCATCAAAGCCATCGGCGATGGCGTGGCCCACATCGAGGGCCTGAGCAACGCCATGCTCAATGAGATGATTGAATTCCCCGGCGGCGTGATGGGCCTCGCCATGAACCTGGAAGAGCATGAAGTGGGCGCCGTGCTTATCGGCAACGCCGCTTCCCTGAAGGAAGGCGACACCTGCAAGACCACGGGGCGACTGCTCCAGGTGCCGGTGGGTCCCGGGCTGCTCGGCCGCGTGGTGGATACCCTGGGTAACCCGCTGGATGGCAAGGGCCCGATTCAGGCGGCCACCTATTACCCCGTGGAAAAGATTGCTTCCGGTATCATCTCCCGCCAGGGTGTGAACCAGCCGGTGCAGACCGGCATTCTGCCCATCGACGCCATGATTCCGATTGGCCGCGGTCAGCGCGAGCTCATCATCGGCGACCGCTCCACCGGCAAGACCACCATCGCCACCGATACCATGATTGCCCAGGCCCAGCAGAACAAGCTGGCCGAACAGGGCAAGTTGCCGGGCCACCGCCCGCTCTACAGCATCTACGTGGCCGTGGGTCAGAAGCGCGCCACCGTGTCCCGCCTGGTCGCCAAGCTTGAGGAAGCCGGCGCCATGGAATACAGCATCGTGGTGGTGGCCTCCGCCTCCGACAGCGCCGCCATGCAGTACCTCGCCCCCTATGCCGGCTGCGCCATGGGTGAGTACTTCATGGACCAGGGTCAGGATGCCCTCATCGTGTACGATGACCTCTCCAAGCACGCCGTGGCCTACCGCCAGGTGTCCCTCATCCTGCGCCGTCCCTCCGGCCGCGAAGCCTACCCCGGCGACGTGTTCTACCTGCACTCCCGCCTGCTGGAGCGCGCTGCCCGCATCAACAGCGAAGGTGGACGTAAAGGTGGTTCCCTCACCGCCCTGCCCATCATCGAGACCCAGGCCGGTGACGTGTCCGCCTACATTCCCACGAATGTGATTTCCATTACCGACGGCCAGATTTTCCTGGATACCGACCTCTTCTACCAGGGTGTGCGCCCGGCTATCAACGTGGGTATCTCCGTGTCCCGCGTGGGTTCCAGCGCCCAGACCCAGATTGTGAAGAAGCTGGCCGGTTCCGTGAAGCTCGACCTTGCCCAGTTCGAAGAACTCCAGGCATTCGCCCAGTTCGGCTCCGACCTGGACGCCGCCACCAAGGCCAAGCTGGAGCGAGGTCGCCGCATCGTGGAGCTCTTCAAGCAGGGCCAGTACGAGCCCAAGAGCCTGGGTATCGAGGTCATCAACCTCTATGCCATCCAGCGCGGCTTCCTCGATGATGTGGCCGTGGAGCAGATTCAGGCCGTGCGCCGCCAGCTGGAGGAAGAAGCCAGCGTGAACGGGGCCGAGCTGCTCACCCGCATCGAAGCCGAGAAGTCCCTGACGCCGGAAATCGACGCTGCCCTCAAGGACTTCATGACCGCTTTCAAATCCCGCCTGAAGAAGTAACAACATGGCAAGCCTGAGAGACATCAAACGCCGCATCAAGTCGGTACGCAACACATCGCAGATTACCAAGGCGATGCAGATGGTTGCGTCCGCCAAGATGCGCCGTGCTCAGGAGCTGGCGTTGAAGGGCCGTGTATACATCCGCGCCCTGTCGCGGGTATTCAAGCACCTGCAGGAATCCATTGCCGAGGGTTCTGTCCAGCTCATGGAAAAGCGCGAAACCGGCAAGCAGCTCGTCATCGTGGTAAGCACAGACCGCGGGCTCTGCGGCGGCCTGAACACCAACCTCTTCAAGGAGGTGCTCACCCAGTGCCCCGCCGAGGCCGATTACCTCACCGTGGGCGGCAAGCTCAACTCCCAGTTCGCCCGCGTGGGTCGCAAGCTGGTGGCCTCCTTCACCATCGGTGATACCGTGGAAGAAGCCGAGATGAAGGCCATCCTCGATTTCATCCGCAAGGGCTTCGTGGACGGCACCTACAACCGCGTGACCGTGGTCTACCAGAAGTTCATCAACATCATGGTGCAGCGCCCGCAGGTGGTGGATATCCTCCCCATCAAGCCTGAGGAGCTGCTGAAACTGGCAGAAGAGGCAGAGGACGGCGAACACGCCGATTTCCTGCTGGAGCCGGATCCCCGCACCCTGCTCAAGTCCATCCTGCCGCTCTACTTTGCCAACCTGCTCACCCAGATGGTGCTGGAAGGCAAGGCCTCCGAGCAGTCTGCCCGCATGGTTGCCATGAAATCCGCCACCGAGAACGCCAAAACCCTCATCGGCGAACTCACCCTGGAATACAACAAGGCACGCCAGGCCCAGATTACCAACGAACTTCTCGAAATCACCACGGCTATGAAGGCCATGGAGTAATCCCCCACCCCATTCACTCAATTTTCAAAAACAACTTATTCTTAGTATGAACACAGGTAAAATCGTGCAGATTATCGGCGCAGTGGTAGACGTCGACTTCTCCCAGGCGCAGATGCCCGCCATTTACAACGCTCTCACCGTCGATTATGAGATTGACGGCAAGCCCACCCAGCTGGTGCTGGAGGTGGAGCAGCACCTGCCGGACGGCTGGGTGCGCACCGTGGCCATGAGCACCACGGATGGCCTGAAGCGCGGCATGGAAGTCATCGACACCGGCGCTCCCATCTCTGTGCCCGTGGGTCCGAAGGTGCTGGGCCGTATCTTCAACGTGCTCGGCGAGACCGTGGACGAAAAGGGCCAGCTGGACGGCGTAAAGCGCTACCCGATTCACCGCGACGCCCCTACCCTGGAAGAACAGTCCACTTCCTCCGAAGTGCTGGAATCCGGCATCAAGGTGATTGACCTCATCTGCCCCTTCCTGAAGGGTGGTAAGGCCGGTTCCTTCGGTGGTGCAGGTGTGGGCAAGACCGTGCTCATCATGGAGCTCATCAACAACATCGCCAAGGCTCACTCCGGTCTGTCCGTGTTCGCCGGCGTGGGTGAGCGTACCCGCGAAGGTAACGACTTCTACATGGAAATGAGCGAATCCGGCGTTATCGACCAGGCCAACCCCGAGAACTCCAAGGTGGCCCTGGTATACGGCCAGATGAACGAGCCCCCCGGCGCCCGTCTCCGCGTGGCTCTCTCCGCCCTCTCCATGTCCGAGTACTTCCGCGATGAAGAGAACCGCGACGTGCTCCTCTTCGTGGACAATATCTTCCGTTTCTCCCAGGCCGGTTCCGAGGTGTCCGCCCTGCTGGGCCGCACCCCCTCTGCCGTGGGTTACCAGCCCAACCTGGCCGAGGAAATGGCCGGTCTGCAGGAGCGAATCACCTCCACCAAGAAGGGTTCCATCACCTCCATGCAGGCTGTGTACGTGCCGGCTGACGACTTGACCGACCCCGCCCCCGCCACCACCTTCTCCCACCTGGACTCCACCGTGGTGCTGGAGCGTGCGCTGGCCGCCCAGGGTATCTACCCCGCCGTGGACCCGCTGGCCTCCACCTCCAAGGCACTGGCCCCCGAGCTCGTGGGCGAGGAGCACTACCGCGTGGCACGTGGCGTGCAGCAGACCCTGCAGCGCTACAAGGACCTGCAGGATATGATTGCCATTCTGGGTATGGACGAACTCTCCGAGGCCGACAAGCTCACCGTGAGCCGCGCCCGTAAGATTCAGCGCTTCCTTTCCCAGCCCTTCAGCGTGGCCGAGACCTTCACCGGCATCAAGGGCGAGTACGTGCCCGTGGCCGAAACCGTCCGCGGCTTCGCCGAGATTCTGGACGGCAAGTGGGACTCCGTACCCGAAGTGAACTTCTACATGAAGGGCAGCATCGACACCGTTGAGAAAGCCTGATTCCACCCATGCCCATGCAATTCAAAATCATCACCCCCATGCGCACCGCCCTCGAGGCGGAGGTAACGGCCATCCGTCTGCCTGCCTCCACGGGTGAGATGGAGGTGCTGCCCGGGCACGCTTCTATCATCACCTCCGTGGCCAATGGTGAACTCACCTACACCTGCCCCGGTCAGGCTCCGCAGAGTCTCTTCGTGGGTGGCGGGTTCCTGCAGGTGGATAAGGACGATGTGCTCCTGGTGACCGACACCGCCCTCACGGTGGATGAAATCGACTCCACCAGCGTAGAGCGCGCGCTCGAACGCGCCCAGGCCGCCTTCCGCGACGGCGCCTCCGTGCTCGACCGCGAGGAACAGGCCAAGCTCGAAGCGGCCATCTCCAAACAGCTCGCCATGCTCGATTTCCGAAAGAAACGACGCATCTGATTTCTTTTTACCAAGCCCCGCAATCCTGCGGGGCTTTTTTTATTCGGGACTGAAGTCCCGTGCCTCGAAATGAACGGACGGCGTATTTACAAGCACCTGCGCAGCAAGAATATAAATTACAGCATGGGCCGTTTCTTCGTGACCATGCAGGTTGAGCATAATCGTTGCATTCTGGGAACGGTTGTAGGGGAGCAATGTGTACTGAACGAGCTTGGAAAAAGTGTGCGAGATGAGCTTACAGCCTTGCCGCAAAAATATCCCGAGCTGGAACTGGGTGAATATGTAGTGATGCCAAATCACCTTCACGCAATTTTTATCATCTATGAACGGCCGACCAACAAAAAGAACCACCTGGGCTTTCTCGTCGGGCGCTTCAAAGGAGTCACCACATTCCTTTACGGCAAGCTCAAAGGAGCCGGAAAAGTTCCCGATATAGGCGGTCATCTGTGGCAAATCGACTACTGGGAAGACTTGATTTCCAGCGCAGCTGAGCTTCTACATTACGAGCGATACATACGCAGCAACCCGAAGAGATGGACGCGTGACCGTTGGGGTGAAGTAACCAGATACATGTTGGGCAACGAGTCGCTCCTGAGTCTTCCCAAACGTGCTTGCGTAGCATCTCAGGGATACAGCGCAACAAATCTGACTCTACGTCGCATTTCTCTTTCGGGGCACGGGACTTCAGTCCCGACCACCCAGGAAATGGCGCTCATCTCCACCTTCACGAGCCCGCAGGAACGTGAAATCCTCTGCCGGGCATTGGCAAAAAAGCGACCTATCATCCACGTATGCCCCCAAGGCATTCCAACGGAGCTTTCTGCAGAGCAGCACCAAGCATTGATAGAAAACCGGCTCTTATTCCTCTCGCCGCAGCCCTCCGGCTCCCGGTTGAATAAAAAAGTCGCAACCTGGAGCAACGAGTACGTTCTGCGTCACGCATCAGAAATCTGGGTGGGCGACATCACCCCCAACGGAATGCTCGCCACCATGCTCGCATCCCTGACGCAGGACAAATGAATCTATACTGTCCGAGGAGGGACTTCAGTCCCTATTTCAATCATTCGCTTTCTGCCGCACGGCGTCACTCGAGACGCTGTAAATAATCGCACCGGCAATCATGGGCGGCGCCAGTACAATGGTAGCCAGATTCAGAGGGACATCCACACACACCAGCGTGGCTCCTGCCAGCGGATAGGCATACAGGGCATGCGGGGTCAGTTCCCGGGAGAACGAATCAACATCCTGCACCTTGCCAATCTCCTCTTCCAAGGGGCTAGCCATAGAGCTCTTTATCGGCAGGGACTGCCAGTTTCCATGACTGGGAAACTCCACCCGTCGGTCTTCATTCAAAATAATCTCATGGTACACAATTTCCCCCTCGCCTACATCAATGAGCTTATAACGGGAAGGGGATGGTTTGGCGATAGCATAAGGATGGTCCACATACGTACGTTGAAAGAGCGCTCGCTGTCCCTTGGCATACATCTTGCCGCCATATCGATAGCAGGTGCCGGGTTCCAGAACGAGTACCCCCTGATACACAGCGCTCAAATCGGCCACATTCTGGCAGAAATTAGTGCATGATACCAGCAACAAGGTCGACAGCATCACAAGATTACGCAGGGTCAACATACACTCAGCATAGTAACACATCCGCATCTGGTGTCAAGTAAATCAAGCCCCAAGGATGAATAATGCCATATTCTCCTTGATTCCCTATCCTGAACACTATATAATGCACCTGACACGCCATTTTTGCCATGCTCCCCGTACTCACAGAACAACAGATTGAGCAGCTGGACAATATATTCGCTGACGATAAGTCTTCTACCCTGCGCAAGATGCTCAAGTCCGGTTTATTTCGAAAAGCAGTGTTACCCATCGATTCGATCAATAAAAAGGGGAAAGGGCTTCTGTCTAGGGCCGCATTTAAGAACGCGCTCAAGTGCATGAAGGTACTCCTCGATGCTGGTGCAGATGTAAATCAACGTGATGAGAACGGCATGACACCCCTCCACTGGGCTGCCGGCATGGCCAACACGAAGGCAGTGCGCATTCTTCTGGAGGCTGGGGCTAACCCTTCGATACCGGATAATAAAGGAAGCATCCCTCTTCATTATATAAGATGCAAAGAGGACGCCGAATGCCGAAGCCTGCTGAAGGAAGGCATGCGGGCGCATGGTATCGATGTGCCGGACGGCCCGACGATGACGCGCGTTGAACTGAAGCAGAAGCTGAGCCGGGAGGCTGTCATTCTCCGCAGCAAGGCGGCACTAGAGGCCCCCGCAGGCACGCAAAGCTGGCTGGGGCGAGTGACCTGGCAGAAGCCCGGTGAGGAACGCCCCATGGACGCAGAAGGCACCCCGCTGGAGCCGCTGGCTACCATCTTCTTGCGCGATATACCGTATGTCCCTGCCCCGTTCAAAAAGCTGGAACTCATCACCATCTTCGCTCCACGGGAAGCCTGGGCTACGGACCCAGACGAGGAACCCAAATTGGGCTGCGTTATCCGCAGCTATGCCGGCACAGAGGGGCTGGAGCCCTGCGATTATGAATCCGGCGAGCTGGCACCCTGCGTTCTCTCCCCCGAATTGGTACATGACATGCCTAAGTGGCCGGATTGCGGCGGCAGCGATGAGCTGTGGAATGAGGTCTGTGAGTTCGAGATTCACCAGAATCTGGATTACCAGGAAGACATGCGCGAGAACATCTACGAAACACACAAGCTGGGCGGTTACCCCACCTACGCCCAGGGTGCACCGGATATTCCCGAGGGCTATGCCTATGTGATGCAAATCAGCTCCGATGACAATGCCGGGCTGGAAATCGGTGACTGCGGCAGTTACTATTTCTTCTACAACCCCGCCAAAGAAGAGTGGCGAGTACACATGGACTGCTACTGACCTCATGAAACGCATTCTTTTCCTCATTGTCTACGCCATTGCCCTGGCCTTTATATGGCCGGGGCTGCTGATGGGCAAATGCAGTGCATGCTACCCCTTCCCGCCGCTCTGGCTCAATGTGGTGATTCTGCTGGGCAGCATCCTGGTATTTGCTGCAGCCATTTATGTGGCGGCGCAGCTGTTCCGTTTCTGGGGCTTCGACAAGCCGCAGCCGGATAGTGACTGGAGGAAATCGCGCCCCGGCACCTTTCAGTTGCCGGGAGAATTGCCTCCGGTTCCACCTGCTAAAACAGCTCATCAGTCCATTTTTCCGGTATTCTCTGCTTTCCTTGTTTTATTTATACTCTTTGATTTCCACCCCTACGGCAAGCAGGCGCTGCGGGATTGCCTGAAAAACGGTCATTTTCTCAGTGCTGATTGCATCTCCCTGTTTGTAAGGGCTAAGGATAGCCGGGACCTCATTATCTTCTGCAACAACAATCCGGCCCAGTTCCGGAACCAGGAGGAACAGATAGCGGTGGTCACCTACATGCTGGAGAATGGATGGAATCCAAATGAACGCGGGGTTTTCGGCGACATACCCGTTGAAAGCTGCCTGGATAAGCGGAACCGTCATTTATTACCCCTGCTGCTGCAACATGGCGCAAGGCTGGACTATGCGCCCCGCTTCCAGCATCCCCCGGCACACATCGCGATAAACGAAGGGAATCCCGAATTCCTGCGCTATCTTCTGGAAAATGGAGCTGATGTCCATGCCTGCTCGTCCGTTTTTCACGATAACCGGCTGGCTCTCCATCACGCCTGCATGGCGGATGAAACTGAATGCGTGAGGATTCTGCTGGAGGCCGGAGCCGAGGTCAACCCGCTTGATGCAGCAGGATACACGCCGCTCGATTTTGCGGATTCTGCAGATGCCGCAACCATTCGGCTCATGCGGGAACACGGCGGGTTATGCGCCGCAGAATTGCCCATCTCCCTGAAGGCAGATGAAAGCGACCTCACGCATAAGTTACAGGCAGCCAATCCGGAGGCAGCCGACGCCGACATGGTAGGAATCATCGAGCAGAAAGGAGCGCGCATCCCCTATACCTACCACCACACCGGCAAGGGAAATGCCTTCATCGAGGTGCCCGGAGCCCGCATCCGCTGCTACGATTCCCACGATGACGGCACTATTTTTGAAGGCTTCTGGGCACAGATGACACTCGAAGATTCCAACGGCGATGGCTACCGGAACATCGTGGTCCGGTATACCCTCAAAGGTGAAGAAAACGGGTTCAGGACAGACCGCTACTACTACCTGCCCGACAAGCGCATTTTCGCCCTGTCCAGGTGAGTTAGACGAAACACAATACAACAATTACCGAGTTAGGTTGCGGGAGTTGCAGAAATGGTATAAACAGGATATGCAACAACCACGCACACCTACATGACCGCTTCGCACAAACTCTTCACCACCCTCGCAGCCCTGCTGCTGGCTCCCGCCACCCTGGCCGATGATTATACCGGCTGGCAAGCCCAAAACCCGGACTGGGGCCTCGTCTTCAGTGATGATTTCGATGGCAACGTGCTCGACACGAGTAAATGGAACAAGATAGATTACGTTTCCTGGGGCGTCTCCGACTGGCGCAAGTACCAATCGCGCGACGATGAGCTTGTCACCATGAATGGCGATGGCACCGTATCGCTCTGGGGCAAATACGGCGACTACACCAGCCAGAGCGACCCGACCGGCGCAAACGACACCTACGCCTGCGGCGGTATTTTTACCAACAAGACCTTCACCTTCCAGTACGGCTATGTGGAAGTGCGCGCCAAATTCGACTGCGCACCGGGCGCCTGGCCGGCCATCTGGATGATGCCCACCAACGGCCCCTGGCCGCAGACCGGAGAAATCGATATCATGGAGCACCTCAACTACGAAGGCATCGTGCACCAGACCCTGCACTACAACAACGCCAGCGGCAACAAGACCAGCGCCGGCACGGTGAATGCCAGCGGCGGCAGCACCGCCTATTTCACCTCGGTTGAGGACAAAGCCGCATTCCACACCTACGGCGTGGAATGGACACCGGAGGCCCTCACCTTCTACATGGATGGAGATGCCACCATGACCAGGTACACGGAAGCCAACAACCCCAACTGGCCTTTCAACAAGGAGAACAACCCCTACTACCTGCTGCTTGATATGCAGCTGGGGGGCGACTGGGTGGGGGAAATCGGGGATATCGGCAACGGTGTCGCCATGACCGTTGACTACGTGCACGTCTATTCCTACATTCCGGAGCCGGCCACCGCCACCCTGAGTCTCGGTGCGCTCGTGCTCCTGGTCGCGCGCCGCAGACGGCACTGAAACACCCGGGGCAATCCCGCAGACGTATCGCCCATCCGGCAGGTCCGGGTGGGCGGTTAGCATTCGGTAAAGCCATAGACATTCGCCCGTTATATCAGAATCTGGCTTGACACCCTGCGACCGCAGGAGTACCATGTCTGCATGCGCACAGCGGCCCAGGAAGAGACCTTTTTCGTACTGCTCCCCCACGGGGAGAAAGACGGTCCCTATGAGCTGGCAGAACTGCGGGAGATGCTCAGCCGCGGACTCATCGGCACCGACACCGAAATCCAGAGCAGCAAATGCGGCTGCACACTGCATGTGGATGAGCTGCTGCACCACGGGCAGACCGATACCATCGATGAGATTACCGGGCTGAATGGACTCGGCGGTTTTTCCTTAGCACACTTTTTTGCCGATGTTTTCCGCCGGCACAGCCGCGAGGAAGTAGTGGAAATCTTCTGCTGCGGCACACCCGGAACCACACCGCCGCTGCACGCTGTGAGCAGCGCCTGGCCCACCCCGTGGATCTTTGCCCGCATGCTCTTTGCATGCATCCTGCTGTATCTGGGGTTCAACTGGGCCTGCAATACCTTTCAGAACCCGAATCTGGTGCCGGGGCTCATGTTTGTGGGCAACTTCGCCATTCCCTTCTGCGTGGCGGTCTTCTTTTTTGAGCTGAACGTGAGGCGGGAAGTTCCGTTTCTGGAGGTCATGCGGGCCATGCTCTACGGTGGGTTGATGGCGCTCATCTTCTCACTGGCACTGCTGGCTGTGGGGCCGGACCTGCTGGTATGGATTGCCGGGCCCATCGAAGAGCCGGCGAAACTCCTGGCCACCATTCTGATAGCCGGCAGCCGGCGGAATGGCCGCATCCTGACCGGCCTGCTGCTGGGAGCTGGTGTGGGTGCCGGGTTCGCAGCCTTTGAAAGCTCCGGCTACACCTTCACGGAGCTGGCTCGCTTCATCAGCAGCTCTACCGCGGCCGAGCTCATCTCCAGCATCAACCCCGCACAGGGACACGCCATCGCCATGAATGCCAGCCTCATCAACCCCGATGCTGTCATGCAGGTGCGCGCGCTCATCACCCCCTTCGGCCACATCGTCTGGACCGCCATCACCGCCGGAGCCTATTGGCTCACCCTGAACCACCACATTGCCGAAGGTCGGCGCGATTACAACTCGACCCGCATTAACTGGGCAGCCTTTACGGATATCCGTTTCCTGCGCATTGCCCTCATCCCCGTAGCGCTCCACCTGGTGTGGAACACCAGCTGGCTGGCCTCCTTCGGGCTGCTGCGCTTCCTCATTCTCGGCATCATCGCATGGGCCGTGGCCCTGCGCCTCGTGCAGGCCGGGCTCCAGCAGATTCGCGAAGAAAAATGCGCCTGCAACCGGATAAGCTGATTTGCCAGCACGCCGCCGCGCAGGCAGATACCACGGAAAAAGGTTGCCAAACGTGGCGTTTCGTTGTAAGCTAACCGCCATGCACCCCGACATGGCAGCCAGGATTGACGCACTTTGCCGCAGGCACTGTGCCTTTGCTCTGTATTGCCTTCCCGGTGAATCACACCCCGTTTTCTGCATGGCAGAAGACGGGAGGACGGAAGACGACCCCATCTTCAAGAATGGCTTCGTGCTGGCCACCTTTGATGGCAGCAGCCTCTTCATTCCATCCGAACTGGAGGCACCCCCTGCACCTGATGCATGGGAAGAAATAGAGCGGATTCCGCAGGAAGCCCCGACCTCGCGGGAGAAATATGCCTCACTCTTCCAGCTGTATACCGGGTTCATCCGCAGCGGAGAAGTGCGGAAGATAGTGCTGGCCCGCACCGCAGACACCGAAACAGCACCGGGATTCTCCCCCTGCCAGGCATTCCGCACCGCCTGCGAACAGAACCCGAACGCCTTCAAGGCGCTGGTCCACACCCCACGGCACGGCACCTGGATTTTCTGCACACCGGAACAACTGGTCACCGGCAGTGGCAATAGCTGGCACACCATGGCCCTGGCCGGGACCCGCATCCCGAACCTTCTGCCGTGGGATGCCAAGAATAAGCGCGAGCAGGCTCTCGTGACCGATTTTGTGCGGGAAATACTCACCCCGCTGGCCGATGAACTGGAGGAAAGCCCGCTGGAAAACCTGCGAGCCGGGCGCATTGAGCATCTCTGCACCCGCTTCTCCTGGAAAATGCCGCCAGGCCGGCTGCTGCTACTGCTGGACCAGCTTCCCCCCACCCCTGCGGTGTGTGGTTCCCCGGTGGCCGATGCCCGCGCCCTGCTGCAGCAATACCCGGATATCGACCGCTCATGTTATGCGGGCTATCT
The DNA here is from genome assembly GCA_017435365.1 of Akkermansia sp. Taxonomy (GTDB): domain Bacteria; phylum Verrucomicrobiota; class Verrucomicrobiia; order Verrucomicrobiales; family Akkermansiaceae; genus Akkermansia. The sequence continues at coordinate 23,148 of JAFSFD010000024.1, read as the reverse complement.
CGGCCCCTGGGGGAACGGCTCGGTTCAGCTCTATGTCTCGCTGCGCTGCATGCAGGTTTTCCCCACATTCTGCCGGCTCTACGCCGGCGGCGGCCTCATGCCGGATTCTGATGAGGAACAGGAATGGCTGGAAACCGAAAACAAAATGGCCTGCATGCGGCAGGCCATTGAAGGAGCGTACGCATAAAATCACTCTCCTGCGCCCTGCTCCCTCGGAGCCATGGCGAGGAACATGAGTGTCCAGCCGGAGAATATCATCTCAATGGCTATCAGCGTGCCGATGAGCCAGACGGAGGACTCCGGCCAGCCCCAGATGATCATCACACCCAGCACCAGCGATACCAGGGCGTTGAATACACGCCAGAAACGCCCCGGGGTATTCCACATGCTGATGGCCACCCCCATGCGCATGATACCGGCGGTGAGCAGGCAGGCGCCGATGAACAGAGTCCACCACTCCATGGAAAGCATGGGCATGAGCACGGTAAACACACCTACCACCAGGTAAAGCACGGCGGCCAGCAGATTCCACCAGCGGTTTTCCCGGCGCATGATGCTCTGCACCAGGCGGATTAAGCCCGCCACGGCCAGCACAAACCCGCCCACCCATACTGCGGATAACCCCAGCAGCATGGGGAAGCTCAGCAGGATAAAGCCCAGCACCAGCTCCAGCACAGCCAGAATACCCGCCACCCAGGGACGCGCCATCCAGCCACAGCAGCTGCACCCGCAGCCACCGGCAGATTCCTTATCGACAGCAGACATGGTTATTCTTGTTGGCGTTAAACCTCTTTGCGACCGTATGCCAGCATATCTGATTCATGAAGGCATCCACGTAGCCTGCCCGGTTGTTGTGATAGCGCAGGTAGTAGGCATGCTCCCACACATCGCAGACCAGCAGCGGGCGCATGCGCGGCAGAAGCGCATCCTGGTGCCGATGCGCGCCCAGCACCACCAGGCGGTGACTCACGGCATCCTTGGCCAGAATGGCCCAGCCACTACCCTGCACCCCCTGCGCCACACTGCGGAACAAACGCACAAAACCATCATATGAGCCGAATGAAGTATTGATGGCATCCGCCAGTTCACAGCAGGGTTGCTGCCCCGGCTCAGGAGAGATATTTCCCCAATAAAGCGTGTGCAGCATGTGCCCGGCCAGGTTAAAGGAGAGGTTGTGGGCCGCCTGGCCCGCCATCGTTTCCGGCAGTTCACCCAGCTCCACCTGCCGCATCATCTCTGCGGCTGCATTGGCCCCAGCTACATAGGCCGCGTGGTGGCGGCTGTGGTGCAGAAGCACGGTCTCCGCATCCAGCAGCGGCTCCAGCGCTGCCACATCATACGGCAGAGGTGGCAGCACATAGCGCCCGGCCTCATATCCATCGCATAAGCAAATAGTATCCATGCAGGGAGTGACACCCTGCCCGAGCAGCGGGTTCAGTGCTTGTTATACATCAATGGAAACAATGGTCGTGTTATCAGCGTAGGGGTCATCCAGCGCCTGGCAGGCTTCAATCAGCGCCACCGGCAGGCTGCCCTCCCGGTTGTTCAGGATATTGCGCCCCACGTTGGTCAGCAGCTCCGGTGCCAGGATATCCTCGCTGCCATCAGTCGTGAGCACAATGCGATCCCCCGGAAGAAGCGGATACGGAATCGTCGGAGCATCCACCAGGTCGAGCGCTTCTCCGGTAATGGCACAACGCAGCACATGCCCGCGGCGCAGCGCTTCCTGCGCCGTCATGCCGGCACCGATATACGCGCGATATACGTCGCGGTAGGAATGATCCTGATTCAGGCGGATAAGTCGCCCGCGGCGCCAGAGGTACAGAGCAGAATCGCCCACACTCACCCAGCGAAGCACCCCGCCACCGGCAAAGGCAGCCACCAGCGTGGTACCACCATAGACCCCGCGGCTCTCAAAGGATTTCCGCACGGCCTCGTTCGCGTCATCCAGCGCCTGGCGCATACGCTGCACCATGGGCAAATCATCGTTTCGCTCAAAAGATTTGAGGTAGGCCTCGCTGGCCAGGGTGGAAGCCAGAGCTCCGTCATGATGCCCGCCCATGCCATCGCAGACAACGGCCAGAACGCCATCGCGGAAGAACTTCACCTCGTAGGAGTCCTCCTGTTTACGGCGCATGCCAATCCACTGTGCAGCTTTAGCAATCATGAGTTCTCCTCTTATTACCACAGATAGTGATGACAAGCAAGCAAAAACGACAATAAGACAATCTTCCGGTTGAATGCAGGCGGAGTCTGTGCTAGAATACGCAGCAGCAATGAAGGCACCCACTCTCAGCGAAGCTCTGTACGATTACTTATCCTCCCCCGATTACGAACCGCAGGAAATGGTCGATATCGCGCGGGGAATGGGACTGCATCCATCCCAGCGCAGCGAGCTGAAGGCCGCACTGGCCGAAGGCCTGCGCAAAGGGAACCTGATGAAGCTGCGCAAGAGCCTGTATGTCCTGCGCAAGCTCCAGGGGGAGCCGCTCACCGGCCGCATCTCCCAGCGCGGCAGCCGCCTGTTCTTTGTGGCAGACGCCGGTTCTGCGCGCCAGCTGCAGGCGCTCCGTCCGGGGGCGGATGTGGGGGCACTGCTGGTGAATCCCTACCGCAGCCACGGAGCCATGGATGGCGACCGGGTGGAGGTATCGGTGCGTCTGCAGGCACCTGCACGCGACCGCCGCCACAAGCACCGCCCGCAGGCTGCTGAAACCCGCATCGAGGTGCGCGTGCTGGAAATCCTTTCCCGCGGGCGCGACCGCTGGGTCGGCACCTACAAATCCACCGGTCGCTACGGCATGATGGCGGGCGATGGCAAAACGAGCCCGGAGCTGGTGCGGCTGCTCACCCCGCCCCCGGCAGAACTGCTGCCGGGCATGGTTGTAGTGGTGGAACCAAAGAGCTACCCCATTGCCAACGGCGAGGCCACAGGGCGCATTGCACAAGTGCTGGGCTGGCCGGAGGACGAAGCCGTGCAGATTACCACCATCATGCACAAGTACGGCCTGGCCGATACATTTCCCGCAGAGGTTCTGGAGGAATCCGAGCGCATCTCAGAAATCATCTCGCCCGCTGAGCTGGAGCACCGCGATGACTGGCGGCAGCGCTGTGTCATCACCATCGACCCCGAAACTGCGCGTGACTACGATGACGCCATCTCCGTGGTGCGCCATGGCAGCAACTGGGAGCTTGCCGTGCATATTGCAGATGTGAGCCACTATGTGCGCCCCGGCTCCGCTCTGGATGAGGAGGCCCGGAGCCGCGGCAACTCCACCTACCTGCCGGATCGCGTGCTACCCATGCTGCCCCCGAGGCTTTGCGATGGCATCTGCTCGCTGCGCGAGGGCGAGGACCGCCTCACCCGCCTGTGTCTCATGCAGATTAACCGCCAGGGCAAAGTATTCAAGGCGGAATTCAAGGATGCCGTCATCTGCTCCCGGCGGCGGCTGACCTATCCGCAGGTGCTGGAGGTACTGCAAGGCAAATCCACCACCGGCGATGCTGAGGTAGACGCCATGATTCACGAAGCGGGGAGGCTGGCCACCCTGCTGCGCCGCAAACGCTTCGAGGCCGGGGCCCTGCGGCTGGATATGCCGGAAATCCGGCTCATCACCAATGACCAGGGCGCCCCGGTGGATGTGGAGGTGGAAACCGGGGACGAAGCCCACCAGCTGGTGGAGGAGTTCATGCTCATTGCGAATGAGACCGTGGCCCACGCACTGAATGCCCATGCCCTGCCCACCATCTACCGCGTGCATGAAGCTCCCGACCCCGCCAAACTCAGCGAGCTCGCCCAGGAACTAAAGGCATACGGCATCAAGGCCGGCACACTGGCCACCCGCGAGGAGCTCAACGCCGTGATGGATAAGATTGAAGGCCACCCTGATGAGGCAATACTGAAAGTGCAGTTGCTCCGGGCCATGATGCGCGCCCGCTACTCACCCCAGGCTCTGGGCCATTTCGGTCTGGCGAAGGGTGACTACTGCCACTTCACCAGCCCCATCCGCCGCTATGCCGACCTCGTGGTGCACCGCTCGTTCAGCAGGCTGAGCGGCTCGCCCTCGGCGCCGCTGCCAGGCCCCGGCACGCTGGCCGGCATAGCCGACCACATTTCCGAAACGGAGCGCAACTCCGCCGCAGCGGAAAGCGAAGCCCAGCAGAGCATGATGGCGCGTTTCCTGGAGCTGCAATGCGAGAGCGCGCACCCGCGTGTGTGGGACGCCGTGGTGCTGGCCTGCTGGCCGCAAGGCATGGCAGTGGAGGTACCGCTGCTCAAAGTCAAGGGCTTTGTGTCCGGGGCCGATTTGCCGGGCGACACCTCGTGGTATTTCGAGCGCCACGCCGAACGCTGGACCAGCACAGACGCCCGATGCCTCTACCCCGGTAGCAGATTGCGAGTCATCCCCACCCAGGTGGATGCAGCCACCGGATTTGCAGATTTCAAGCCGGTGCTTTAAGCTTGCCATGCTCGTCAGGATTTGCTATCCTGACGAGCATGGTAAAGTTTTTTCGAGCATTAGGCATTGCGCTGCTGCTCTGCGGCAGTGTGCTGGCGGGGTGGACATCACCCCATGACTTGCAACTGGAGGAAAACGCCCCCGCTGCACTTCTCCCCTTTCCCCGTGAGGTAAAGTGGAAAGAGGGCCAACTTGAACTTCCCGCGGCAGATGGCTGGAAACTCACCGGCAACGAAGCAAAGAACAGCTCGGTGCAGCTTGCCTGGAAAGGTCTGCTCAGCGAGATAAAGAGCAAGGGCAAAGGCAAGCTCACGGTGCGCCTGCGTGGCGCAGGCGATAAGCTGAACGATGAGCAGAAGGCTGAGGGTTATGTACTCCAGGTGAATGACAAGGGAATCACCATCGGGGCAGAAACCACCGCCGGGTTCTTCTACGGCCTGCAGACGCTGCGCCAGCTGGTACACAAGAACAAGGCCATCCCCCACTGCTTCATTGTGGACTGGCCGGCTTTCCGATACCGCGGTTACATGCAGGACTGCGGCCGCAATTTCCGCAAGGTGGAGCGGCTGAAGAAAGAACTCGACCTCGCAGCCCGCCTCAAAGTCAACCTCTTCCACTGGCACCTCACGGATTACCCCGCCTGGCACATCCAGTGCAAAGCCTACCCGCAGCTGAACGCCCCAAAGCACCGCACCCGCGACCAGAACGACACCTATTCCTACGATGAAATCCGCGAGGTGTTTGCCTACGCCAAAGAGCGCTGCATCACCATCATCCCGGAGCTGGACATGCCAGGCCACAGTGCCTATTTCGAACGAGCCTTCGGGTTCAAGATGCACTCCCCGGAGGGCATGAAGATTGTGGCGAAGCTGCTGGATGAATTCTGCAAGGAAATTCCGGCTGATATCTGCCCCATCGTGCACTTCGGAGCCGATGAAGTGCGCATTCCGAATGCCGCAGAGTTCGTGGGCATGGTCACCGCCAAGCTGGAGGAACACGGCCGCCAGCCCATGCAGTGGGCCAGCAGCCGCGACCTGCCCGTCGGCGAGAAATCCATCGAGCAGCGCTGGGGTGAAGGGGCGGATATGGTGGCCAAATCCATCCGCCCGGAGCGCATCACACGCCGCGCGTTCGACTCCACCATGGGCTATGCCAACCTGCTCGACCCCGCCATGGCTGTGCGCCGCTACTTCTTCATGCGTCCCTGCGGCTCTGCCAAGGGCGATGAGCTGAAGCTCGGCACCATCTTCTGTATCTGGCCGGATGGCAAAGTGGATAACAAGGAATGGATTCCCTCATTCTGCAGCATGTGGCCGGGCATGATGGCCATGGTCGAACGCGCCTGGGTTGGCGGCGGGGCAGATGGCGATGCGCTCCCCCTCGAAATGCCCGGGCCCGACACGGAGCCCGGCAAGGCCTACCGTCTGTTCGAGCAGCGCATGGCGTCCCTCCGCGAGAGCATCTTCAAGGACGAGGCTTTCCCCGTCTGGCCCGAATCCGGCCTGAGTTGGACCGTGGTGGAACCCACGGACAAAGGCAACGCGGAAAGCGCGCGCAAAGCCGTGCTGAGCGGCAAGACCGAGGGGCTCACCACCCGCACGGCCCACTGCGCCAACCTCTACTTCCGCACCCGCCCGGATACCGGCTATCTGGGCATGTTCACCCACGCCCGCCCCGGCAGCACGGTATGGGCCACCACGACCATCAAGGTCAAGAAGGCCGGAAAATACCCCTTCATGATTGGCTTCGATGCCCCGGCCCGTTCCAACCGCCGCTGGACCGGCGTGCCCAGGGCTGGCGAATGGTCCCAGGCCGGCACCCGCATCTGGATTAACGGCGCAGAGGTGCGCAACCCGCGCATTTTCAAGAACGCCGGCAAGTTCAAGCACCCCGGCAATGCCTGGAACTTTGAGCAGCCGCTCGATATTGAAGAAATATGGTGGGCTCTCGACCCCGTAGAGCTGCCGCTTAAGAAGGGAGAGAACACAATCATCATCGAGCAGCCCTATGCCGGGGAGCACCACTCCTGGGGTATCTCCTTCATTCCCCTGTTCCCTCATAAATGATTGATACAATCACAACCTGATATCCCCCGGCCCGGCAGGCATGACGCTTCGCCGGGCCGATTTGTTTTGAACAGGAATGTGATAATGACATCCAACTATTCTAGGTGAACACGCAAGATTCTTGACTTTTCTGCGTATTCATAGTAGACATATTGTCAACCTTAGTACATCCCGTTTATGAAAAAGACGTACATCATGATTCTGGCTGGTCTGGCCATCGTCGGCGCCACGACCACATACTGCTTCTCCCAGAGCAATCAGGAAGTCGCTGTGACCACGCCCGCCCCGGCCGAAGCCGTGGTGGCCACGGAAGCTGCCGCTGCAGCCACCCCGGAAGCCGCACTCCCCGAGGTTTCTGAAGAGGACGCCAAGAAAGCTTTCTCTTACTTCATCGGCTACCGTTTCGGCCAGGAAGTTTCCGCCGGTGCCACAACCCTCACCACCGATGATTTCGACAAGGACACCTTCTTCCAGGCACTGGAGGAGAGTCTCGCAGGCAAGCAGCCCAGCATGGACCAGGCCACTATCGAGGCCGGCATGAACGCATTTGTCATGACCATGCAGCGCCGCGAGCAGGTGAAGGCCGAAGCCAACCTGGCCGCAGGCAAGGCTTATCAGGAAGAATTTGCCAAGGGCGAGGGCGTGACCAAGACCGATTCCGGCCTGCTCTACCGCGTCATCACCGCCGGCGAGGGGCCCAAGTACAACCCTGAGACGGATGGCCCCGGCGCCCTCTGCAACGTGATGTACGAAGGCAAGCTGATTGACGGCACGGTGTTCGACAAGAGTCCCTCCCCGATTGATATGCCCATCGACCGCGTGGTGCCCGGCTTCTCCGAAGCCCTGAAGAGCATGCCCGTGGGCTCCACCTGGGAAGTGTGCATCCCCTCTGAGCTGGCATACGGCCCGCAGGGCCCCGGCCCCATCGGCAACAACAGCACCCTCATCTTCACCATCACCCTGAACTCCATCTCCAAGGCTCCGGAACCGCAGATGGACACCCGTTCCCTGCAGCAGCTTCCTCCCGAGGTGCTGCAGCAGCTCCAGCAGCAAGGGCTGGAAATTGAACCGGACGCCCCTGCAGAGGAACCCGCCGGCGAAGATCTGCCCGCCCCGGCTACTGAGCAGGCTCCCGCAGCAGAGGCCCCTGCACCGGCTCCTGCCGCAGCTCCGGCTGAGGCCATGCCCGCGGCTGATTCTTTCTAAAGGCTCCTGCCTCTCATCCTTTACTCCGCCCCGTTGCCCGCCAACGGGGCGGATTTTCTTATCCCTCGCCAGCCGGTGCGTTTTTGCTCGACAGGCACAGAAAAACAAGTTATACTAGCCGCAGTATGAATCCCCCTGCCATCGCCATCGACGGTCCCGCAGCTTCCGGCAAGTCCACAGTGGCCAAACTCATTGCTAAAGAGCTTGGTTATACGTTTATCAACACAGGCGCCATGTACCGCGCCGTGACCTGGTACACCCTGCAGAAAGGCGTCGACCCCGCCGACACCGCTGCCGTGGAGGCCCTGCTGCCCGGCATTCCGCTGAGTTTCGGCAAGGAGGGAGCTAACTCAACCGTGGTATACGAGGGGCGCGTGCTCACAAGCGAGCTCACCGAAAAATCCACAAACGACAACGTATCCGCCATTGCCTCCATCCCTGCTGTGCGTGCCCTGCTGGTGGAGAAGCAGCGCGAGTACAACACACGCGAGGCCGTGGTTATGGAAGGCCGCGACATCGGCACCGTGGTGTTCCCCGATACGAAGTACAAATACTTTGTGACCGCCTCGGAGGAAGTGCGCGCCGCCCGCCGCGCGGCCGAGGGGATTACCGATTCCATCGCCGAGCGCGACCGCAAGGACTCGCAGCGCGCCTGCGCCCCGCTCAAGAAGGCAGATGACGCCCTGCTGGTAGACACCTCCGACATGAGCATCGAACAGGTGGTGGCCTTCATCGCCGCCGACATCCGCGCCAAACTCGACTGCTGACAAACTTTCCCTCTTCATCATGAACCGTTCCTTACTTTACCTGTTTATCCGCGGTACAGCCCACTGCTTCTTCAAGTCCTTCTTCAACTACAAAGTCATTGGTCAGGAGAAGCTCATCGAGGAAGGCCCCTGCATCATCGTGGCCAACCACCAGAGCTTCCTCGACCCGCCCCTGGTGGGTTCGCTCTACCGCAATGAGGTATTCTTCCTGGCCCGCAAGACCCTGTTCGATGCACCTCTGCTCAAGCAGGCGCTCCCGCACTGCAACACCATCCCCGTGGACCAGACCCGCCCCGATCCCGCCAGCATCATCCAGGTGCTGCGCACCGTGAAGAACGGCGGGCGCATCATCATCTTCCCGGAAGGCTCCCGCTGCCCGGATGGCAAGATTCACGACGCCATGCCCGGTATCGGCCTTATCCTCAGCAAACTGGCCCACGTGCCTGTGCAGCCCATCCGCATCGAAGGCGCGTATGACTGCCTGCCCATTCACAGCAGCAAGCTGAAGTTCCGCCCCATCACCCTCTCCGTGGGTGACCCCATCAAGTTCACCCCCGAGGAACTTCGCGCCAAGGGACGCGATGCTCAGCGAGCCATCGGCAACAAGATTATGGACGCCATCCGCGCCCTGCCCACCGAGGTCTGATAATCCATTCCCCCCCTCACACGACGGATTCCATGCTCACCACCCTGCGTCTGAGCAATTTCCGCTGTTACAGCACCCTCCGCTGGTCCATACCGGCAGAGGGTGCCGTGCTGCTGGGCGCCAATGCGCAGGGAAAAACCAGTCTCATGGAAGCGCTCTGCTTCGCCCTCACCCTGCACAGTCCGCGTGCCACCAGGCTCGATAAACTCGTGAAACAGGGGCTGCAGAGCTTCGGTATCTCGCTGGAAACGGAGGACGGAACCCGCCGGCTGCTCTGGAACGACCGCAAGCTCAATCTCCAGGTAAACGGCGCCGAACGCCGCGATTTCAACGACTACCTGGCCGATACCCACCCCGTCACCTGGCTGGCCAACAGTGACATGAGCCTCGTCAACGGCCCGGCTGATGAACGCCGCCGCTACCTCGACTTCCTCGGCAGCCAGTGGCACCCCGCCTACCGCCAGGCCCTGCAAGCCTACCGCAAGGCACTCAAAAGCCGCAACGCCCTGCTCCGCAATCCACGGCGCAGCACTGCTTCCCTGCGCAGCTACGCGCGGCTCCTGGCGGCCAACGGCGAAATCATCTGCCGCCTGCGCTGCCAGCTGCTGGAGCGGCTCCAGCCGCACGTGGCGCACCACCACCGCGGCATCTCCGGTGGCGCAGAGCAGGTGCAGCTCGTCTACAGCCCCTCCTGCGATACGAATCTGGAGCAGGCACTGGAAGCCGCACTGCCTGCAGATGAACGCGCCGGCTACACCACCATCGGCCCTCACCGGGATGACTTCGCCCTCTACATCGGCACCATGGACGCCGCCGAATTCGCTTCAGAAGGCCAGCAACGCACGCTCGCCATTGCCCTGCAGATGGCCCAGGGCGCCCTCTTGCAGGAGGAGACAGGCAAAGCCCCCATCCTCCTCATCGACGATATCTTCGGCGAGCTCGACACCGCCCGCCGCCGTGCCCTGCTCGCCATGCTCCCCGCCGATGCCCAGGTCTTCATCACCACGACCACCCTCGACTGGCTGGGCGATATGCCCCTCCCGCTCCCTATTGTCCGTATCAGCTCCGCCGCTCTGGCCTGACCCCCGCGAGCCGCAGACAAGCGGGGCTCAAAACATCCTTGAAAAACGCGCATGAATGATTATCCATGCGTGCTTGTCCCATCTAAGAGCATGCACTTACACACGTATCCGTAATCAGCCTTGCGGGTCGGTGTTTTCCGCTCAGCCGATAAAAAAAGAACCAGATAAAATGAGTGATCCTCATTTACCTGTACCTGTCTTCCGGGAAGTTGCGGTAGCCGATGGTGAGGGGGCTCATATCGTCCAGCAGGCGGCGGTCGTAGCGGCGGCGGGGCGGTTCCAGGTTGCCGAGGGTCTTACCCTTATCCGGCTCAAAGAAGAACTGGAGGTAGTAGTTGCCCTTGTAGCCCAAGGCGTGGGTATCGCGAATCATGCGGAGGATATCCGCTTCATCCAGCAAATCGGGATGCACGGTGGTGCGCACCTCGTGCTCGATTCCGTATTCAATCAGCGTGCTGAGCGTTTCCTGAAAACGCTCGAAGAGCAACTTGCCACCCGGAAGGCGCCAGCTGCGGTTGGAGGGCATTTTGTTATCCAGCGCCACATAGTTGATGAGCCCTTCCTCCAGCAGAGCGCGGATAACGTGGGGATTACTGCCGTTCGTATCTACCTTGATGAGGTAGCCCAGTTTCTTAATCTGTCGGCAGAGTTCAGCAATATCGGGGTTGAGGGTGGACTCTCCTCCGGAAAGCACTACGGCATCTAAGAAGCCGGCGCGCTCCCGGAGGAAAGCCATCTCATCCTGCCCGCCGCCATGACTCAGAACAAGTTCCGGGTTATAGCAGTAGGGGCATCGCAGATTACACCCGGTGTACCAGAAGATACAGGCCGCTTTTTTCGGGTAATCCAGAAAGGTAAGCGGGGTGATATCTGCGGGGTGACGCATAACCTGAGGGTTCGCAAACGCGCGAGTTACTTGAGGATGGCGTCGCAGCCACAGCCGCAGGGCTCTTCGAAGTGAGCGCGCTCCTCGAACTCACCCTGCTTGCCGGCGTTGAAGGTCTCCACCGGACGGTGGTAGCCCATCACGCGGGTGTACACGGTGCACTTGGTGCGCTCCTCGGCGTGCTCAGCCAGCAGCTGCTCGTCGGTCTTGTATACGGGTTTTACTTCCTGATCGCTCATGGTCGTGTTGTTTCTATTGGTTGGGGGTAATTCTTCAGAAGAGCGGCAGTTCAGGCTGCTCCTCGGTGCGGGCGCGGTCGATGATTTCCTGGTCGCAAAGCGGGCAGAAGTCGTGGCGGCCGCGGAGGTAGCCGTGCTTCTCGCACACGGAGAAGAGCGGAGTCACCGTGATGTAGGGCATCTTGAAGTTGGTAAGCACCTTGCGCACGATGTCGCGGCAGGCCTCCGGGGAGGAGATAGCCTCGTTCATGTACATGTGGAACACCGTGCCGCCCGTGTAGCAGCACTGCAGCTTGTCCTGCATCTTCAGAGCCTTGAACAGGTCGTGCGTGTAGCCGGCGGGCAGCTGGGAGCTGTTCGTATAGTAACGGTGGCCGGGTGTGCCGCTCTGGATGATATCCGGGAAGCGCTTCTGGTCCTCGCGGGCAAAGCGGTGCGTGGTTCCTTCGGCGGGGGTTGCCTCCAGGTTGTAGAGGTTACCGGTGGTCTCCTGGTAGCCGCGGATGCGTTCGCGCATGAAGTGCAGCACTTCCTCAGCAAAGGCGATGCCCACCGGCTCTGCGGTATTCATCGTGTCGTTGGAGAAATTGCGCAGCATTTCGTTCATGCCGTTCAGGCCGATGGTGGAGAAGTGGTTGCGCAGGTGCGGCAGGTAGCGCTTGGTGTAGGGATACAGACCGCGGTCGTAGAGCGTGTTGATGAACACACGCTTCTTCTCCAGGGTGTCCTTGGCCAGGTCCATCAGTTCGCCGAGCTTGCTGTACAGCAGGTTCTTGTTGCCCTTGTACAGGTAACCCAGGCGTGCCATGTTGATGGTCACCACACCGATGGAACCGGTCATTTCAGCAGAACCGAACAGGCCACCGCCTCGCTTGAGCAGCTCGCGCAGGTCCAGCTGCAGACGGCAGCACATGGAGCGCACGGCATCCGGCTTGTAGGCTTCCTCGTCGATAATCTTGTTGCCGTTCTCATCGTACTTGTACTGGGAGCCGATGAAGTTCTGGAAGTAGGAAGAACCAATCTTGGCAGCGTTCTCAAAGAGCAGCGGCACGTTCTCGTCATCCCAGTCAAAGTCCTCGGTGATATTCACCGTCGGAATCGGGAAGGTGAAGGGCTGGCCTGTGCTGTCGCCCTCGGTAAGCACCTCGTAGAAAGCGCGCTGAATGATCTTCATTTCCGGCTGGAAATGCTTATAGGTCAGGTCAGTCAGGGTCTCTACGCCACGCTCGCGAGCCAGGGCGGTAAGCTGCTCATCTTCCATGCCTTCAAAGATGTGCTGGTTGCCGGACATGGGGGTCTGATCGCGCAGGTCGCGGGGCACCGTCCAGTCGATGGTCACGTTCGTGAACGGACTCTGACCCCAGCGGCTGGGTACGTTCAGGTTGTAGACGAAATTACGCAGGGCCTTCTTGACGGCATCATACTCCAGCTGGTCCTTGAAGAGATACGGGGAAAGGTACGTATCAAAGGAGCTGAATGCCTGGGCGCCGGCCCATTCACTCTGCAGGATGCCCAGGAAGTTGGCCATCTGCCCCAGAGCCTCGCGGAAATGACGCGGGGGGCGGCTGTTCACACGGCTGCGCACACCGTTGAAACCTTCGTTGAGCAGGGCGCGCAGGCTCCAGCCGGCGCAGTACCCGGTCAGGCAGTCGAGGTCGTGGATGTGGTAGTCGCCATTGCGGTGGGCAGCACCTTCCTCCGGGGTGTACACCTGATCCAGCCAGTAGTTGGCAATCACCTTGCCTGCGGTGTTGTTCACAAGGCCGGCGTTGGAGTAGGTGGTGTTGGAGTTGGCCTTGATGCGCCAGTCCGTGTTGCCCACGTATTCTTCGATAGTCTGCTTACAATCCACCCAGGTATTGCCCTGGTACAGGCCGGCAATCTGCTCACGCTGCAGCTTGTGCAGGAAACGGTATTTGATGAAGTTGCGTGCGGTATCGTAGGCACCGGCGCGCATCAGTTCCTTTTCGATGCGGTCCTGTACCATTTCCACAGGCAGGTATTCTTCGTGCTTCAGTTTATCCAGCACGTTGGCGTATACAAGAGGATTATACTCCTCCTGTGAGGCGTGGAACGCCTTCTCGATGGCCTGCTGTACCTTGTAGGCCTCGAAGCGTTCACGCTTACCGTTTCTTTTGATAATTTCAGGCATATTGCGTAGAGGTGGTAGAGAGTTTGATGAACCCGTTAACCGGGGCGTTCCGGCCAGCGGGCTGCTGCTCGGTGCACGGGGTTGAATGTACCATGCCATTCACCCCTTTGCAAGCAAAAAAAATGGAGGGGGCACACTTTTCTTTACACAAAATATGGAATACTTAAACATCTCGCTACACCATATATTGTATATATAGTCCATTCACGCAATTTTAGAACGCTTCCAGCCATCCAAGCCGGAAATATCGTCGGAAACTGTTGATTCGAGAGGGTTCTGCGTCAAAAAGACTCGTTCTCAAGTAGGGGTCTATATGGTGTGGTACAAAACAAGCACCCACAAAATGTTGCGGGTGCAGAAAGGCTTTGCGCGAGCGGTTAATTTTGCGCCCAGATGCACTTCAAGTAGGGTTCTCCATCAAAATCGAAGGGCATAGGCACCGAAATGAGGGAGGCGGAGGGAATTCCTGCCGACACCATGCGTCGGAAGGCCGGCATGGTCAATTTACGGCAATTGGTGGAGCAGAGGATGCGGCCACCGGGGGCCAGACAAGCCGCAGCCAGATTCACCAGGTGGTCATAATCCTTTTCCACGCGCCACACATGCCCTTTTTCGTCGCGCGAGAAAGTGGGAGGGTCAAGCACGATGACATCGAAACGGCGTCCCTGGCGGGCAAAGCGGTCCAGCCAGTGCAGCGCATCGCCCTTGCAGAAGTAGTGGTCATCCGGGTCAATATCATTCAGCGCCATGTTCTCGCGGCACCAGCTCAGGCAAGGCTGGGCGAGATCCAGCGTGGTAGTCTGAGCACCGGCCAGCGCCGCACACACAGAAAAAGCGCCGGTGTAGGCAAAGGTGTTGAGCACCTTCATCCCGGGGCGGCAGATGCGGCGCAGCTCAGCGCGGTTGTCGCGCTGGTCCAGAAAAATGCCCTGCGAATACCCTGCCCCCATATCCATGAGGTAACGCACTCCATTCTCCTGAATCACAAAGCGCAGCGGCACCTCCGGGCCGCAGAGGAAAACCGGAGGTTCCTTCACATCCTTATCCAGTCGCTTCACGTATACCGGGCGCCCGGTCGCTTTCAGGCAATCCTTCAACGCATCAGGCAGAGTTGCATCACGCAGCGACACCAGCAGACGCTCCGCCAGAGCATCGATGAACACCCCCGGCCAGGGCGAGCCGTCGGACACACGGAAAGCATCCGTCTCCGGCGGCAGCTTGGCCAGGCGTTGCTCCAGGAGCCTCTGCAGGGGATTTTTCACAGCAGGAAGGTCTTGGCCGCAGTATCAGCAGCCTTGCGGATGGTGGCCGCCATGGAAGTGAGCGCATTGGCACGGGTGGAAGCCAGGTGCTCCTTCAACCCGCAGTCATCCAGTCTGCCGAGGTCGGCAGCCAGAATCTCCGCCGGGGTGAGCCCGGAAAGAAGGCGGATGAAGAGCGCGATAAGCCCCTTGGTGATAAGCGAGTCACTATCGGCATGGATGATGAGCTTTCCGTCATCCATCTCCGTGCCCACCCACACGCGGCTCTGACAGCCCTTGATGAGGTTGCTGTTCTTGCGGAACTTCTCAGGCATGGCAGGCAGCCGGCGCCCGATTGAGATGATGAATTCGTACTTCTCCGTCCAGTCCTCAAAGACGGACATATCATCCAGCAGTTCCTCGATTCGTGCGTTGTAATCCATCACTTCGTGCGGCTGGTTGCCAGCGTGTAGAGCACGGCTTTCTGGGCGTGCAAACGGTTCTCGGCTTCGCGGAAGATGACCGGGGCATTGGCCTCCAGCACCTCATCCGTGATTTCATAGCCACGGTAGGCGGGCAGGCAGTGCAGCACGATATGGCCGGGGGCGGCCAGCTTCAGCAGCTCCGCATTCACCTGATAGGGGAAGAAAGCTTTCTCCTTGGTGCCCTTCTCTGCCTCCTGCCCCATGGAAATCCACGTATCAGTATTGATAACCATGCAATCGCGCACGGCTTCAGCGGCATCCGTGGTGCAGATGATGTTCGGGCAGTTGAGCGCAGCCAGTGTCTCAGCCTTGGGCAGAGCCTGCTCAGGCCCGGCCAGCACCAGCGTGAAGCCCAGGTGCCTGGCGGCCCACATCCAGGAGCGCCCCATGTTGTTATCCACATCGCCCAGGAAGGCAATCTTCATATCCTTCCAGGAGCCCACGCCGTACTGCTCCTCGATGGTGAGCAGGTCGGCCAGAATCTGGCAGGGGTGCTCCAGGTCAGTCAGGGCGTTGATGGTCGGCAGCTTGGAATAATCCGCAAAATCCACCACATCCTGCTGGTCATAGGTGCGGATGATAGCGCCGTGAATCATGCGGCCCAGCACACGGGCGGTGTCCTTGATTGGCTCACCGCGGCCCAGCTGGATATCACGGGTGGAAAGGAACATCGGGCGGCCGCCCAGTTCGGAAACACCCACCTCGAAAGAGACACGCGTGCGGGTGGAGGATTTGGAGAAAATCAGTGCCCAGGTCTGCCCGGCCAAGGGCTGCTCGGTGTGGCAACCGCGCTCTGCCTTGAGCTTGTGGCCCAGGGCAAGCAGCTCGCAAATCTGGTCGCCGTTCAGTTCTTCAATGGAAAGAAGGTTTTTCATGGCTCAATATAAAATTCCGGGAAAACCGAAAGGTAGCATGTTTCCCCTGCTCTGTAAAGTTCAGAATGAGTCAGCGCGACCCAATATGTCGTTGTCAGCTGAAATTCTGCTCCGCAACATCAATTTGCGTATCTCAATCCGGCCTGCTGTTCTTCAGCAGCAAGCCCCGCACCGAGAGCATATCCGTGTTTCCCGTACTTGTTCGGTTACTTGTTCGGCAGACAGTCCTTCATGGATGCTCAAGTATCTATTTTTGAGCTCATTCAGCTCACCCATCATCAAATTTCGCAGAAACTTTTCCAAGTAGTTGATGTTTACAGTCCTTCTACGGATTACAGGCCGACAGCCGACTGCCACACAAGCCGCAACAGAAGTATGCCGTTATTTCTGTGGCACGCACAGAGATTTGGCTTGCCTGAAAAGCAGGGCAAGAGTATAGTTTCGGCACGAAATGAAAGCCCTCGTCAAAACAAAGGCCGATAAAGGCCTGGAGCTTATGGACGTGCCGATGCCTGAAGTCGGCCCGAATGATGTTCTCATCAAGATTTACAAGACAGCTATCTGCGGCACAGACCTGCACATCTGGAACTGGGATCCCTGGGCCCAGCAGACCATTCCGGTGGGCATGCATGTGGGGCATGAGTTCTGCGGCGTCATCGAGCGCGTGGGCTCTGCCGTCACCGAATACAAGCCCGGCGATGTCGTGTCCGGCGAGGGTCACATTGTGTGCGGCCACTGCCGCAACTGCCGCAAGGGGCTTTTCCACCTCTGCCCGAACACCAAGGGCGTGGGCGTGAACCGCGAGGGTTGCTTTGCGGAGTACCTCTGCATCCCGCAGAACAATGTCATCCGCATCCACAAGGATATGCCCATGGAGATTGCCTCCATCCTCGACCCCCTGGGCAATGCCACCCACACCGCCCTTTCCTGGGACCTCGTGGGTGAGGACGTGCTCATCACCGGTGCCGGTCTCATCGGTTCCATGGCAGCCGCTGTCTGCAAGAAAGCCGGTGCCAAGAGCGTGACCATCACCGATGTGAGCGACTACAAGCTCAACCTCGCCCGCATCATGGGCGCTGACCGCACCGTGAACGTCATCTCCGGCGACAGTATCGCCTCCGCCCGCGAAGACCTCGAAATCGCCGAGGGCTACGGCGTGTGCCTTGAAATGAGTGGCGCCCCCGCCTGCCTGAAGGACATCATCACCCACTCCGCCTACGGTGCCAATATCTCCCTGCTCGGCATCCAGCCCGGCGGCTCCGGCATCGATTGGAACACCTTCGTGTGGAAGGGGCTGAAGATGAAGGGTATCTATGGCCGCGAAATGTTCGGCACCTGGCAGAAGATGGACGCCATGCTGCGCTCCGGTCTGGATGTCTCCCCCATCATCACCCACCGCCTGCACTACACCGACTTCAAGGAAGGCTTCGAGGTGATGAACTCCGGTAAATCCGGCAAGGTGGTGCTCACCTGGGCCGAATAAGGTCCACGCCACCGGCGTGGATATCGTCGCCGCAGGCGATATCGTCCACCGCAGGTGGATATCGTCGGCACCCTGTGCCGATATCGTTACCACACCAAGCTTTCATTAACCCCACCCGCGTGCATTGGGAAATTCCCCCTGTGCACGCGGTTTTCTTTGACACCGCAGCAATATATTGCTAAACTCTGCCTCAACAAGATATTTCCCATGAAAGACGACCAACAGACACAGCTTCCGCTCCGGGGCCACGGCCGAGGGCTCTGGATTCTCAGCCCCCTGGTAGTATTCTTCGTGCTCTACCTGAGCGCCTCCATCCTGCTGGGTGATTTCTACAAGATGCCCGTCACCGTTGCGTTCATGGCCGCCTGCACCTGGGCCTTCATCGTGTGTCGTCCGCGCCGCTTCAGCGAGCGCATCGAGCGATTTTCCCGCGGAGCCGCCCACAGCAACATCATGATGATGGTGTGGATCTTCGTACTCGCAGGGGCCTTTGCCGCCTCCGCGAAATACATCGGCTCAGTGGATGCCACGGTGAACCTCACCCTTTCCCTGCTCCCGGCAAACATGGTGCTGGCGGGCGTGTTCCTGGCAGCCTGTGTCATTTCCCTTTCCATCGGCACCTCGGTGGGCACCATCGTTGCCCTCATGCCCGTGGCCGTGGGTCTGGCAGATAAAGCGGGTGCCGACCTGGCCATCATGGCCGGCAGTGTCATAGGCGGCGCCTTCTTCGGGGATAACCTCTCTTTCATTTCAGATACAACCATTGCCTCCACCCGCACCCAGGGCTGCGCCATGCAGGATAAATTCAAGGCCAACTTCGCCATCGTCTGCCCCGCAGCCGTGCTCGTGCTGGTGCTGTACGTGGCCCTGGGCTGGGATCTCGCCCCGGTGGAAATCACGCAGGAAACCCAGTGGCTCAAAGTGCTGCCCTACCTGCTCGTGCTCATCACTGCCCTCTGCGGCATGAACGTCATGAAAGTACTCATCCTCGGCATCGTTGCCACCGGCATTGTGGCCGGAGTTGAAGGCAGCTGCACCACTATCGACTGGGTGGGTTCCATGGGCCAGGGCATGACCGGCATGGGCGAGCTCATCATCGTCACCCTGCTGGCTGCGGGCATGCTCGAACTCATCCGCTACAACGGTGGCCTGGCCTACATCGTCGAGCACCTCACCGCCTGCATCCGCGGCCGCCGAGGAGCTGAATGCAGCATTGCCCTCATGACCGCCCTGGCCAACTTCTGCACCGCAAACAACACCGTGGCTATCGTTGCCGTAGGCAATATCGCCCGCAGCGTTGCGCAGAAATATGGCATCTCCGCTCCCCGCTCCGCCAGCCTCATGGACACCGCCTCCTGCGTCATCCAGGGCATCCTGCCCTACGGTGCCCAGCTCCTCATGGGCTCCGCCCTGGCCGGCATCACCGCCTTCTCCATCATCCCGTATCTTTTCTACCCCTTCGTCATGGGTATCTCAGCCGCCGTCTTCATCATCTTCGGTCTGGCAGAAAAGAAATCAGCGTAGTTTATCGCGCATCCGGGAAAGAACGGGTAAGAACCGTTCTTCCGATGGCAAAGAACTCATCTCCGTATGAAATTCTCATTATTTTCCATTCTCAGCGCCCTGGTACTTTTCGCCATACCCTGTTCATCCGCAGGTGAAGAGCCCGTTGCTGCATCTGCACAGCCGGTTCACATCAACTGGTACGAAATTCCCCCGGACATCCGCCGCTACCTCATCCTGATGACAGCTGTTTCCATGGAGCTCAATGCTGAGCTGCCCGATGGCGGCATCAACCCTGCACCGCAGCAGCAGTTTGATATGATGCAGAAAATCGTTGAGCGCACACCTGTGGATTTTCTGACCGGCGAGGCGAAAGCCTACATCACCGAGGCCAACAGACTCAACCTCGCGATTGTGGACACCCTGCGCCGAGAAGCTCCGGAAGACCGGGCGGGTATCCTGGCTGTACGGGAGCGTTTCGCCCCCCGGATTGACGAGCTTGCCGCCAGATACCCCTCGGTGAGCCGATATTTCACCCCGGAAGCGCAGGTGTACATCTCGATGCTGATTATCCGGGAAACCGACCTGCAACGCGTCATGATGCAGGCAAGCATGGCCGGAAAATCCCGGCAGGAGGCCATGCGCACCGCCGTTGAGCACCTGCGCCATGAAGCAGAGCAGCAATTCTGAATTCAGGAACTTCTAAAAACTCACTAAATTGGAATTTGTGGGGGAACTCTGTCGGAGCACGGGACTTCAGTCCCGATTGGAAGCACCGTTATTTCGGGACTGAAGTCCCGTGCCCCGACAACGACAAACATCAATTTATTGCGCAGAGGGGGGCTTCTTCCAAAATGTTGCTGATATTACTATTCTCTACAAAATCATTGGGGCACGTGTGACATCCAACACCACTTTTATGAAGAACTCTTAATGAATAAATAGTGTCACACTCTTCACCAACCAGAAGCCACCGAAAATCAGCCAGCAGAACAGCAGCAAAGCCAACAGGAAAGGCTTTGGCCCAGCCTTGCAGAACTTGTCAAAACTCGTTTCTACACCCAGCGCCGTCATAGCCATCGTAAGCATGAAGGTGGAAAGAGAGCGAATGGAGTCAGCCGCCCACATCGGAATAATCCCCAGCGAGTTCACGCCAATGGCTGCCAAAAAGAGGAAAGGAAAAACGGGCATGCTGATTTTACAGCTTTGACCCGAGGACGTATTTTGGCGAGACAGCATGAAAGCGAGCACCACTAGCACAGGAGCCAGCAGAATCACACGCACCATCTTCACGATAACAGCCGGTCGCTTAATGGAATCCGAAGAAAGTCCAGCAGCATCCATAGCCTCACCGGCACCGTACACATGAGCCACTTCATGAAGAGTACCCCCGGTATAGAGGCCCATCTGTCCGGCATCCAGATCAAACACGCCTACCCTGTACAGCGTAGGATAAAGGAACATTGCAACAGTACCGAAAATCACGACGGTGGAGACGGCCACAGCTGTCTTGTACGGCTCCCCCTTCACCACGGGTTCGGCCCCAAGCACGGCCGCAGCACCGCATATCGAGCTTCCCACGGATGTAAGCAGGGCTGTTTGCGAATCCATCTTCAGCAAACGTCCCAGTACCACTCCCAGAATAAGTGTAAAACTCACCACCACTACATCCACCACGATAGCGGGCAAGCCCACAGCCAGCACGTCACTCACTGTAATTTGAAAGCCATACAACACGATACCTGTGCGTAACACCTGCCGAGTACAAAATGCTATGCCAGGGTTCCACTCAGTCGGCACTTGCTTCCTGAGGGTATTCGCATACACCATACCCAGAATGATACCGACAATCAGAGGGCTCAGTCTCAGTATCTTCACCCACTCAAATCCTGCCACAAGCGTGGCCGTGCATGCAAACAGCACGATAAGCAGAATCCCTGAAAAAAAGGCGGCTTTCTTTGTTTTATCCATAAAATTGCGGCGCCTTATATCACAAACAATTAACAAATTCAACCCTTATTTGTACTCGCAACATAGCAAACAAACTCGGCTGCTAAAGAGCGGGCGCCCCCTTGGTCAAGCTCATGATAGAACTCACTTCGAGCTTTTCATCAAGCCGGCTATATGATAAAAGGAAGCTATGATTCTCCGCAATAGAGTGATGCTCGTCGCAGGTGCCGCGCTGGCAACAGGTCAGATTGTCCAGGCTCAGGCCCCGGCAGACAGACATCCGGCCTATGATGCCGCAGTGCCCGATATCCCCGGCATCTATCCTGAAGCCACAGAACTGAAAATAACCGCTTCTCCGGATAACCGCATCTTTTTGGGCAGCGCACGCCCCTTTCACGAAGAAATTACCCCCGGGGCCGTGGAGCTGAAAGCCTGGCGCGGGGAGCGCAGCAACTGCCAGCTGGTGGTTTCCACAGGATACGCTCAGGCAAATCTCCGCGTGACCAGTTCCCCGCTGCGCCTGAGCAAGCACGAAATTGCCACCTCGGCAAGCATGATTCGCTATACCCGGGCCGGGCAGCGCATCACGGCAGATGTCATCGGCCACGAGAATGAGTGCCAGCATGCTGCCGGGGCTCACCGCGCCATCTGGTTTGAAGCAAATGTACCGCAGAATGCCGAGCCCGGTGTCTACCGCGGCACAGTCACCGTGACCGCCCCGGGCTGTGAACCGGCTGTGCAGGAAATCACGCTGGAAGTGCAGCCTGCCACTCTCCCCGACCCGCAGGACTGGAAAATGCACCTCGACCTCTGGCAGCACCCGCAATCCGTAGCTCGCTGGCACGATGCGGAGCCCTGGTCAACCGCGCATTTTGAGCACCTGCGCCCGCTCATGCAGCGATTGGCTGCTGCCGGTCAGAAGTGCATCACCTGCACCTTGCTGGATGAAGCCTGGAACGCACAGACCTACGACTGGTTCCCCAGCATGATTCACTGGGTGAAAGGCCGCGATGGCGTGATGCGCTATGACTACAGCATCCTGGATAAGTGGATACACTTCATGCACGATGAAATCGGAATCCGCGAGCAGATCAGTTGCTATTCCATGCTCCCGTGGCACCTGAGCATCAAATACTACGATGAAGCCACCGGAGAAATGGCCATAGCGAAAGCCGAACCCGGCACACCCGCGTTTGAAGCGCTCTGGGCGCCTTTCCTGCGCGATTTCCACAAGCACATGCAGGAAAAAGGCTGGGCGGAGAAGACCTGCATCGCCATCGATGAGCGCCCTGACCGCATGGTGCGTGAGGCTATGCGGCTGGTGAAGGAAAATGCTCCGTCATTCCGAATTGCCTCGGCGGTAGACAAGCCCTCAGAACTCACACGCGAAGTCTACAACATTTCCCCGGTCATCACGCATGCCGGAACCGCCCTGGGAGATCTGCTTCGCGAGCGCAAGGCCGCAGGCAAGGTTACCACGTTCTACGTGTGCATGCAGCCGCTGGTGCCGAACACCTACACGACATCTGCCCCGGCTGAGGCTGAATGGCTCGGGTTCTTTGCCGCAGCCAACCACCTGGATGGGTTCCTGCGCTGGGCCTATAATTCATGGAACCGCAACCCGCTCCAGACCACCGATTTCGGCAATTGGACCACGGGCGACTGTTTCCTGGTATACCCCGGCAACAGAAGTTCCATCCGCTTCGAGCGTCTGCGCGATGGCATCGAAGAGTACGAGAAAATCCGGATTCTGCGCGAACGCGCCAAGGAATCCCCAGCGGCAGCATCCATTGTCGACAGCATGAACACCCGCCTTGCGGCCATCTTCACTGTCGAACGCAGCAGCCAGTACTACATTCACGCCCAGGATGTGAAGAATGCCCGCGCCATCGTGGATGAAACCCTGACTGCGCTGAATGCACTGCAGGAAGCCCCGGCCGCGCCCATGCCATAAGGCAGGGTTTTCTTATTGCTCCGGCAATTAAAGAATATTGCTTGGACTCAACGACAAATTGGAATTTGTGGGGGAACTCTGTCGGAGCACGGGACTTCAGTCCCGATTGGAAGCACCGTTATTTCGGGACTGAAGTCCCGTGCCCCGACAACG